>DATBZH010000085.1:0-7687 GCA_036513255.1 Candidatus Sulfotelmatobacter sp. | reverse complement strand
GACGTGATCGTGATGCCGCGCTCCTGCTCCTGCTCCATCCAATCCATGGTCGCAGTGCCTTCGTGCACCTCTCCGATGCGGTGCGTCTTTCCCGTATAAAACAGGATGCGCTCCGTCGTAGTGGTCTTACCGGCATCGATGTGGGCCATGATGCCGATGTTTCTGCAACGCTCTAATGGAACTGTTCTAGACACGACTCTCTAACTCTTTCTGGGCTCCGAAAATTATTTACCAGCGGTAATGCGCAAATGCCTTGTTCGCTTCCGCCATGCGATGCACATCTTCTTTTTTCTTGATGGCGGCGCCTTTACCCGTGGCCGCATCCAGTAACTCGTTCGACAACTTGTCGACCATTCCCTTTTCGCCGCGTCCGCGGGCATAAGTAATGATCCAGCGGATGGCGAGCGAGGTGCGCCGGTCGGCATTTACTTCGACCGGAACCTGGTAGTTCGCGCCGCCGACGCGGCGGGATTTCACTTCGAGCAGCGGCTTGGCGTTCTCGACGGCCTTCTTGAACAGCTTGATGGCCTCATCGCCACCCTTGGACTCAACACGCTTCAGCGCCTCATAAAAAATTCCTTCGGCGGTCGAGCGCTTGCCCTGCCACATCATTGAGTTGATGAACTTCGTTACCAGATCCGACCCATACACGGCATCGGCTGGAACGGTCCGCTTTGCGATATGTCCTTTACGTGGCATGAATCAATCCTCAGCCTTTTTTGGCGCGCTTAGCGCCATACTTCGATCGGCCCTGCTGGCGGCCGGCAACTCCAACCGCATCCAGCGTGCCGCGAATCACGTGGTAGCGCACGCCCGGCAGATCTTTCACGCGGCCCCCGCGGATCAGCACAATCGAGTGCTCCTGCAGGTTGTGGCCGACGCCGGGAATATAGGTCGTTACTTCAATGCCGTTAGTCAAACGCACGCGCGCTACTTTCCGCAGCGCCGAGTTCGGCTTCTTTGGCGTCTGGGTATACACGCGGGTGCAAACTCCACGCTTCTGCGGACAGCCCTGCAACGCAGGACTCGCCGTCTTATAACGCGGCCGCTTCCGGCCCTGGGCCACCAATTGATTAAACGTAGGCACTCTTGCTGCTCCTTAGCCGCATCGACAAAACGATAGGCGGCTCACTCTTGCCGGCGCTTTCCCGCAGGCCTCAACGAGCACCCACAGGCATGACCAGCTCGAAGCCGATCATTACTTCTCGCCGCGCGCAGCTGCTATTGCAAGCCAGCGCTGCAGAGATTCTGGATTCCTGTTCAGACATTCGCTGCCGACGGTGGCGCCCGGCCCTATTCCGGGGGCGCTCCGTTTCGCCAGCCCTGCCCTGCATATCCTTCCGCATCGGGCGAAAGGCACCGCAGGAGCGTTTCAGCGAGGAAGTCTCCGAATCACTTTCGCATCCGGAAACGAATTTCTCAACAGCCCGATTGCATTTCTTCTAAAGACACTCGCAGAAGAGTGCAACATACAGCAAGCCTAGATGAACTCGCGGAACCTTACAAATATAGCAAGCAGAATCGAACATCGTCAACACCATCTTCCTGCATCCCAATATCGGGCTGGAAAACGGTAGGCAATTGAGGAGATCAACTGAGAAGATCGACGCTCAACTTGCCGATTCTTTCTCCACCCTCTACACTACAAGTTTTCCAATTCATTCAGCGGCTCATCCTTCTTCTATAGTGTGCGCGTCTGTCAGATGGAGAGCCATAACGCCAAGTCGGCGAAAAGCCGTGAGCGAAAGAGGGTGCATGGGCAAGTTGTGTCGGAGAGTGGGCGGATTCGCGCTGGCAGCGTTTTTGCTTTGGAACCTCAGCGGTTGCGGCGGCCATCGTCCTCCCGGCATCTCGAACTTTCCCGCCAAGGTCACGATCAATCCCGGCAATGGAACATCTTTGCAAGGCGGAAGCATCATGAGCTTCACCGCCAGCGCACAGAACGCTTCCGGCGGCAACGTCAATACTGCATTTACCTTTACTTCCAGCGACACTTCCATCCTTAGCTTTGCTCCCAACGGCTTCGCCTGCGGCGGTTCCTGGAATCTGACCTATTCGGTCTGCTCCGCGGGGAAGACCGGCCCAGTTCAAGTCACAGCATCCGCGAGCGGACAAACCAGTGCGCCGGCGCTCGTGTTTGTGCACCCCCCCATCGACAACATCACTGTCACCGGTTTTGAGTTGAGCGGTTTCCCTCCGCAGGAACCCTGCCTTTCGCAGGGCGGCATCATGACGGTCGAAGCGCACGCCTTCAGCGAGGGAATCGACATTACCAGCGAGGTCGGCACCTTCACCTGGTCCGCCAACAATGCCAGCGTCGTAACGATTGCCCCAATCGTGCAGAATGTCGTCTACGGCAGCTTCACTTATAACGTCACGCTGAATCAGGCAAGGCTCACCGCGGCAAATCCTGGCCTGACGCAGATCTATGCGACCTCCAGCGGAGTGAACAGCACATCCTTTCTGCAGACGTCATATCAGAATTCCCAAGGGACAACGTCGCCGCCGCTCGACTTCTTCGAGACTTGCAACATTCAGAACATCACCTTGCAAGTTGGACCGGCCGGAACCAATCTGCCGGGACTCACCACCTTCGTCGCATCGAAAGGAACTTCACAGAACGCGACCGCCATCCTCACCGATATTGCCGGCATCACTTCCCTGCCGAACACGAACGGCGGGCCAGTCCTGAGTAAGATACCTCTGACCTGGACCGCATCTTCACCTGAGGTTATTTCAACCGCGGCAAACTGCACGATCACTTGTGGCGTCTCGACGCCCTCCGTCGGCGCGGGAACCGTAACTACATCCTGCTCACCTCCGACCTGCAATATCGGCTTTCCTCTGATTCCCACGTCGCTTACTACCAACGGCCAACTTGATCAGACAAAGATCAATACCTGCACGCAATTCTTTGCCTCTAATTTTCCGAGTAATCCGACCTTCAGCTGCGCTCAGTTGATTCCTTATCCCGTTTATTCGTCCGCGCCGCTGCCTGCGCCCGCTCCACAGACTGGAGCCATCTCTGGACTGGTAAATGGAACACCGGCTGTCGCTTCGGCGTTGGTAACCAGCACCGGATGCGAGGCGGTTTCTCCCACAATCTGCACCGTAGGACTCTACAATTTCACGAGCAACAAGGCGGTGCCCGGCAACGTGAATATCATGCCCGCTCCGCCCAACTCGCTGCTGTACGATCTAGCCGGCGACAAAGCGTACGTAGGCAGCGAATTTGGCGCATTCCTGCTGAATCCCGCGAACCTCGGAACCAGCAACAATGCCTTCACGCAGCTTGGTTTTATGACCGGGCAGATACTGGCAATTTCCAACAACGGAAATGTCTCCGCCTTTTCGGACACGGTGCACACGCCGAATCAGGTTTACATTGTCAATGCCAACAACTCGAGCAACGTCTCCACGACCGCGCTCAACATCAACCAGGCCACCGCTGCGGCTTTCGCTCCCGACGGACAGAAAACTTTTATCGTGGGAGACAATGGCGTTTCCCTTTACGTCTACTCACCGCTGCAAGCTCTGCAGGGGCCATTCGCATTAACCGGGCGCGCGAACAAACTCGTTTTTTCACCGAACGGCGCCTTCGTGTTCCTGACGGAATCTTCGCTGAATGGCAGCACTCCAAACCTGACTGCGTACAGCGTCTGCAACAACGCTGTCGCGACCAGTACTTCGCAGACCGGAAGCGTGCCCGCGGTCGTGAATCTTCCTTCCAATCCGCTGTTCATCAGCGTTGTGCCTGGCGTTCACATTGACGGCACCGATTCCGCCGGCAATCTGATACCTGATGGAATTCATATCTTCATTCTTGACTCGACCGGAGTCGACATTCTTACCGCCAGCGCAACCGCTGCACCGGGTGGAACTCTGTGTCCTCAGAACCTGACATTCATCACCGGCGGAGCCAGTCTCGTACAACGAATCGAACTGGGCCAGGGAACAATTCAGCCTGTTGGTTTCTTCATGTCCGCCGACGGAGCGTTTCTCTACGTCGTCACCAACAATAGTTCGCGTATCACGGTCTATAACTTCGGAACCACCGGTGTAACCGGAATTCCACTCGAAAATGGCGCCGTTCCGACAACGGCCGCAATGACTGTCGACGCCAGCACGATTTTCGCCCCCGCGAACGACGGTGAGATCCACGTAATCAGCACCTCGCTCGGCGGCGCGGATCAACTGGAAGTCTCTTTCCCCAACCTGCCCGACTACCTGAATCCGTTCTGCACGTACTCGTTGAATCAAGTGCCATGCACGCTGAATGTGCTCGCGGTAAAACCATAGGAAGTTTTAAGGAGATTGTTTAACGCGGACCGCGTAGCGGTTTTATAGGGAGCATGGGACAGCGAAGAGAATCTCTCTCACGGCCCGGGATTGGGGACTCGCGACTCGCTGCTTCCTTCCAACTCTTTCCCGACGCTGTCCAGCACGCCATTCACGAACTGCACCGACTCCGGCGAAGAAAATTTCCGCGCAATCTCCAGCGCCTCGTTGATCACGACCGCGCGCGGCGTCTCTTTATATCCGAGTAACTCGGCCACGGCAGCGCGCAGCAGATTGCGATCTACCGCCGCCATACGCTCCATGCGCCAATGCTCCGCGTGCTTCTCGATCAGCCCATCAATCTCGGCGACGCGATCGGTGGCCACGCGAAACAAGTCGTCGGCGAAGCCGCGCACTTCATCACTGGCAGTATTGTGCTCGGCCCAGAACGTGCGCCGAACCTGATCGGCGTCCTGCTTTCCCATGTCGGCCTGGAAAAGCATTTGCAGCGCCATCTCTCGAGATTTTCGGCGTGTGCCCATAAGGTTTAGGGAAAGGACTATTGGTCAGTTTACTTTAGGCGGGAGCTATCTACGCTTCTTTCGACTCCGAATCTTGTCATTCCGAACACGCGCAGAGCGCGAGTGAGAGCCTGCCCTGAGCGACCCAGCGGAGCCGGGAAGTCGAACGGGAACTTGCTTTTCGCTGCGAGCTGACGGCTGAGAGCTGACGGCTGCGGCTAACGAAGCCATCTCCACCGCAGCCAGCGCAGCTTCAAATCCCTTGTTCCCCATCTTCAATCCCGCACGATCGATGGCCTGCTCCAGCGTATCGCAGGTCAACACTCCGAAGGCATGCGGAACGCCCGTTTCTTGCGCCGATTGTCCAATCCCGCGCGCGACTTCATTCACGATCACATCGTAGTGCGCCGTATCGCCACGCAGCAGGCATCCGATGCAGATGATCGCGTGATATTTTTTGGTTTCCGCCAACGTCCGCGCAGCTGAAGGAATTTCGAAAGCTCCAGGCACGCGCACCACGGCAATATCCTTCTTGGCAGCGCCGGTGCGCAGCAATCCATCACAAGCGCTAAGCAAGAGTCGCTCGGTAATGAACGCATTGAATCGCGCCACGACAATCGCAAAGCGCTTGCCAGAAGCATCGAGTTGGCCTTCGAGCGAAGCAACCGCCGCCTCAGGCACGGACTCAATTTTCAACTTGGGTTTCGTCTCTGCGATCTCTGTGTCCTCTGTGGTTAGAAGTTTTATCCGTGAAAATCCGTGTTAATCCGTGGCGAAAGAAGTCACTTGCCCTTAAATTGCGGCGCACGCTTTTCCAGGAATGCCGCCGTGCCCTCTTTTTTATCTTCCGTAGCGCATGCCACGGCAAACAACACCGCCTCCAGATAAAGCCCTTCGGCCAGCGTCATCTCCATGCCCTTGTTGACGGCTTCCATCGCATATTGCACGGCCAGAGGAGCGTTGGCAATAATCTTTGCCGCAATCGCCTCCGCCCGTGGAATCAAATCTGCCGGCGCCGTTACTTCATTTACCAGCCCAATGCGATGCGCCTCATGCGCCGTGATCATCTCGCCCGCCAGCACCATCTGCATAGCCAGCCCTTTGCCGACGAGTCGCGGCAGCCGCTGCGATCCGCCATAGCCCGGAATAATCCCCAGCTTCACTTCTGGCTGGCCGAGCTTCGCGTTGTCGCTGGCCAGGCGCATGGTGCAGGCTAAAGCCATTTCGCATCCGCCGCCGAGCGCGAATCCATTGATGCAGCAAATCACCGGCTTGCCGAGATTTTCGATCAAATTCAGAACGCTCTGCCCGCGATGCGTGTATTCCTTGCCCGTAACCGCATCCTGCTTCGCCAGTTCGCTGATATCGGCTCCAGCAATAAACGCCTTCTCGCCCGCGCCGGTAAAAATCACTACGCGGATGTCTTTGTCGTTCTTGATGTCATGAAATGCGGCCCGCAGTTCCTCCATGGTCGCCATGTTGAGCGCGTTGAGCACCTTCGGACGGTTGACGGTGACATAAGCAATCGCGTTTTTCTTTTCGAGAATGATGTTTTCGAAGTTCATAAATAACAAATTGCCGTAGACCAGTTTCGATTTTGGAGCAATGCATCTTGTCCTATGCTAGCGTTCAACACATGGAACTATTCGGCATATTTTTATCGGTGCCAGTTGCTTTTGTTTGCAGCGCGTTGTATTGCCTATTGGCCGAAAAAGTAATTAAGCGGTCTATACGGCTCAGTTTCTTTCTCCGCATTCTCTCGGTCATTGTGTTGGCATTGTTCGTCACCGAAATCATATTGCTCATTTGGATAGGCGCGACTCGCAGTCAAAACATTTTGGGCCGGGGATTCTATATCGCGCATCTCGCGATTTTCTTTCTTGGTTCGCCAGCTTTGGCCAACATGTTGATTTTAAGAAAAGGGAATGGTTTCAAATGGTACATAACCAGTTTTCTCTGCACACTTTTCGCTTTTTGCCTGGTCTTGCTTCAGTACGGTGTTTCCGAGTCGTTATTCGGCATTGAGTGATAGCGCGTCGTCATAGTTTCTGCGCCCGCGGCTTCTCCGGGTCCGCATAATCATAAAACCCGCGGCCCGACTTCCGCCCGTACCACCCTGCCATTACCAGCCGCTTCAGCAGCGGCGGCGATGCGAACCGCCGCTCCTTGAACTCGTCATACATCACATGCGTAATGTAATAAGTCGTGTCGAGGCCGACGAAATCCAGCAACGTAAACGGCCCCATCGGATAGCCGCAGCCTAGCTTCATCGCGTTGTCGATGTCTTCAATCGAACCCACACCCTCTTCATACGCGCGAATCGCATCAAGCAGATACGGCACCAGCAGCCGGTTCACGATGAATCCCGTCTTGTCGGAAGTGCGCACCGGGACCTTGCCCAGCTTTTTCCCGAACTCGTAAGCGGCCTGATACACCTCGTCGGAAGTGGCAATCGTACGCACGACTTCGACTAGCTTCATCAGCGGCACGGGATTGAAGAAGTGCAGCCCAATAAACCGCTCCGGACGTTTCACGGAAGTCAATAATTCGGTCACCGAAATCGAAGAAGTGTTCGAAGCAAAGATCGCGTCCTTTTTCACGATGCCGTCGAGCGACGCATACATCTTTTTCTTCTCTTCCACATTCTCGATGATGGCCTCAATGACAATGTCGCAATCGGCCAGGTCGGACTTGCTCGTCGTGCCTTTCAACCGCGCCCGCGCCGCATCTTTCTGCTGCGCCGTGATGCCGCCCTTCTCCACCGGACGCTCGGCAAACTTCGCCAAAGATTTCTCAATCCCGGCGAATCCCTTGTCGAGATATTTTTGCTCGACTTCTAGCACGGTGACGTCGAGTCCAGCCATGGCGCAAACCTGCGCAATGCCAGA
>DATBZH010000084.1:0-29071 GCA_036513255.1 Candidatus Sulfotelmatobacter sp. | reverse complement strand
AAATCGATGATGTAAATCCCGTTGCGCTCTCCGAAGATGAACTCCTTCATCCTGGGATTCCAACGCTTCGTCTGATGCCCGAAGTGAACTCCCGCTTCGAGCAACTCCTTCATGGTGATAGTAGCCAATTAACCTCCTCGTATAGTCTGCATCCTTCGCGTAGGTTCCGCTCCGGATTGCCATTCCCGTCCCGTACCGCAGCACGGGAAGAATTGAACACCTAAAACAAGCTGTCAGCTTTCAGCCATCGGCCTTCAGCTAACAACCAAACCTTTTCAAGCTCAAAAAGTACTTGTCATTCCGAGCGAAGGCGCTTTTCAGCCGGAGCGAGGAATCTCGGTCTCCTCGGACCCCGCTTGGATTACCGCTTGCTGAACTGGAATCTCTTGCGCGCGCCCTTCTGTCCATATTTCTTGCGTTCTTTGCCGCGCGAGTCGCGAGTGACCATTCCCTCGGCCTTGAGCTTCTTACGCAGTTCGGCATTGAACAGCATCAACGCGCGAGTGATGCCCAACTTTACGGCATCCGCCTGGCCGCGCACACCGCCGCCGAGCACATTTGCGATGACGTTAAAAGTCGCCGCCGTGTCCGTCGAAGCCAGTGGAGCTTTCGCCGCCGAACGCTGCGCGGGAGTCACAAAATATTCCTCGAACGCGCGCCCGTTGACTTTGAATTCGCCGCTGCCCGGACGCAAATACACGCGAGCAATCGCCCGCTTACGCCGTCCCGTTCCGTAGTACTGAACCTGTTCTGCCATTTAGCTTCTAGCTCCTAGCTGCTAGCTTCTAGCTAAAACCAGAAGCCGCGCCTATTGATCTCAAAAAACCTAAATCTTGTCATCCTGAGCGCAGCCGCTCTTCAGGCGGAGCGAAGGATCTCAAGCTGACCAACTCCCGCCCCAGACTTTTACGCCCGCACTTCCAACGCGAACTCCTGCGGTTTCTGCGCTTCATGCGGATGCTTGTCGCCCTTGTACACATTCAGCTTCGACAACATGTGAGCCGCAAGTTTATTCTTCGGCAACATGCGTCGCACCGCGTCTTCAATGATCGCCTCCGGTTTGCGCACCAAACGCTTGGCGTAATCTTCGGTGCGCAGTCCGCCCGGATATCCGGTGTAGCGGTGATACTGCTTCTGCTCGGCCTTCACGCCGGTTGTCTTGATCTTTTCCGCATTGATCACAATCACGTGATCGCCGGTATCGAGAAACGGCGTGTATTGCGGGTTCTCTTTGCCCATCAGGATGCGAGCCACTTGCGAGGCGAGGCGTCCGAGGATCTGCCCATCCGCATCCACGACGTACCATTTGCGCACAATTTCCCCCGCTTTGGGGAAATACGTAGACATGAAACTCTCCCAGAATTGAAAAAATGGCGAAAGAAGACCGCTCTTTGATTCCCTAGCGAGGACGCCAGGCCATCCGGCGGGCAACCACAATGCTGCCAAAGTCTTTAAGATACCGCAGTGTGCAAAGAAATGTCAACGTGGAGTTGGCAAGGGGTCGTGTCTTAAACGATGAGGAGACGAGAGAACTCGGCAATTTCCGCGGATTGTCCTACAATTCCTCCGCCTTTGATGGAGGAGGAAGAATTGCCCATGACAATGCAAGTGGCGATGTTCGGTACAGATGGTCTGCTGCTCGCTAGCGACATGCGGGTTATGAAGCAGGGCTTTGGAGTGCGTGGATTACAGTGCCTCCAAGATCGTAATCAACTATGAACGTGGAATCGCGATCAGTTGCGCTCAAGACATGGTACTGGCAAAACGTGTCGCGAAAGCCGTCGTTTCCGATCTCAAAGACAGCGAGCGGGAATACCCAATCGCTGCTATCGAGAAAATTACGGCAAGGATCTTTGAGGGGATAGATCGGAAACGGGTCGAATGTCTTATTGTCTTCTCGGAACCGTCCGCAAGACCCTTTGCGCGCCTGTTTTACTTGCAGCTCGGCTTGGTGGACACCGATGCGCACTGCGATCAGGTAGAGCACGGCTCAGTGGAAGCCGGAGACGGAGAAACCCCCGCCATTTTTTGGCGAAAGAGGTATTACAGAAAAACTCCGATTAAATCGCTGGCTCCCCTTGCCGCTCATTTGATTCTCTCTGCCCAAAAGCTCAACAACGCCGCAATTGGCGGTGGCCTAGAAATGGTCTTGTGCGATAAGGCTGGGCTTTTCCGTCTCGATGATAACTCCGTCAACGCCTTAAAAAAAGCGTCAGCCAGTTGGGACAAGAAGATTGGCGCCTATTTGTTGGACATAAGCAACGGTTCACCTTTTCCCAGACATGATCCGTTAACCAAGCTTCCATCGCAGGTGTCACGCGCCGCGTTTGGTGAACGCGGCAGAGATTGTAATAATCAAAATGTAAGGCGACGGCAGCTTTAGGCGCGACAGCTTTTGCTAACCCTCTTTTGTGCTGCGCTGTCCCCAAGTTCCGGAAATTGAGCCCGCGCGTCCTTTCCGGATGTGCGGCGGCCCAGCAACTTGGAAATGCGGAGCCACGCTCCAGGCATCATCTGGCAGGTTTCGACTCTAAGACCGCCGCGATTTTGATATTCCCGGTCGAGGCCCTGAGGGTGCGCTCCCACGGCTCGTACCCCCTCTTCCAGATCAAAACATTATGTTCTCCAGGGGTAATACTTAACGTCGATGGCGTGCTTCCGACGAAACTGCCGTCGATTTCGACCTCTGCCCCCGCGGGCTCAGACGAGATTTCAGCGGTGGCCTCGCTCGCTGATCGCGCAGCAACACCCGGCGCCGCACCGTGGCCCCCATTCTCCATCTTCGTTAGCGGCGTTGTCGATTCGGCGTCCGCGCCGGCGGGTGCGGACTGGATGGCGGACATCGATTGGACCTTCGCTCCCGCCGTGCCCACCGGTAACGGAGCGTCCTGATCGCCCGCAACGGCCGACAGAGCAGACTTGAGCATTCTACCCCTGGCGTTTATGTTGGTCAGGGCAGAGCCAATGTTATAGCCGGCGGTGCTAGATGAATCGCCTCCGGTTCTGCTCCTATACACATGCCCGTCGCTCCTGATTATCCGCCCGCTCGAGTCGTAGGTCTTCACAAAGAGGCCACGAAACCGGTCCGTGTAAGGCACGTTCTCTTGGACCGTTGTGGTAGTAGTCGTCTGCGCGTCCCCAGTGGCCGTATAGGTCCAAGTGTTACCAGCTTGATCGAAAGCTGATCCGTTCGCGGTTAGCGTCGTGGAACTGCTGCTCGTGTATGTGTGAGTCGTTGGCATCAGACCGCTGTAATAGCGCTCCGATTCGGAGAAGACCAGCAGGTAGTTTCTCGCTCCCGGATTGGGCTTTGAGGACAGGCAGACACCTGGATAGTTCTTTGCGTTCTTCTTCCACCAATGGACCACAAAATCTGGGAGCAAGGCGGACACCCCGTCAGCCTCTGCGATGGCGGAAGATACGCTCCTCGTGCAAGGGCCTGCGGAACTCTCTTTTTGCGCCCACGCAGCTGAAGCGCATGCCAACACAACTGTCGTTAGCGCGATAAAGAGCGACGGATTGCCCTTGCTGTTCATAGCACTCTGCCTCTTTCCTCCGTCAGCTATCGCGGGAAGCGGTGAAGCGCATCAAACCTGAGCGACTCATGGCTCAGGATATCAAGGAAGGCTAGCTCGCGTGCAGGGGGCGCGGGAATGGCACTCACGTGGGGGTCTGGGGGCTGTGGTCGCGGAACTGCCGAAATACATCGCCGGGCCGATCTCCGGTCAATAGAATCTACTCAAGGAGGGATATCAAAGAAGCCAAGTCCTGCAAAAGATAATTCGCGCCAACCTCGCCCTTTTTCACGCGTGAGATCGCTTCGTCCGCCGTCAAGCCTAGGGCTCCGGCCTCGCGCTCGATCATCGCTCGTAGTTGGCTATCGCTCATAAAAATGCCTTACTAACTTAAATTCTTGCCCCTCTGCGTCGCCTTGTCAAGTGACCTTTTCAAGGCGATGTTGGCCGGGCCTAAAGGCCTTTCCCCGGTGACCGCACCCTCACCACGCCTTACGGATTGCCGCGACTCCTTGAAGATAATCGTCCTCTTCGATGCGGCTTTCCACTCCGAACTCGGCCAGCAGCGTCATCATTTGACCCACCGGGACGCTGGCCAGTTCCGCCGCTCTGCCCAGCGATGCTTCGCTTTTTTTGTACCGTTCCACGGCCAATAAGACTCGGCCCCGGGTTACCATGTCCCGCACCGCTTTGGAAAGACCGCTTTTTCCCTCCCTGGTCAACCGGCTTAGGAAGTCGAAATTCTCGCGATCCATTCGGATGCTCATAGTCTTTGTCTTATTTTTCGCCTGCGTCATAACATCGCTCCCTACACCATTCTAACGGGCCCCGGATATTGCGACACCCAAGGAATCGGTAGTCAGCAGCGTAATCCCCCCTACCGTCGCCTGCGCTACCAAGACTCGGTCGAAAGGGTCCTTATGAAGTGGTGGCAGACCCTCAGTGGCCACCACATGATCGCTCAGGATGGGCAATTCGCCGTATCCGTTGTCCAGCAGGGCGCGGCGCAGCAACCGCGCATCCACTTTGAAATCTTTGCGGCCCAGCCCGCGCTTAATAGCCACTTCCCATAAACTGGCCGCGCTGAAGAGAAGTTCGTTGTCGGGATTTTCGATCAGGGTTCGAGCTTGTTTGGAGAACCTCCGAGGTTCCCCGGCGGCCCATAAGAGAAGATGGGTATCCAACAGAAATTTCATGCGCCGCCGCCGAAGATTCGCTCGATCTCCTTTTTGCCCATTCGGTCAAAATCGTCTGGAACGGAAATCTGCCCTGCCATAAAGCCGAGCCGCCGCATTTGCGCGCCGGTCGGAGCGCTCAGAGCCGTAACCTTGACGACCGGTTTGCCCGCTTTGGCAATGATGAACGCCTCACCCCTTGATGCCTCTTGAATCAGTTTCGAGAGCTGAGTTTTCGCTTCGTGAATATTTACTGTTTTCATAGGTCCATATGAACTTAGTTTAACTGACTTAGTCCATCATGATGTCCGCGAGTTGTCGCACGGACTGGGGCATGGCCTTGCCCCGATATGGATCGTTACGGGATTGTCATCGCCTTAACTCTGCGAGTAGCATTCAGCGAGTGATGCCCGGTTCCCACTTTCATGAAAGCCTGAGACGGGAGTTTGACGCGCGACTGAAAAGAAATCCGCGCTATTCCTTGCGGGCGTTTGCGGAGTTTCTTGCGACCGATCATTCGACGCTTTCCCAGATTTTTCGCGGCAAGCGGCGAATTCCCGTCAGCCAGCTTCGCCGCTGGGGAAAGAAATTGGCGATGACACCTGAGGAAGTCGCCATCTACGTTGCGGAGCAGCATGTACCCGATCAATCCGTGGCTAGCCGGCAAGAACAACTTCGACAGTGGACCGTCGAAGCGATTGCCATTGCGACCGATAATACGCATTGGCAAATCGTCCGGCTTGCAGGTTCACGTGGTTTTCGCCCCGACTCGCGATGGATCGCCGGGAAAATAGGTGTAACCGTCGATCAGGTTAACGTTGCGTTGAGCCGGCTTCTTCGTTTGCGGCTGCTGGAAATCGGTCCGGCGGGAAAGTGGAAGAGTTCCCTCTGCGTGGAAGAAAAAGAGTTTCACAAGCGGGCACTCGTTCGAGTGCGCGAGCTGGCAGCCGAGGATGGTATCGAGTTGCGGCGGCTCACCGGCAAATCATCCAATTGAAAGGAATTGTTTCCGCATGGGCAATCCAGTGATGCAATTTCAGATTCTATCCACTGCTCCCGACCAGACTGCCAGGTTCTATTCAGCAGTGTTCGGCTGGACGGTGAACGCCGACAATCCGCTGGGATACCGGGAGATCAGCACAGGTTCGGCGAACGGAATCCAAGGAGGGATTTGGCCCGCGCCGCAACAGGCGGCCAACTTCACTCAATTGTTCATGGCCGTAGACGACGTTAAAGGCTGTATCCAAAAAGCCGAGGCTCTTGGGGCGAAGCTCATCATTCCGCCGACCAGTTTGCCTGACGGGGGCGAGCTGGCGGTAATGCACGATCCCCAGGGAATGTCTTTTGGCGTTATGAAGGTCAGGTAAGAGCCATATGAATCTGAGAAATTTAACGTATCGATTCCTGGCAGTCACAGCGATGCTCGCGGCACTCACCAGCGGAAGTTTCGCAAGGTCCGAGAAGCAGTTGCGCAATGCCGTGATTCAGATCGTCAGTCAAATCCAAAGATCGGACTACGAAGGAGACCGCGCCGCGTTGAAGCGTTTGTACGGCGAGTTAACGCCGTTTTTACAGAATAAACACTTGGCGTCCCGTGTTGAATATTGGCGCGGGTTCGCGCTCTGGCGGAGAGCGCTGAACGGCTTCAACGAGTCCGCCGATCCCAAAGAATTGCAGGAAGACCTGGAACAGGCAGTCGTGGACTTCAATCAGTCATCAGCAGCGGACCCAGGTTTCACGGATGCGAAAATTGGGGCGGGGTCATGCTTGAGTAATCTCATGTTCCTCAATCAGAAAAACACTTCGCGAATGCCGCAGTTGATCGCCGAGGCCGGGCGCGTGCTGAAAGAAGCCCGGGCGGAAGCATCGGAAAACCCGCGTCTCTATTGGGTGTTGGGACCGAACTTGTGGTATGCACCGCCCGAGCATGGAGGAAGTCAGAGCAAGGCGATAGAAACGTATGAGAAAGGTTTGGAACTTATACGTAACGGCAAGGGCCGCACGAGCGATCCCCTCGAACCATCCTGGGGAGAACCAGAGCTGCTGATGAATTTGGCCTGGTCCAATCTGCATCGAACGACACCGGATCTGAAGGCCGCGAAATCGTATGCGCAATCTGCACTCGACCTTGTGCCCTATTGGCATTATGTCAAAGACATTCTCATGCCGCAGATTGACAAGGCGATCGATAAGGAAACAACCACCAGCGCCGGAGTCTAATCCCTGCGAATCTCCACATAGTCCAGTGGAGCGCGCTCGCCTTCGTCGGGAACACCGTCGATGCGCAACTCATCGCCAGGCTGCAAAGCCACTCCTGGAATGCGGTGGCGCGTAGAAGAATCTCCGTTGGGCTGCGTCGCCGGCAGATGCGCATCGGCCAGCCATTCATCGATCAACCTGGTCCCCACAAACACTCGATACTTTGAAACGCCGTTGTTCTGGTCGAAGTACTCGACGTCAACGTCATACCGGCCCGGTGCGCCGCGGAAGCGAAGTTTCGCCTCACACGATTGCCCGACCACCGGACACACAACCGCCTTGCCGCCCGACGCACTCTCCCACGGAGTCACATCCACCGGCACATAGCCGGTAAGTTCCATCGACTCCGCCTCGGTACGATCCGGATGGTTTCCAACGCGCGCTTTGGCGTCCGCGACACCCGAGATGTGTTGAAACCAGTCGTTGATCGCATCGCGCCAAACGATGGCGTGGCCGGACTGGTAGGTGAGTTGCGCCAGCACGTCGTTGTAGCGGGTGTCATCGACGCGGCCGTGCAGGGACTTCCATTCGTCGGCAAACTGTGAGGCTCGTTCCGCTCCTTCGTAGTGCGAATCATAGATGGTCTGAACCACAGTCTTTCCCGAGTGCAGCTTGTACGAGTAAGGAACGTGATGAAAGAAAAGGAACAGTTCGTCCGGCGTATTGGCCTCTGATTCATAAACCTTCTGCACGTCGGGAGAATATTGCCCGACGAGGTCAGTGCCAGTGGCTATGGTGCGATCCATTCCGACTCCGTCTTTCTCGGCGCGAATCCATTGGCCCCAGCCGTTACGCTCCTGCGACTCCGGCCCCGGACCGTAATGCGGCCCCAGAATGTTGGTCAGCGTTTGCAGCCCGAGTACGCCGGTGTAGCTCTCATACGCCGCCCAGGAAGCAAGTTGGATCTTTGAGATTGTCGAAACCACAACCGGATCGTTCCCAAACGTTAGCCGCGTCCATTCATCGACAATCTGCTGTGAACTCAGATCGGGATTCCACGCCAGCCTTCCGAATCCATATAGATTGGCCAGCGCCAGATGATTGCCCAGCCAATTCTGATCGAGGCCCACATTCACCACCCCGACATATCCGCCTGTAGGACGATCAAAGCTCCTGCCTGCAACAATCTCTTTTACGGGAGTCGCGCGTCCATCCACGCGCATGTCGAAATCCAGAATCTGCTTCCACATCGGAACCAGAAAACACGTATGCCGCTGCTGCCCGGTATATTCCTGCGTGACCTGCAACTCGATCCCGGCGTTCGTATGTTCCAGCCCGCCAAACAGCGGCGATACCGGCTCGCGCACCTGAAAGTCAATCGGCCCATACTTGATCTGGATGATAACGTTGTCGTCGAACTTGCCATCGAGCGGATGAAAAATATCGTATGCGGCCCGCGCGCGATCGTTCTTGAGATTGGTCCAGTCGAGATGGTGGTTGTAGACAAACGCCCGGTAAAAAACGATACCGCCATGCGGCTTGAGCGCGCGAGCAATCACATTCGCCGCATCGACGGGCGTGCGCCCATAAACCGAAGGCCCCAGCCGTCCCTCGGAATCCGCCTTCACCACGACGCCTCCGAAATCGGGAATCGCGCGATACACTTCGTCGAACTTCTTCTGCCACCAATCGGCGACGCGCGGATCGAGCGGGTCGAATGTATCCAGGCCGCCCACCGTCTTCGGCATACTCACGTCCACCGAAACTCCCATCCGCACGCCCCAGGGACCAAATGCCGCGGCAATGCGGGTGAGTTGAGGAATGAAATCGGAATCGAGAACGTGCAGGTTGGCATTGACATTGTTCACGTTGCAGCCGTTGATGCCGACCGAAGCCAGCAGCCGCGCATAATCAGAAGCTCGCGTAAGATCGGCGCGGACACTTCCATTGTCAAAGAAGATAGATCGCCCGCCGTACCCGCGTTCAATCGTGCCGTCGAGGTTATCCCACTGATCGGCCCAGCGCACCGGAGCAGACGGCTGCTGGAATTCGTTTAGCCCAAAAACGCTTTCCTCCCGCGCAATTCTGCTGAGAAAAGCGAACACGCCATAAAGAACGCCGCGGTCGCTGCCTCCCACGATGACGATGCACTTGAATCCATGTACGCGCCCGGAAGTCAACCAGAAGCCATCCCCGTGCAAGCCTTCGCGGATGCGAAAATCCGGCGCAATGGCTCGGACCTGTTCAGCCGTTCCAAGAACGATGGCCTTCGCGGTTGGAACTCCCGACTCGATGCGAAGGTTTCGTCCCAGCATCCCCTTCACCCCACGCACCAGTTCTTTCTGCGCCGTAGTGAAAACTTCAGAGTCGCCGAGAACCACCGTAGCCGCCGGCAGCGATTGATAAGGTGCAACCGCCTTGGCGTCCAACGGCGCGTAGCGCAACCAGGCATCGGCGCCGTTCTCCGCATGAACATGCGGCACCACCGCAACTGCCCATACCATCGCAAACGACAACGCGGCACGTATTGAGGGATTCATTCCGTATAAATGTACGTAGCCAAAGGGTCTGCCGACTGGGCCACGTCAAGCTGAGATTTCGGAATCAGTTTACTCGTGGGATGGAAATTGCGTGAGGAAGCTTTAGGAGTTGACGCGGACTTCTAGGCTTGGAACTCGCTGGCCTCGGGAAAACGAAGATTACATTTGGCCAAAGCGTCGGAGAGGATCTCTTCGATCTTGGTCTCTTCGCAGTTGCGGGCCATGGAAAGCTCGCTCACCAGAAGATAGCGGGCGCGCTCCAGCATCTTTTTCTCGCGGAAAGAAAGCGGCTTTGCGGCGTGCAGGGCGATCAGGTTCTTCAGAACCAAGGCTACTTCCAATAGCGATCCAGTGCGCATGCGCTCGGAGTTCTCTTTGAATCGGTCCTTCCAGTCACCATTGCTGCCGTTCTCGCCAACTGATAGTAAATCAAGGACTTTCTGGATTTCCCCGTTACGAACCACGCGCCGCAGCCCAACATTCCCCACATTATTAAACGGAATCATCACCTTCAGGCTGCTGGCCTTAATAGTAAGGAGATAAAACTTCTCCACCGTCGCGCCCATGGCGCGGCTGCTGATCTGCTCAATAATGCCGACTCCATGATTGGGATAGACCACTTTATCGCCGATGTGGAAATTTAAGTCGCTAGCACTCATATCGGACACCCAGGAAGGAGCGGGTTAGTGGGGAAACGCTTATTAGTACTGTCTTTATGCTACTCCCAAAATGGGAGGAACGCAAGCTCAGTGGCTTGGCCCCAAGACATCGACATCACTTCAGCGATGCCAAAAAAAGGTCGTCATGGCCGCCGGGTCGCGCGTAAACGATCAGCGAGAGGTCAGGCGAGACAACGAAGGCATTGCCGTTGTAGTCTTCGCGCACCACAAATGGCAGCTTTAGCGCCGGCGTGGGAGGGCCTATCGGTGTTCCGTTGCGCCAGGGCTGGCGAAAAATGGTCGTTTGCCCATTGCTGGCCACCGAATAATGAAAAGCCTTGCCGTCCCGAGCATACATTGCCAGATAGCTCGCTTGTCCAGGCTTGAGGGTCGTACATTTCTTGTCCGCTATCGAGTATTGATAGAGACCGGCATGTTCCGACCACAGGTCGGTATTGATAGTGAATTTCTTGTCGGGTGAAACATCCACCGCCATGCCGCAGTTTTCAAATAGAGCGACGGCGGGCGCGCCATTCAGGAAAATTCTCCAGTTTTTCGCCGTATGCAGATCCTTATCCAGGCCGCTGAGAATGACCGACTGATTGCCATCTTCCCAAATGGCAAAACCAATAAAGTTCCCCAGCCACGGCAATTGTTGTACCTGCGAGCCATCCGCATTAATGACGTAAAGTTGCCATTCGGATCCACTCCTGTCGGCGTAAAGAAGCCGCTTCGAATCCGTCGACCAACCCAGAGTTTCCAGATAGCCGCTGCCGGAGACGAGTTTCAGCCGATGCTGTCCACTCAGGTCGGAACTCCACATGTCCGTTTTGTCGGACTCCGCGGCGGTAAGATACGCGACGCTTTGGCCATCAG
Source organism: Candidatus Sulfotelmatobacter sp. (assembly GCA_036513255.1). GTDB lineage: Bacteria > Acidobacteriota > Terriglobia > Terriglobales > Acidobacteriaceae > Sulfotelmatobacter. The sequence continues at coordinate 18,107 of DATBZH010000084.1, read as the reverse complement.
GGGAAATTACCGGCTGGCTGGTGTCTTCAGCGACGATGTCGGAAAGCTGTTTGGATGCAGGCCGGTAGAGCGACAACACCCCGGCGCTCCTGCCATTGATGAAATAGATGCCATGGCCGCTGGGATCAGGCATTGGCGACCGATCAGGACCAGGACCAAAGGTGACCTGACGGAACAAATGGTCGCCCAAAGAATATTCCCAAAGGTTCCTGACGCCATTCACCTTGCGGCTCACATAGAGGCTTTTCCCCGGCACGGCCCAGGAGTTCCACACGGAAGCATCCGGCAGTTGCGCCAAAACCTGAAGGGTATGAGCTTTGACGTCCAGCCTCCGCAAAAGCACTCCACCAGAGTTGTCAGGCGAATTCAGAAGCAGACTTTTTCCGTCAGGATAACTCATCAAACTGACGTTGAGCCCAAGTCCCAGACTGCTCGCGCCTGCCGCCTGGGCCAGCGGCGCCTTGTCGAGGATGTCCTCTTCGGCTCCGGATCGTGTCCTTCGGACAATGCGTCCATCGGGTGTGAGAACAAACAGATAGTTGCCATCGGTAGATGGGACAACACTCCTTCCGGCAGTTAAACGTTGCGGAGTGCCACCCAGCGTTGGGATGGCCCAAATCTCCGGATCGCCCAGCGTCTGTTCAAAATAAATTTGTGTGCTATCAGGCGAAAAATTCAGAACAGTTTTGTTGCCGCCTTCCCTGGTCAGTTGGAGCGGTTCGCCGCCCGAGGCCAGCATGACGAAAACCTGATCGTAATTCTCCACCGGAGACGTGAAAGCGATCGTGCGCCCGTCCGGGGAGATCACGGCGAAATTCATCGACTTGTTCCAGTCGCTGATTTTCGTGACTCTCGCCGGCCCCAGCGCCGCGCCGGAAAACAACAGATGGTAGGTTCCGTAGGAGGCCGCGGCGACCAGCAACAGAAGCGCTGCGGCGATCGACAACGCCTTCCCTTTGTTGCGGGATGCGGCTTGGGCGATGGCCGAACTGCTGGAAGATTGAGTAGCCGGGTGGCCGCCGATGGCTGGAGTAGCGGCCGATGAGACTGAAGCCCCGGAAGCCGCCGGATGTGAGCTCGAGGAAAACATCTGCGCCGATTGACCGCCGGAAGCGTGGCCGCTCCCTGTGTCCCGGAGCAGCCTTTTGAGATCACTTCGCAATTCCGCGGCGTTCTGGTAGCGCAGATCGCGATCTTTCTCCAGGGCCTTGCCGATGATGCGGTCCAGCTCCGCCGGCACGTCGGGGCAGAGACGGACGGCGGGAGCCGGCGTCCGATTGAGGATTGCTTCCGAGATCACTCCCGAGGTATCCCCGCGAAAAGCAAGCGATCCGGTTGCCATTTCGTAGAGCACGGCGCCGAAGGAAAATAAATCCGAGCGCGCATCGAGTTCTTTGCCGCGGACTTGCTCCGGTGACATGTACGCAATGGTGCCGACCGCGGTGCCGGGGCTGGTGAGCAATTCGACAGGCGCGTCCATCGTGTCGAGAACTGCGGCGCTTTCGGCTTTGTGCCGCGGATCGGTAACCTTGGCCAAGCCGAAGTCGAGAATTTTAGCGTGGCCGCGCTTGGTCACGAAAATGTTTGCCGGCTTAATATCGCGGTGAACGATGCCTTCCGCGTGCGCCGCATCGAGCGCGTCAGAGATTTCGATGGCAATGCCCAACAACTGCTCCAGTTCCATCGGGCGGCCGCCGATCAAATGTCTGAGAGTCTGGCCCTCAAGACATTCCATAGCGATAAATGCCCGGCCACTTTCTTCGCCAATGTCGTGGATGGTGCAGATGTTCGGATGATTCAGCGCGGAGGCAGCTTTGGCTTCCCGGCGAAAACGGCTGAGAGCCTGCGGATCTTTCGCGAGATCATCGGGCAGAAACTTGAGAGCAACAAAGCGGTCGAGGCGCAAGTCCTGAGCTTTATAAACAACTCCCATGCCTCCGCCGCCGAGAGTCTCGATCACCTTGTAATGAGAGATGGTTTGCCCGACCAGTGAAGAAGACTCCGCCATTTCACCTCGACGCTGCCGATCGACTCGAATCGAAACGACTGGCAAATCTTAAGGCGCAGGCCCAGGCAAGTCAACGAAGGCAGACGCGCCGGAGCGCAGCGCCGGCATCTTGCCGGCGTCCCGAACGCCTCCCGCGCTCGGCGCTCGCCAGCTATAATCGCGCACGTGAGCCGGAGAAGTAATCGTTTCGATGTGGTCACGTGGGAAACCAGGGACGAAGAACCGGAAGCCGGAAGCCGGAAGCCGGAAGCCGTATCAGGCCGCATTCTCGGCCTCGACGTCGGCGCACGCAGGATCGGCATGGCCGTCTCCGATCCTCTGGGAATCACCGCGCAAGGCATCGAAACACTGCAGCGGAAGAATAAACGCACCGACCTAGCTGCGCTGCAAAGCGTAATCAGGAAATATGGGGTAATTGAAATCGTGGTCGGGTTACCATTGCGCATGAGTGGCGCCGAAGGGATTCAATCCGAAAAAATGCAGGTCTTCGCCGAGGATCTGCGCAAGCGCTGCGGCCTGCCGGTTCACCTGTGGGATGAACGCCTGACTTCAGCCGAAGCCAACCGCCTGCTCCGAGAAACGGACATTTCCATAGAGAAGCGCGGCAAAGCCGTGGACCGCATGGCGGCGGTGCTGATTCTGCAAGGCTGGATGGAACACCGGCGTTAAGGCGACGTCAGACGTCGGACGACTTACGCTGCGCGGTTATTCTTTTCAGGACTGCGCATCGATTGAATCAGCGCGTTCAACATGCGTCCGAGATATGCCGATAACGTGGTTAATTCCTTGATTTGTGACGCTTCCAGGAACTTCAATCGTTCAGCAATCAGGATTTGTGTTTCGAGCTCGAGAAGAGAACCTCTGGCGTGACAAAAGAAAAGATTGCGATCTCGATCGGTCGATCTCCCTTTTCCTTCGGCGATGTTGCTCGGAATCGACACTGCCGCCCTTCGCATTTGGCTTGTCAATCCGTACATTTCTTGTTTGGGAAAGTTCTGTGTGGCGGCATAAACCTTCACGACGATGTCCATGGTGTGCTGCCACACTCTCAAATCCTGGTAGGACGTTTTCATCCTCCGCGACCTCCATTTATGCAGTCTGCCAGCATCGTCCCCTTCTGGCCAAAACTGACAAGTGCAGAGGTCACATGAACTGTGTTTTGTCTGTGGATAACAGAACCAGCCGTCGGATTCCAATGCCAAGGGTCTGAAGTCTGACGTCTGAGGGCTGACGTCCGCTCTCACTGCCCGCGCATCGCCCGCCGGTACGCCGCCACATTCTTGTCGTGCTCTTTCATCGTCTTGGCAAAACGATGGTGCCCCTGTGCGTCGGCTACGAAATAGTAGTAATCGCTTTGCGCCGGATGCATGGCGGCATCGAGCGCGCTACGGCCAGGATTGGCGATCGGGCCCGGCGGCAATCCGGCAGACCGATACGTGTTGTACGGAGACTTGAATTGCATGTCGTCGTGGTGCAGAGCTCCCGTGTAGGTTCCCGCGAGAAGTTCCGCGTAGATAATGCTCGGATCGGCATCGAGCGCAATTTTTTTTGCGAGGCGATTGTAGTAGACGCTGGCCACCATCGGCCGCTCCTCGGGCACTGATGTTTCCTTCTCGACAATGGAGGCGATCGTAACCGTTCGTTCCACAGCCGTTTGCGATTGGTTCTGAGGCGCACTCCAATTCTGAAATTGAATGGCAACCACAGCGCACAGGTGAGCCGCATTGGCTGACTCGCCTGCGTCCTTCTCCCTTTCGCCAGGAGGAGGAGTTAATCCGATCTCATGCGCCACAATACGAAACTGGCATACCATAGCGGCCGCGATCTCCGGCATCTTCTGCATGCGGCTGAACTGATAAGTGTCCGGGAATAGATAACCTTCCAGCGAATGCGCGCCAGGAGCCAGATCGCCAACCAGCGCCGTATCGCTTTGCGCCACTCTGAGAAACTCCGCCGCGGGCCCCAGTCCCGCCGCTTCCACTGCTCGCGCAATATCGAACATAGTGAAGCCTTCGGGCACAACTACCGTATGAAAGTAGACGTCTCCGCGAGCCAGGCGCTGATGAACGTCTTTGGCGCTGGCCGCTTTGTCGAAAAGGTATTCGCCGGCTTTGAGCGAAGGCCTGCGATGAAAGTAGTGCCACAAAAGAAACGCCTGTTCACTGCGGATGACACCGGCTCCTCTTAATTCACGGGCAATACGCCGCGTCGAATATCCAGGATGCAGCATCACGAATGTCTGGGCAGGAGGCGAGGTCGGAGTAAGCAGTGCCCAGCCGAAGCAGGCTCCTCCGGCGAGGGCCGCAATGAATACAAGCCAGAAAATTTTGCGCATTCTTAGCCTGAAGTTTAGATGATGATCCCGTGCTCTGCGACCTGACTTTAGTAAGAATCGGGAAAAGCGGCATTCAGCATTTAGCATTCGGCCCCATCGGTCAGCCGCATTCATATCCCGCCCGCCCCCGATTGGCTGAATGCTACCTGCTGAGTGCTTAATGCTTAACTACTGCTTTTGCACCCTTTTCCCCGAGATATACTCAAATAGCTTTGGAGATCATCTAATCCCGCATGAGACGTAGCCGTTGGGCAGCCCCTTTATTTCTGGCAGTGCTTTCGACCACAGGTTGCGTTTTTCGCACACGCCCCGTGGAAGAGCAGTACTCGAAAGTTCCTTTAAAAACAGCTTCGCAGCCTGAGTTGATCGATTCGATCAACCACCAGGCAGAGACCATCCGCTCGCTGAAAGCTACCGTCGACATCGACACCTCGGTGGGGGGGGCCCGGAAAGGACACGTCACCGATTACAAAGAAATTCGCGGATACGTGCTGGCCCGCAAGCCCGCGATGCTGCACATGATCGGCCTGCTACCGATTGTCCGCACGACCGCCTTCGATATGGTCAGCAACGGCCAGAATTTCGAGGTCTCCATTCCGCCGAAAAACCGCTTTGTCGTCGGCCGCAACGATGTACAAAGCGCCAATCCCGATCAGCCCATGGAAAATATCCGGCCTCAGAATATTTACGACGCGCTGCTGATCCATTCCATCCATGAGCCCGAAATCGCGGTGCTGGAGAACGGCTTCGAAATCCTGCACGACTCGAAGGGTCACCGCGTGTTGCAGGAAGACTACGAACTCATTGTGATCCGCAAGAAGGGCGACAACGAAGGAGTCTTAACGCGCAAGATAGTTTTCGGCCGCACCGATCTCCAGCCCCATCGCCAATATATTTACGATGAGCAGGGCAACCTGACCACCGACGCGCACTACGCAAACTATAAAGACTACGATGGCGTCACTTTTGCGTCGCGCATCGAGATCTCCCGGCCGCAAGAGGAGTACGACATCACGCTGAATATGTTGAAGCTGGAAATCAACAAGCCTCTGACCGACGATCAATTCGTGTTGCAGCAGCCGCCCGGCGCGGAGGTAGTGCACCTGGACCGTCCGCAATCAAGTTCCGCGGCCCCGGCGGCACACACCGAGAATCGCTGAGGGAAAGCAGTCAGCATTTAGCAATCAGCATTCAGCCTTGCAGTACTCTGTGGAAAAGACGTGATGTAGGTCACTGTGTGGAATGGTTATAACGGGTACCGTTGGGATTGCTCGATTTCTCCCAAGGAGTTCCCGATGAAGGATTTCAGAGATCTTCTAGTTTGGCGAAAAGCACATTCGCTCACGCTTGCATCGTACCGAGTGACCCGCGCGTTTCCCAAGCAGGAGACTTATGGACTAACCAGCCAGATTCGTCGATGTGCGGCTTCGGTAGCAGCTAATCTCGCGGAAGGCTGCGGACGGCGCGGGAACGGTGAGTTTCATCGCTTCCTCATATTGCGTCCGGTTCGGCCAGTGACTTGGAGTATCACTTCTTGTTTGCGCGCGATTTGACATCGCTCGAAGATGGCGAGTATCAGGAATTGAACCGCGGAGTTGTTGAAATTAAGAAAATACTTGGCGCTCTAATGAGCAAGGTAGACGCTGAGCGTTTTGCCAGTTAAAAGCCCTCCACAATCAGGCACGAGGGGCTGAATGCTAATTGCTGAGTGCTAATAGCTCTCCTCATGATCAACAAAATGGTGGTCGCCAATCTCGTGCAAAGGCCGATCCGCTCGCTGATCAGCGTCAGCGCGGTTGCGCTCGAAGTCATCTTAATTCTGTTGATCGTCTCTTTCTTCTACGGACAACTGAACGGCTCCAAGGCCAGCCAGGTCGGCGTAGGCGCCGACGTCATGGTTCAGCCGCCGAGTTCTAGCGGGCTGATTGGTGTATCAGGTGCACCCATGCCTCTGAAAGTCGGTGACAAGGTGCGGGAGTTGCCGCACGTCATGGTCGCGGCCCCGGTCATATGGGAACTGACCACGAAGCCGTCTATTGAAGTTATCTACGGCATCGACATGCAGAGTTACAACAGCATTCCGCCGCCCCTTCGTTTCCTTTCCGGAGGTCCGTTTGCAGACCCTTATGACGTGGTCGTCGACGATGTTTTCGCCGCCACCAAGCGGGCGAAGGTCGGAGACTCAATTGAGATTTTGAACCATCAGTTCCGCATCTGCGGAATTGTGGAGCATGGCAAGGGCGCGCGAAAATTTGTTCCGCTGACCACGCTCCAGGATCTTATCGGGGCTCCCGGTCACGCTTCGGTCTTCTACGTCAAACTCGACGATCCGGCCAACATGGCCGCGGTTGTGAAAGAAATCAAGGAAGTCCCCGGCATGGAGAACTACTCGGTCGTCTCCATGCAGGAATATCTCTCGATGATGACGCCGGAAAATCTCCCCGGCTTCGAAACTTCCATCCGCATCGTGGTCGCAATCTCCATGATCATCGGTTTCTTAGTTATCTTTCAATCCATGTACACCGCTGTCATGGAACGCACGCGCGAGATCGGCATCCTGAAATCGCTGGGCGCGACAAAGCTCTACATCGTTAACGTCGTCCTCCGCGAGACCGCGCTGCTAGCGATTGTCGGCATCGTCGTGGGAACCATCATCAGCCTCTTAACGCGTCGCGCCATCCTGTTTGAACGCCCGATGCTCCGTCTTTTCTGGAGCAACGAATGGGTCGTTCGCGCAACCGTAATCGCTCTGACCGGCGCTCTGCTGGGCGCGCTCTACCCCGCCTACAAAGCCGCCCAAAAAGATCCCATCGACGCCTTGGCGTATGAGTAAATAAGCCCCGGAAGCCCAGCGCCGGAAGCCGGAAGCCGCCTCCCGGAGTTATAATCCCTTAAGCAGTGATGCAGTTATGACAGAACTAATCCAGAAAAAGCTTCGAGAAGAAATCGAGGCACTCGAACACGAGCTCATCCACGAGCTGCCCAAAGAAATCAAGAAGGCCGCGGCCCTCGGCGACCTCAGCGAGAACGCCGAATATCACATGGCCAAGCAGCGCCAGGAGTTCGTCAAGGCGCGCGTCCGCCAGTTGGGCAAGCGTCTCGCCGACCTGTCGCTGACCAACATGAACGACATTCCCCGCGACAAAGTCGGCCTCGGTTCCACAGTTAAGGTTTTCGACAGCACCAAGAATCAGGAAGTCGAATACCACATCGTGACCAGCGAAGAGACCGACGTAGCCGCCGGCAAAATTTCCACCACCTCGCCCATCGGCCGCGCCCTGCTCAACAAGAAAGTCGGAGACGAAGCCATCTTCGTCACGCCCAACGGCAAGCGCGAAATGGAAATCCTGAGCCTGCTCACCATGCACGACATCGCCGCCGAATTAACCAAAGACGAGGTCCCTAAGAAAGAGGCCAAAGCCTGATGTCCTCTTCGTCCCTGCCGAGCGCCGCGGCGTCCAAAGTTCCCACCACAGCCGACAAGCCCCGCTCCCACTGGCACAGTTGGACCAGCGCCTTCGGCCGCGCCTGCGGAGTTCTGCTCGATACCATCGTCCGCTGGCTCGCTCTCTCCCGCATCAATCCCAACGTGCTCACCTTCATGGGATTGGTCGTCAACACCTGGGCCGCGTTCCTTTTCGGCTACGCCACCCTGACCACGCAGAAGCGCATGTTCATCTACGCCGGACTGGTCATCATCTTCTCCGGCTTCTTCGACCTGGTCGATGGACAAGTCGCCCGCGCCACCAACCGCGTCACCCGCTTCGGAGCATTTTTCGATTCGGTGGTCGACCGCTACAGTGACGCTTCCCAATTCCTCGGCCTGCTCGTCTTCTACGCCCGCGGCGACCGCTTCTTCTACGTCGTCCTCACCGCCTTCGTCATGGTCAGCGCCATCATGGTCAGCTACACGCGCGCCCGCGCCGAAAGCCTGATCGGCTCCTGCCGCGTCGGCTTCATGGAACGCCCCGAACGCCTCGTTCTCGTCATCCTCGGAGCCCTCTTCAACCGCATGGCCCCCGTCCTCTGGGTCATCGCCGTGCTAAGCACAATCACGGTCATCCACCGCATGCGCTACACCTGGACAAGAACGCAAGACCCACCAGCAGCCGCCAGCCAAGCAGCGTAAAGAACGCACTCAGGTTTTAGCAGGGAACCAAGACAAAAAGGGTGCCCCATTTTTCGCGTCCTCTGCGAAAGTGGGAGGTACGAAAGTATACGGCGTGGAAGTTTGAGATCTGGCAGAGCTCTAATCAATTCCCGCTTCGGAACTCCATACAAATTTAATTCACCACTTCAATGCCGCACGATCCCCGCACGAAACACACTGAATCCCGCAGACAGCGTTTAGAGGGTGATGCCAGTGGGTACTGGACGCGGTCCGCGAAACCGTCGAGTGGCTCTATCAGCCATTGGGGTTCGACTCCCCCGCCCTCTGTAGTCACTCGACAAAAATGAAATCCGCTTGACTTCGCCGCCGCCAGAGTTATCCTGAAGATGTTTCGCGGACGGCGTTCCAGTTATTCACGACCATAAAGCCCCGGCCGATAACCGGGGCTTTCGTGTCTCTGCCCGATCCTATGTAGGGACGGGCGCGGCTGTCCACGCTGACACCAAGACAAATGTAGGTGCCCCATTTTCGCGTCCTTTGCGAAAGGGTAGGCGCAATGCTGCCAGTAGTCCGTACGAGTGAACGCGGAAGTCAAAAGCGGCCATGTCGGCAGCATCGTGTCCCACCCTTGCAAAGAGCGCAAGGATGGGGCACCTCAGTGGTGGTCGTCTTTAGAGGAAGGCTGGGCCACCTTCCCAATTATCACAGGAAGAATTTCTCAAACCTCGCCAGTTCTTGCACAACGAACCCACCCAAAATGCTAAGGGTGTATCCAACTTCTACGTCTTGTGCGGTTCCCTCATTGAACGCTACAAACGAAACGATCTGAAGTGGCACGTCCACTTTCGGGCCACGTCCGGCGGAGCCATTTACCATAGGGAAAGGGCCGATTTTTATGCCTTGTTTCAGTATGGAGTCGAAACTGAGGCTTCCATAAACCTCCCCGTTGATCTCTTGGGTGACAAAATCGCTGGGTGCCACACTACCCCGAATCATCGTAGCAATTACCCGCCTGTGCTTGTTAATGTTGCACAGTTGGTCGAGCATGGCGAGAACATGGCCTCCAGCGTCTTGCCCGTCGTGATGCGGCTGCAAAGCCTGAATTTCTGTAATCGCGTCAATGGGAACCCCGTCCAGCCTATGCCTAGCGAGTTGCTGGTTAAACGCTTCTGGCGTCGTACAAATGGGGAACATATTCTTGTCGGTGGGGTTATTCTTCGCAGCGAGCACAAGTTCCCATACAAGGTAATCCAAGCTGGAGCGGACATTTGTGAGGAAATCCCCGATTATCATCGGAATCTTGCCGGGGATGGTGACACCCGACACCACCTTGCCGATGAATTCATCCGGGGAACCGTCTGGCTGTCTCACCACTTTTGCCGGATTCTTTTGGTAGAACCTCCGGACTTGGGTTTGGAGTTCTTGGAGATGTTCTTGTGCCCGGACGAGCTTCCAGTGAACCGAATCGGGGATGGCTTCGGGGATTGAGGGTGGGACTGTTATCGGTATAGGGGAGGACATGGACCAAGGGTATCCAAACCTCTGTATCAAGTAAATAATCACCAAAGTTTTTCCCGGAGAGGGCTGGGAAAACCTGAGGACAGACGGGACGTTCCGCGGTTAACCACAGGCTGTTCCTCAAAACCATAACCGCAAGCCTCGCCCTTTCTTGAGCATCACTGCACTGCACCGTCCTCAGGGCAATGAGCAACGCCGTCAAGTCCACTTTCGTAGCCTCTAGACGTACACGAAAGAATCCACACCAGATTTCCCCTAACCCATCCGCCCTCACCAACTTGCCATTTCGGGACAGCTCAAAACCACGAATTCCGGCGTCCACGTTTACACAACGTTCTACGTAGAACACTTTGTAAGAACGTAGAACAGAAGCCGGAAGCCGTGAGCCGGAAGCCGCCTTTGCTAAACTAAGCGGCGATGCCAACCAATCCTGTTCTCATAGTTCACGGCGGCGCGTGGGCCATGCCCGATGACGTGGTCGAGGCGCACATTCACGGCGTGCGCAACGCGCTGGCTGCGGGATGGCGCGTGCTCGACGCGGGCGGGTCGGCGATCGATGCGGTCGAGGAAGCGGTCGTCGTCATGGAAGACGACGAGACCTTTGACGCGGGACGCGGCAGCTTTCTCAATCGCGATGGCAAGGTGCAGCTCGACGCTCTCATCATGGATGGAGCCACGCTGCGCGCCGGCGGCGTGGGATGCGTCGAGCGGCTCCGCAATCCGGTGCGCGCCGCGCGCAAAATTCTCAGCGAGAGTCCGCACGTATATTTTGTGGCCGAAGGCGCGGAGAGATTCGCCGCCGAACACGGCGTCACTCTGTGCCGTAACGAAGAGCTGATCATTCCGCGTGAAGTCGAACGTCTGCGCGAGTATCAAGCCCGGCAGGGCGAAGAAGTTTCCGCGCAGAACGGCAACGATCTTTTCGCGCCCGTGGTTCACGATGCAACGATCTCGCACGACACGGTCGGCGCAGTCGCGCTCGACAGCAACGGCAACATCGCTGCCGCGACTTCTACTGGAGGCACGCTGAACAAAGCTCCCGGACGGTTGGGCGATTCGTCGCTGATTGGATGCGGCTGCTACGCGGACAATCAAAGTGCGGCCGCATCGACGACGGGATGGGGCGAACCGATCATGAAGCTGGTGCTGGCGAAGTGGGCGGCCGATCGCGTGTCGGCGGGAAATCTTCCAGAATGGGCTGCTAAGGAAGCGATGAATTATTTGAAGCAGCGAGTCGACGGCCACGGCGGCATCATCCTGCTGGACGTCAACGGAAGGTACGGTATCGCACACAACACACCGCGCATGGCCTGGGCAGTCAAGACCCGACAGAACGAGGAAACGGGTGTCCAGCGCGGCGTTTAGCGCAATACAGTCACGCGTTGCTGACCGTACAGCCGAGAGCGGCTGTCCTCACATTCTTACATCCTCGTTTGTTTCTCGCCTTTTCTCTTGACAGCACACTGCTTCGGCATCAATATTGAAACGTTTTAATAGGCGTCTTCGGAAATCTGAAGACCGCCCGGCCTTCCCCCGCAGTGGCACGTTGTGTCCCGCCTCCGATTCTTCCGGTCGGAGGCGTAATTTTCGATATCCAAGTTCGATATCCCAAGGAGGATGGCATGCCGCGACTTCCTGGCCACTGCCTGCAAACTGCTCGCATTGTTTTATTTCTGATTTTGATTCCGCTGATCTCGTCGTCCGCTGTCGCTGCGACCGCTTACATTCGCGTCAATCAGATTGGATATGAAGCTGGGTTGCCGGCACGCGCTTATCTGATGACTACGAGTCCAGTGAGCGGGATGAATTTTGCGGTTAAGAATTCTGCCGGGCGAACCGTCGCTACGGGCACGGTTGGCGCGACGCTGGGAGATTGGGGAAGTTTCAGCGTTTATCCCATCGACTTCACGTTGAGCGCGGTGGATACGTATACGATTTCGGTGAGTGGGGCGGTTTCGGTTTTATCGCCTGTATTTCGCGTAGATACTCCCGCGAATCTTTACGCCACGCCGCTGGCCAACAATCTTTATTTTTATGAGAACGAGCGCGATGGGCCGGATTTTATTTCCACGCCGCTGCGTAGCGCTGCCGGGCATCTCAACGACGCGAAGGCTGTGGTTTACAGTTCGCCGACGTTTGATAGCGACGACAACATCATTGGCAGTTTGAGTCCGGTTGGAGCGAATATCAATGCCGAAGGCGGGTGGTGGGATGCGGGCGATTATTTGAAGTTTGTGCAGACGGAGAGCTATGTCGTCGCGCTGATGTTGATTGGTGTTCGTGATTTCCCGAATCAGATGGGCGGGCTTTCGACGACCTCGAACTTTACCGGGGAAGCGCAGTTCGGGATCAACTGGCTGCAACAGATGTGGAACGATTCCACTCGGACTCTGTATTACCAGGTGGGAATCGGAACCGACTTCGAGAGTTTCGACTATCTCAGCGATCACGATATCTGGAGGCTGCCGCAGGAAGACGACACATTCGGCGGCAGCAATGCGCAGTATCAGTACATTCGGCATCGGCCGGTATTTGTTGCCGGACCTGCGGGATCGAAGATCAGTCCGAATCTTGCGGGACGGCTGGCTGCCGACTTCGCCGAGTGCTTTCAGGTTTACGCCGCGACGAACCGTGCGCTGGCCAATCAGTGCCTCGTTTCTGCGGAGCACGTTTTCGATTTGGCGGACATCGCGCCGAGCGGGAATTTGCTTACGACCGCGCCGTTTGATTTCTATCCGGAGGGTGAATGGCGCGATGATCTTGAACTCGGAGCGACGGAACTTTACTTTGCGCTGCAGCGCGGCAATCTGCCGGCGAATTTGCCGCACACCAATCCTAGTTTTTATCTGACGGCGGCGGCGAACTGGGCGCACGCTTACATTACTGGGCCTGGCGATCTGGGCGACACGCTCAATCTTTATGACGTGAGCGGGCTGGCGCACTTTGAACTTTACCGGGCGATCACGCTGGCGGGAAATCCGCAGGGGCTAGCGGTGACGCGAACTGCATTGCTCGACGACATTGGCAATCAGATTGACTCGTCGATTTCGCAAGCCAAAGATCCTTTTGGTTTCGGCTGGCCGTGGAACAGCTACGACACGGTTTCGCATGGCGCGGGACTTTCCGTAATGGCGGCCGAGTACAACTATCTGAAGAGTGACAGCACTTATGCTGCGGACTCGCGGCGCTGGCTGGGAAATATTTCGGGTGCGAATGCGTGGGGAGTGACGTTCACCGTGGGGGACGGCGACGTGTTTCCCGATTGCATGCAGCATCAGGTGGCGAACCTGGCGGGGTCGTTGAACGGGCAGCCGCCGGTGCTGAGCGGGGCGGTGGTCGAGGGACCGAATAGTGAGCCTTCGTGGGGAGTCGTGGGCGGGATGAGAGTGTGTCCTCCGGACGCGGACAACCCGTACAAACAGTTCGACGGCAATGGCGCTATCTATAAGGACAGCGTGCAGACTTACTCGACGGATGAACCGGCAATTGATCTGACAGCGACTTCGTTTTTGATGTATGCGTGGAGGATTGCGGGCGGACCGAGGGGAACGCCGTAGGGTTCGCGAGAAACGGGAATCAAAAATTTCCGCCCCTTCCGCAGGCTCTAATCCCGCCTCTGTCGGGCTGAACGCGACAAGGACCGGGCAGCCGGCACCCCTTAGTTTACGTGGAACGTAATTTTCACCTGGAATTCCGTTGCTTTGCCGTCGCGAACGTAGGGCTGGAATCGCCATTGCTTTAGGGCGACTTGAAGCGGCGATTCAATCTTGGAGAGCTTTTCCGGTTTCATGACGAACGCCCTGTTGGCTCATCCGAGGTAATAAATACGAGACCGTAACATTCACCGCTCTCCATCACTCCGAGAGTGACGATGACCGGTGTGCCCACTGGCGCGAATCCGGCGGGCCAGGTCGGTTCCACCCGATGCACGAGCAGCTTGAGCCCTTCTTCTTCCTCAAGTATGGGAATCGGGTTAGCAATCGATGTCTGGAAAGCAAAGGTCAACATGGATTCCACTTGCACCGGGACCCCACGGTTCGTAGCCGTCTTGAACTGCCATTTCATTACCTGATCGCGCGCCACGTCGCTGAGGCCAGGATTGCTGGAATTGAGCTCATAAATCTCGCGAACGTGCCCGCTACGGTCTAGGCAAACGTAAAGGCTGAGCGTTCCGGCGACACTTCCGCTGCGGACGGTGGGCCAAACGATCTCTGGAGCACTCACAACGAGGCCCCGCAACGCTTCCTCGCTCGTACGGACTGTTTGCAACGGCGGGCTCGTTTCTTGAACCACAAATTGGGCTTCGTCGACGGACTTCAATTCCGTGAGTTCTGTAATAGTCGCTTCAACGTCGGTGCCCGGTTCGATGTATTCGCGGATGGTGTGTGCCACGCGTTTGCCCGCGAAATTCTTGTAGTTTTTGTAGTCAGCGTGATAGCCGGGAGCGCCAACGGACGAGAGCAACCCGCCCTCGAAACAGAAGGTTGAGAATACTTTATTGCTGACAGGGGCGACGCCTGCCATAAAGGTGAAGCGCCGGCAAATTTGGGCTCCTCCCCATACGGGATTGTCCGATGAACGCGACAGGTCGACGCCCTGTAATGTGTCCCCAGGCTCGAAGATCGCCGTCACAAGCGTGCGCAGCCAGTTCGGGTAGTAGTCGCCGATTAGTTGCTCGGTGGTTTTATCGCCGTTAGCAATGAGCGTTTGCGAAAAGGCGGCCGTTCTGACGGTACGACGCCACTTATTGGGTGCAATCCAATACTCTTCGATTTCGGCTTTGTAGTTCGTATTGGATGGATTGGTTGCCTCCAACACGCTGGCTTTCAAAACGAAAGGGCGCGCTCCAGACACCGTGATTTGTGAGCGTTCGATCGCTTTCTTAGGCAAGTCGGCAATGGAGTCACTAGCGGCCGCCAAAGAAGAGCACGCGAAGAGCAAAATCAGAAACGAAGTTTTCGCGGGAACATACGACATAGGAAGCTTCATGCGCAGCCCAATTATATGAGTTAGGCGTCCCGTCAGAACGACCGGAAATTAAGATTTCCGCACAAATGAGATCATGCCGAATTCACTTTTGACAGAATTACCTGAGAGTCGTCGGGGATTTGGCCGTCGGTGACTCCGATGTCGTCTTAGGGCTGGCCCATCCTTTCGCCTTTGTTAAGACTTATTGGGCTGCCCTGCCCTCGTCATGCCGTTTGCGACAGGGCGGGGACTGAGGATGGGTCACTCCGCACCCTTTGCGCTGCGCGTCCGCGAAAACCAGAGTGGGTTCTTTATGCGGCTTGGGCAGTAGCCGCGCCGGAGGCAAGCGGGGCAAGAGTGCCCGCTCTACATCGTTCGGGAGTTCCGCTTTACAGCAGCGTGATCTCGGCCATGTCGATCGCGACGAGCAAAGGCTCTTTCACAAGTTGGTAATTGCCTTCGTACGCATAGACCCGGCGCTTCGTCGGGACGATAATGCCGTCTACATCTCGATAATCCGAGGCGTAGTTGAGCCCGGTTGCACCGCCAAGAATGTCTACTGTGTAGTCGTGACGGCGTAATAAACCGTCGGGGCCGAAGCAAGAGATTTGTTCCTTTGTGTGGCTCTTCACTGTATCTGGGAAGGTCACTTTTAGTCGCCGCCAGGTTTCGTCTTCGACTTGAATCGGTGGGATTTCCTCCGTTACAAAACCTTCATGGGTGTAGAGAAATGGAGTGTTGAGGTATGTCCACAGCGCTTCGCCGACGAAATAAATTACATGAATGTCATTCCATGGCGTTTCGCGCTGTTGACCGGCAAATGATTCTTCCGGGTTATCGCGGGACTCGATTGGCTTTCCGTCTGCGGTTTCAATCACGATGCGGCTCGGTTCGAAAGTCGCTCGCTTATTCTGGCCGGGGAAGTCGACAGCGACGCGCTCGTTCCGCGTTTCGACAGTCAATACGAGGTTCTTGAGAAAGTCGGCCTTGCCTTTGACATACCAGATCGCGCCGGTGATGGATGCCGCAACCTTTATTGCCTTCACCTTGTTCCAACGGTCGAGACCGCCGTGCGCTTTGACAGCGAGATTTAATAGTTCATTCATCGGATACTCCGGTAAGCGTGGTTGAGAGTTGTTGGCGGTCTTGTTCGCGGTCAATGAAAGTCAAAATACCCACCCTCTCTCGCACAGAACGCGAGAGAAGGATGGGGCACCAGCGGCTAGGCTGCTGCGCTTAGGTTGAGCGAGGCGGCGGCTTCCATTACGAAATTCGCAACTTCGTTGGGCTTTGCCAGCATGGCGAGATGACTGGTAGGCACGGTCAACGTTTTTGCGCCCATTCTTTTCGCGGTACTGATCTCCTGCTCGGGGGAGATAGTGCGATCGTTGGAAGCGATGACGAACCAGCTTGGCTTGGAGTGCCAGGCAGCTTTTTTGATCGGCGTTCCAAGGATGGCGCTCTGGGTCGCACCCTGAACTGCGAAGATGAGGCTCTGCTCCGCGGGAGAAAGATCCTGAGCGAAACTCTCTCGAACCCCTTTTTCTGTGAGCACCAGGTAGCCGTCCTCGACCTGCCGGAACTCGCTGTAAGCCGGAGTGGTTGGATACTGCGCGGCCATTCCGCCGAGCGTTTCGCCTTCCTCGGGAGCGAAGGCCGCGACGTAGACCATACCCGCGACTTTGGGATTGTTTCCGGCTTCGGTGATCACTGCTCCGCCGTAAGAGTGGCCGACCAAAAGCACAGGACCATCTTGCGCGTTGATCAGACGATTGGTGGAAGCCACGTCCTCGGCGACGGAGCTGAGAGGATTTTGAACGGCGACTGCGTGCAGTCCTTTGGCGTGCAATAGTGGAAGCACCTTCGACCAGCTTGAGCCGTCGGCCCAAGCACCGTGGACTAGAACGATGTTCTTGATTCCTTGCATAAAATCTCCTTAAGTAAGAATCGAAGTGAGGAAGTGGATCGCCACCGTAAACAGCGAGAGACTCAATGAAAGAGATAAAAGCCGCGAACACTCTGCCTTGATTGGCTGTGTGCTACTTGACCGGCTCGATTGGAAACAACACCAACCTAGAGGATTGGCGAATCTGGGTAGATTACGAGATGAATGTGTTCGTTTGTACCACCAAGAATCATCTCTACGGTAACACGTTCGTGGTCTGCGGGCAGGGAGCGGACTTCAGAGTGCCGGAAACGGAAGTCAAAGTCCCCCACTCTGTCGAGTGTCGCTCGACCGGACAGCAGGGGGCGGCTGTCCCCACATAATTCTCTACAGCCAGCCTTTGGTTCTGGCGATTCTTGCGGCTTCTACGCGGTTGCTGGCTCCTAGTTTGCTGATCGCTTCAGAGAGATAGTTGCGGACGGTGCCGTCGGAGAGGTTGAGTTGGGCGGCGATGTCGCCGCTGGCCAGGCCGTCGCCGGCGAGGCGCAGGACCTGGCGTTCGCGGTCGGTGAGCGGGTCCATCTCGGCCCAGGCTTCGGTGGCGAGTTCGGGGTGTATGACTCGCAAGCCCTGGTGGACACGGCGGACGGCGTCGGCGAGTTCTTCGGCGCGCATGTCTTTTAATAGATAACCGGAAGCGCCCGCCTCAAGAGCGCGACGCAGATATCCGGCGCGGGCGAAGGTGGTGACGATGACGACGCGAGTGCCGGTGCGGCGTTTTTTTAGTTCGGCGGCTACGTCGAGGCCGCTCATGATCGGCATTTCAATGTCGGTGATAAAGACATCCGGCTTGTGTGCGAGGACGGCATCGAGCGCTTCCTTGCCGTTCTGCGCTTTGGCGATCACCGAGATGTCGCCTTCCATTTCGAGTAACGCGGCCAGTGCTCCGAGGACCATGTTTTGATCTTCGGCGAGGACGACGCGGATTGTCTTGCGGTCTTTGATCGGCGGGTTCATCGGTTCCGTGATGGAGTTTTAAAAAAACCTTTAACCACAGAGCACACAAAGGAACACAGGGTATCGCGGAGCCTGGAGGCAAGGGCTATGAGCTTCGCGCGCCCCCATCGTCCCGGGCGATCAATTGTTTCATGGGCAAAGTGATGGTCAAGCGCGTGCCGGAACTGGTCTCGCGATTCAGCGTGCCTCCCAGCATTTCTACTCGCTCTCGCATGCCGCGCAGACCATTGCCTTCTGCGGTAAAGCTGCCGCGACCGTCGTCGTG
>DATBZH010000083.1:0-2667 GCA_036513255.1 Candidatus Sulfotelmatobacter sp. | reverse complement strand
CTTACGCTCGATGGTCCCTCGCCCGCAATGAATCATACGGTACGACTGGGATTCACCAACGGCTCTCGGAAAGACATCAACGCGAGTGCATAGCCTCCCCTTCTGCGGCGCCCGGCGAATGATTCAAGGCTACGAAGCGGTTCACAGGATCCGGAAAGGGCAGGTTCGATGGGTGGCAGGAGACAACCTTCTTTGCCAGATTCAGGGCATCGACCGCCTTTTCGATTTGGCAACCTGAGGACAAACAATAGAAGGCTCAGCGACAAACTTGTCTGCATTTGAAAGTTGCAACACTACCAACTGAAGTAGCGGATAGCAAAGACCATGAAACTCTCAAACTCTGACCAGGAACTCTTCTCCACTATCCGCCGGGAACTGTTTACCTGCGTGGTGGGCGATGTGATGGATAAGCTCGGTCTGCAGCACCAATTCTTGCCGCCGCAGATTCATGCCTTGCGCCCGGACATGGTGCTGATCGGCCGCGCCATGCCCGTGCTCGCGGTCGACGTCTTTGAAGAGAAGATCGCGGGCGCGCATAACCGGCTCATGGAGAAGCCATTCGGCTTGATGCTTGAGGCGCTCGACGATCTCAAGGCCAACGAAGTCTACGTCAACACCGGTTCCTCTCCGCGCAACGCGCTCTGGGGCGAACTGATGAGCATCCGCGCCCGCAAGCTTGGTGCAGCAGGAGCCGTGCTGAATGGCTATTTGCGCGACACCAAGGCTGTCCTCAAGCTGGATTTTCCCGCGTTCTGCTGGGGATCGTATGCGCAGGACTCCGCGCCTCGTTACAAAGTAGTGGACTTTCGCATCGCCATCGAGATCAGCGGAGTCCGCATCCGGCCGGGTGATTTTCTCTTTGGAGACATCGATGGGGTTTGTGTGATCCCGGTTGAGGCTGCGACTGAAGTATTCAGCAAAGCGCTGGAAAAAGCTCGCGGCGAAAAACTTGTCAGGAAAGCGTTGGAAGAGGGAAGCAGCGCGGTTGCCGCATTTGAGAAGCACGGAATTATGTAATACCGCAGCCACGGCTGCGAACGGAACCCATGATTCAAATCGATCTCACTGGCAAAGTTATTTTGATCACCGGTGCGATGGGCGCCATCGCCGAGCAGATGGTCAAGAGGCTGAACGCAGCGGGAGCGATGCTGATTGTTGTCGATCTCAAACCCGCGAACGAGGCTCACGAGCTTCTAGCAAGTTGGAAGATTCCAGACGAGAGTTTCATCTATCACTCTCTCGACCTGACTGACTCGGCGAAGCTCACACAGGTGGTGAACATTTCCTTCGAGCGTTTCCCTAATATGGATACCGTGTTGGGCCACGCCGGAGGCTGCGGCCTGCATCCTTTTGCTTCGACTTCGGAGTCAGACTTCGAGGGCATTTTCCGCTTTAATTTTCTGGCGCAGGTCTCCTTGACGCGAGCCGTCTTTGCGCAATGGATGAAGCGCAAAACCCGAGGCCATCTCATTTTTACCTCTTCTTATGTGGCCCGCGTCCCGCATACGAAGATTCCTGCCTATGCCTCCGCCAAGGCGGCGCTGGAAAACTTTGCCCGCTGTATGGCACTGGAATACGCGCCGTCGGGCATCCGCGTGAACGTAATTTCGCCGGGAAATGTCGCCGCAGGGAGTTCACTGAAAGTCTTTGAAGAAGATGCGGCCTACCACGAGTTCGTTCTCCGCGTATCGCTAGGGCAACGCAATAGCCCGGAGTCGATCGCCGACGCTTTCGTCTTCTTATGTTCGCCGCTCGCCGCGGAGATCAACGGACAAATCCTCAGCGCCGACTACGGAGGAGGAATCGGGAACCGGTTATGAAAGTGGGACTTGGATTGTACCGGCACATGCTGACGCGTGACTATTACGACTTCGCGTGCCAGGCAGGATGCACCCATGTGGTGGTGCACCTGGTGGACTATTTCAAGCAGGGCGCGAGCAATCCTCGCCACAATCAGCCCACCGGCGGCAAGTATGAGCCGTGGGGCGTGGCCGGCGATCCCGAAGAACTTTGGACAGTTGCCGAACTGAAGAAGCTTCGCCATGAGATCGAAGATGCGGGCCTCACGCTCGCCGCAATTGAAAACCTCGATCCTGCCCACTGGCATGACATTCTTCTGGATGGTCCGCGTCGTTCTCAGCACATCGAGAATGTGAAAACCATCATCCGGCGCATGGGCGAGGCCGGCATTCCCGTCCTCGGATACAACTTCAGCCTGGCCGGTGTGTGCGGGCGCGTAACCACGGCGTCTGGTCGGGGCGGGGCGTTGACCGTCGGCATGGACGGATCGGCAGACGACGAACCGGTCCCGGCTGGCATGATCTGGAACATGATCTACGATCAGGCGGCCGCGCCGGCTACCTTACCGCCGATTTCTCACGAGGAACTCTGGCGTCGTTTGCAGCGATTTCTGGAAGATGTGGTCCCGGTCGCGGAGCAGTCCGGCGTCCGCCTGGCGGCGCATCCCGACGATCCTCCCATGCCTTACATGCGCGGCCAGCCGCGATTGGTGTTTCAACCCCACATGTATCAGCGACTGCTCGACCTGGTTCCGAGCCGCTCGAATGCTCTGGAATTATGCGTGGGAACGATCGCCGAAATGACCGAGGGAGACGCCCACGACGCGGTCGATCAGTACAGCGGGCAAGGGAAGATAGCCTACATTCA
>DATBZH010000082.1:0-35495 GCA_036513255.1 Candidatus Sulfotelmatobacter sp. | reverse complement strand
ACTGTCTCCCAGCGGTTGCCACGCACATCGAAGTCGAAAGTCACAGTCGAAGGCTCAACTGGTTTGCCGTCAGTACCAAACCCTTTGAAATCGTGGATAGCCGCGCTACCGCCTGAAAAGACAACCCTCCGGTCCTTGTCGAGAGCTCCCGCCGCGATACCAAAATGAGCCGGCCCAGGGTGTGGCGGAAGCTTGCTCCACTCGATTTTGTCCGGATCTTTCTTGTCGATTTTGCCCTTCCAGCACTCCTCCGAAACAACGTAAGGGACACCGTTGGCAGCGCCCTTCTTCGCGCCGTTCACGTAAACAATCGTGTCCTCCGCCAGTCCGCCCGCATGGCCAAATACCGGCGCTCCCGGCATTGGCGTAGCCTGGCTCCATGTATTTTTGAGGGCATCGTAGACTTGCACATTGTTTACTGGCCCATTCTTCGAGCGACCACCTATCAGATAAACGTAGCGGTCACGCATCACGCCAATCATCGCGCTATCCACCGGTACTGGGATGTCTTCTGCACGATACCAACGGCGGTCTTGAGGTACATACCCGTTCACATCGGACACTGTGAGTTGGTTGCCTTGATCATCGACAATATATCCGCCAAAAAGAAAGACCTTACCGCGAACTCCTGCGGCGACTGATCCCAAACGGCCCGCCACGCCAGGCACAGCGCTGCCAGTGGTCCACTTGGCCGTGGCCAGACGCATGATGTACATCTGGTTAGTGACGTCGTCCCAGGTTTTCCTGGGTCCAACACCCATCAGTGAGAAAATGATGAGGCCATTTTGCAAACTCGCCACCGCATTATTCGATACGGCGGCCGGCATCGATGGAATCTTGGGATCGTCCCCAGCCGCTGCCATTGCCAGAGTCGCGCAAATCCCCAAAAACGAAACCAGAAGTAGAGAAAGCGCCAATTTTTTCATCGGAGTGATACTACGACTTCAGGCACGCGAGAACAACCAGAGTCAGAACCACGTCTTGCGCCGATATTCGCGATACTCCTCGCCGAAAGCCGCTTCCAACACCGCAGCCTCGCGGCGGGCACGAATAGTTTGGCCGATTAGCACTGCGAGCAAAACGACCCACAGCGCTCGTATCTGGATCACCAGAAACAATCCCGCAATCATCACCATGCCGAACATATAAATCGGGTTACGTATCTTCGAGTAAAGACCCCGGGTTACCAGGTGTCTCGCTTCCGCCGCAACGGAAAACGATGTGCCCAACTGATAGCGCGCCAACGCAATCATACTAATGCCGATCACCGCCAATACCGTCCCTACATACCGCTCGGCATTCCACGGAGTCTTCCAGGTGGCCAGCACCCAGATAAAGACTGCGCCAGCCAAAAGTTGTAGCACTGTGAAAGTGTAGAGCCGACGGCCTTCCATAGAATTCCGCCTTTCCGCCTCAGAGTTTTCTTAGCGATCTCCGCGTTAAAAAGTGTGTTCCCGATCGGAGAAGAGATTCCTTACTCGACAAACCCCCGCCGCACCGCGTGAATGAAGTCGATATACGCTGGAGTCTGCCCGGCAGCGCGCATCATACTGGCAATTTGCCCCCGATGATACGCGGAATGCATCACCACGTGCGTGAGTACGTCCTGCACCGTGTTGCTCCAGGATTCTCCTTTACTGTTGCGATAAGAAATCTTCTCGGAGAGTCCGGTAGCCGACATCTGTCTTAGATATTCGACCCACAACTCTGAAAGCTTCGTCGCATGGGTTTCGCATTGATCGAGGTCGAGATCGGGCCAGACCTGCATACTTTGCGGTTCGCCTTTCAATCGCTCCAGCCAGAGGCTCTCGGCGGACATGATATGAGCCATTAGCCTTAGAAGTTGCGGTCTCTCGTCTCCGCTTTCCCGCATCGCGGCCATTACTTCCCGATTCGCCCACGCGTTGTAAGCAAATTGACGCCGCAGATAGTCGCCCAGTTCCACGAATCCTTCCCGAGAACGTCTTCACTGCGTGATCGATGTTAGTCGCGCATACGGTTCGGAGCAATTCTGGTAGTGTCCTAATAGTGCGTTGGTGGAATTTGCGGGGGTGGTGCCGTGGCAGGGCTTTATGACTTATGCAACTGGCTTCAAGGGAGAAGGAGTGCATTCGTGGCCACCAAATGCTCCGACCACTCCCCACTCAGGGTTCTCATGAAGGGCTAGCACGGCAGGCGATGCTGTGAAGAGCTGTCCGCAGCCAGTGCATTTTCCGGACGCAATTTTATCTTCGCTGTAAGTAACGTCGCTTAGGGTGCGAGTCATTTGGAACCAGATGTACTATCACAAGCATACGCTTAAAGAGACGGAGGGTGGTCCAGATAGTGCATTGATGGAAAATCAGGCCGTCACGCTTTCTTCGGTTTCGGCTTGTCCCGGTCCAATATCCTTCTCTCCAGTTCGACGGACTTGGTAATGAGCAGCGCTGCGTGGTCCATCAAATCGACGGCTGCTTCGCGCAGCTTTTCGGCCTCGCGGCGGAGTTGTTCGGAGATTGGCTTATCGGGCATGACGCCATAATGCCACAATCGGGCTGCTACGGGTGTCCGCTAGAGGCAGACGTTTGTCCGCTGCTGGGTTTTTCCCACAGGGCCAATGTTCATTCGTCACAGACGTGCCGTGCGACCATAGAATCTGGTAGGCATCTCTCCGTCATGGCTGAATCGCACTATTAGGACACTAGCGCTAGGACACTACCGCAATTCTCTTTTAACCATCCATTCACAATTTTGGACTACACTGCCTTCTTGACGCCGTCGTTCCCCGTTGAACATGCCCCGCAAAGCCCCATCAGCCCGGCCAGAAGTAGAGTCAGAGGATAGAGAATCCGATCCAGCCCCCGCGCCTGCTCGCAACCAGATCCCACAGCCTGCAAAGCGGCCTCACGCCAGCGGAAAGAATCCCGGCGATCACGAGGATCTTACGCGCCTCGCCCTGCGCGCCTGCCTGATCGCCCGCGACGCCGCTTTCAACGTCCGCGATTTGCTCACCAGCAATTCCCGCATGGCATTTCTCGCCATCAAAGATTGCGAAAAAGAGCTCGATCTGCTCGAACGCCAGATTGACGATCAACTGCCCGCAGCCATCACCCGCGTTAATGAAGCCCGAGCCCGCCAGTTGCTGGCCAGCCTGAAGTGCACTACAGATCTCGAACGCATCGGCGATCTGGTAATGAGTGTTGCCTTGCGCGTGCAGTCCCGTACCGGCAAAATGCCGGCAGCCGATGTGCGCCAACTCGTGACCATGTCGGAAATTCTGCGCGATATGCTCGACCTCATTCACAAAGGATTCGTCGCTCTCGATCTGGAATGCGCCCGCAAAGTTCTGCAGATGGATAAAGACGTCGACCGCGTCTGCCACACCATGTTCCAAAAGCACCTGACCGAAAATG
The DNA here is from genome assembly GCA_036513255.1 of Candidatus Sulfotelmatobacter sp. Taxonomy (GTDB): domain Bacteria; phylum Acidobacteriota; class Terriglobia; order Terriglobales; family Acidobacteriaceae; genus Sulfotelmatobacter. Next base: position 32,103 of record DATBZH010000082.1, on the reverse strand, counting down.
CATCGCAGGGCGACGCCTCCGGCTTCGAAGTACTTCTGATGGCCCAGGCCCTGGAGCGCGCCGGAGATCACACCACCAACCTGGCCGAAGAACTCTACAGCCTGATTGAAGGGCGCAGCCTGCGCCACATGCCAAAAAAACGAGCCGCGCAATAACGATTCCTCTGAAATTCATCATTCGTTAACACGCGGGCAACATTCGCGCAACATTCTCCCCATAGAGTTTGGGCAGGATTTCCAGCGCCGAAGATTGCCTTGACTTCGTGCGGCTGCACAACCACCAATGCATTGGCCAACGAACTCCTACGAGCGGCCCGAGACCGCCGGTGTCTCCGGCTCCGCTCGAGGCCTTGTGTTCGTTGTCGAAGACGATGAAGACATTGCCCGGCTTATCTCCCACAATTTGCAGGCTGCAGGTTTTGAGGTGCAGAGTTTTGTCAGCGGAGCCTCGGTGATCTCCGAAGCGCTTCGCGAAACGCCGTCTCTATTTCTCCTCGACGTAATGCTTCCCGGAACCGATGGCTTCGAGATCTGCCGGCAAATTCGCCAGGCCCCGGTTCTCTCAGCCACACCAATTATTTTCCTGACCGCGAAAACGGACGAGGCCGACCGTGTCAAGGGCCTGGAACTTGGCGGCGATGACTATGTCACCAAACCCTTTAGCCCTCGAGAACTTGTAGCTCGTGTGCGCAGTGTGTTGCGCGGACTCCGTCAGGCTCCCCTGGCCAGCGAAGTTCTGCGTCTCGGCGATCTGGAAATCGACATATCTTCCATGACCGTACAAGTGAATGGACGCAACGTTCTCACCACCGTGCGGGAATTTCGCCTGCTCGAATATCTTGCCACCCACCGCGGCCGCGTCCTCACCCGCGATCAGTTGCTCGATGCCGTCTGGAAAGAGACACCGTTCGTGACGCCGAGATCGATCGACGTCTATATCCGCCGCCTCCGCGAAAAAATCGAACTAGACGCCCGCCATCCCCAATATCTGAAAACTCTGCGCGGTATCGGCTACCGCTTCGAAGTCCCCAAGTAGAAGAAAAGCCCATTCGGTGTCCTCAGTGCTCCCACCGTGCTCCTCTGTGGTTAAGTCTTTTGCTTCGCGCTCACGAACCAACACTCCCCAGATCCACGCCCTTCTTCTCCCGACCCGTCCCCGCAACCACCGCCACTAGCGTCGCCACAATCAACACTGTCCACGCCAGCACCGGAGGATACCGCCCACCATAATGTTGCTCGACTAGTTTGGCTTGCAGCACAGAATTCTTCGAAGAAAGTAAATTGCCCAACTGATACGCAAATCCAGGAAAAGTTCCGCGCACCGCTGAAGGAGACAATTCGTTGAGATGCGCCGGTATCACGCCCCACGCGCCCTGCACCATGAATTGCATCAGAAATCCGCCCAGCGCCAGCATGGGAACAGTCCGCGAATACGCCCACAAGGGAATTACCGGAATCGACAATAGCGCCGCAATGACGATAGCCCGGCGCCGCCCAATCTTTTCCGACCATGTGCCGAATAGCACGCCGCCCACCAGAGCTCCAATGTTGGCGACAACGGCAACGAACATGACCGCATGTGGCCCAAGCTGATGTCCTTTCGTCAAAAATGTCGGATATAAATCCTGCGTTCCATGACTAAAGGAATTGAATGCAAACATCATCACCGCCATGAGAAGAAGCGGACCAATGTACGCGAGGATGTCCTTGCCCAGTCGTCTCTCCACCCTCTTCATTACGCGGCCCTGCAACCACGCCGGGGACTCGTCGACTTTCGTTCGAATGTAGATCACTAAAAACGCCGGCAGCGCGCCGATCACGAACATTCCCCGCCATCCAACCAACGTGAACATCGTCCCGTAAACCAAAGCCGCCATCAGATAGCCCACCGCGTAACCTTCCTGCAGCAAGCCGGAGAAGAATCCGCGTTTCTCCGCGGGCAGCGTCTCAAACGCCAAAGCCGCGCCCACGCCCCACTCTCCGCCCATGGCAATGCCAAACAGCGCTCGGGTGATGAGAAAAACTTTCAGCGAAGGAGCGAACGCCGAAGACAACTCGAATACCGAATAGGCAATGATGTCGACCATCAGCGTAACTCGTCGTCCAAAGCGGTCGGCCATCATCCCGAACAGAAACGCACCCACGGGACGAAAAGCGAGCGTGATAAAAATCGCTTCCGTCACCGCGGAAACTTTAGCCTGAAATTGCGCGGCCAGAGCGCTGACACAGAAAGTCAGAATGAAAAAATCAAACGCGTCGAGCGACCACCCGAGAAAGCATGCGATGAAGGTATTCCGCTGCACCTGGGTAAGCCCGCGAAAATGACCAAGGAATTGCATAGTCGTTCCTGCGAAGATCAAAACATGGAGCTCCGCACTCGATTCCTGCGGATGCTAGCATATGTCTTTCAATCAACAATCAGAAATCAACAGCCAGCAATTCTCAGCCATGCCTGAACTCGACGCACCGCAGCGCCAGACGCCCGACTCGCTCATGCTCACCGGATTCTGGTATCGTGCGCTGCCCGCCGACCGCGTCCACAGAAACCAATTGCACAAAGCCATGCTGCTGGAAATTCCTCTAGTCATTGGCCGTGACCGCGAAGGCCGCGCTTTTGCTCTGCGCGATTCCTGCCCGCATCGCGGCATGCCCCTGAACAGCGGCAAGTTTGATGGCGAAAATCTCGAGTGCCCCTACCACGGCTGGCAATTCGACGTGCACGACGGCCAGTGCCAGGCCATTCCTTCGCTCACCGCCGATCAGAACTTGAAAATTGATCGCATCTACGCAGGAAGTTATCCGTGTGAAGAACAAGATGGATTCATCTGGGCGTACATCCCTGATCCCGCGCCTCAAGGCGCGGGTTTTGCCAAACCAGCCGAAGCTCCCGAGCCCGCTCCGTTAATCGAAAAATTCACCGGCAAATATAAGTTCGCCTACCTCACCGCCGAGATGCCAGTCAGCGTCGATCACGGCATCATCGGACTGATGGACCCCGCGCACGGTCCGTTCGTCCATCAGGCGTGGTGGTGGCGCAGCCAGCACAGCATTCACGAAAAGTGCAAGAATTTCGAGCCCATCCCCCACGGCTTTCGCATGAGCGCCCACACGCCCAGTTCGAACTCCGCGCCCTACAAGCTATTGCGCCTCTATGCCGACGCCGACTCGATCACCACCACCATCGACTTCGTCCTGCCCAACATCCGCACCGAAACGATTCGCGCCGGCAAGTATTGGTTCTCCAGCCTAACCACGGTCACGCCGATCACGCGCAATCATTGCCGCATCGACGTAGCCGCCGCGTGGAACATCTTCCGCTGGATGCCCTTTGGTCCGAAGTTACTAAAATTTGTCTTCGCAAAATTCGTCGAGCAGGACCGCCGCACCATGGAGATGCAAGCCGAAGGCCTGAAGCACAACCCGCACCTGATGCTGATCGACGACGCCGACCGGCCAGCGAAGTGGTACTTCCAGTTAAAGGCAGCGCACCTGGAAGCAATGCGTACCGGAAGCGAAATGAAGCACCCGCTATCCGGCCCAGTCACGCTGAAGTGGAGAAGCTAGAATCACTGCGGAACAGTCTGCGGAAATTAAAAGAAGCGATCACTGCAATCGTTCATAGCGGTATCCCACTTTTTTGAATTGCTGGTTAAGATAAGTCCCTTTGGAAGGAGCTTCCAGGAAAGCCTCGTACGCGGCGACAGGAACTTCGAAATATCGATATACTTCGCCGCTTTCCTTGAACTCAATCTCAAGCACACGGCTGGCAGGATCATAGCCCATGGTTGCGATGCTGGTGGAATCTACGGGCTTTCTCCATAACTGCGCCATTACACTTATCCCAGCAGAGATTCGACCACGCCGTAAGCGCCATCCAGTGCGGCGTCCAGAGCGCCGGGGTCTTTGCCTCCGGCTTCGGCCAGGTCGGGACGGCCTCCACCCTTGCCGCCAACTTTCTGCGCAATGGGACCGATGACTTTTCCGGCTTGCACTTTACCGGTGAGATCTTTGGTGACGCCTACGATGAGCGAGACGCTGCCGTTGCTTGCCGAACCCAGCACGACTACTCCAGAACCGATCTTGTCGCGCAGCTGGTCGACCAGCGTGCGCAGTTGCGCGCGCTCGAGATTGTCTACGCGATGCGCGAGAACTTTCACGCCTTTTACTTCTTTCACCTTCTCGCCAATGTTCGCAGCACTCGACGATGCCGACTTCATTCGCGCCTGATCCAGTTCACGCGCCAGGCGCTTGATCTCGGTGTCTTTCTTGTCGAGTTCGGCTTTGAGAGCGTCGGCGGGCGATGCCGGCAACTCATCATCTGAGGGTGCCCCATCCTTGCGCGGTTTGTGCGCAAGGGTGGGAGAGGCAAATGCCGACACAACTTTTTCCAATTCGTGATCGCGACGAAAATGCCGCAGCGAGCCTTCGCCGGTCACGGCTTCCACGCGCCGCACCCCAGACGATACGCTGCCTTCTTTCAGAATCTTGATTAGGCCGATCTCTCCGGTCGCGGCGGTGTGCGTGCCGCCGCAGAGTTCCGTCGAGAAGTCGCCAATCTTCACCACGCGCACCTTGTCGCCATACTTTTCGCCGAACAGCGCCATCGCGTGGTACTTGTTGATGGCCTCGTCGATGGGCACGTCGACGATGGTCTCGACTCTGATGTTGCGCAGCACTTCCTTATTGATGATGTCTTCGATGTCCTGCAACTCTTCATCTTCCACGGCGGTAAAGTGCGAGAAATCAAAGCGCAGATGATTGGGCGCAACCAGCGACCCCGCCTGCTTCACATGCTTGCCCAGCACCTCGCGCAGTCCGGCGTGGAGCAAGTGCGTGGCCGTGTGATTGCGCATGGTGGCTTCGCGAATGCCGGTGTTGACCACGGCATCGACCTTATCGCCTACGCGAATCCGTTGTTTGGCAGTGACCTGATGCGCCCGCACGCCCTGAATCGGCGAATAACAACCCTTTACTTCAGCGACGACAGTGTTGTGATCGTCGGAGTAAAGCCATCCTTTGTCGCCAACCTGCCCGCCGGAGTCGGCGTAGAACGGCGTGTGGTCGAGGATGACTTCACCTTCTTGGCCGGGCGAGAGCTGTTGCGCGCCTTGGCCGTCGTGGATGATGGCCAGCACTTCGCAATTGTCGGAGTGAGTCTGGCGGTAGCCTTCGAAGGTGGATTTCGGAAGTTGCTGGTAAACCGGGTTGGCGGTTTGCTTGGCTGCGCCTTTCCAGGAGGCGCGAGCGCGGGCGCGCTCACTGTCCCTCGCTTGCTCAAATCCGGTCAAGTCGACGTCGACACCCTGGTCTCTGGCCGTGTCCACCATGAAATCTAGAGGCACGCCATAGGTCTCATATAAATGGAATGCTTCTTCACCGCCAAGCTTAGGATCGGCCCGAAGCTTCTGTTGCAATTCCTCCACAACCAACGGAGCCAACTCGAAGCCCCATACTTGCGCGACTTGGGTTGCAAGCAAAAGAGGGTCGTTTGCAAGCTTCTTCTCGGCAGCCAATGCTTGGATATGCTGTTCCGAAATCGAAATCCCCCCACTAGCTTTCTGCTCCAGAAAATCCCGGACGCCCTGTATCTTCGCGCCCCGAGCCTCAGCAAAGTCCGCCTCAAGTTTGTCCAGTCCGATCTCCAGCGTGTGAGCGAATCTAGTCTCTTCGGCGAACAAAGTCTTGGATATCTGGCCTGCCGTTTCACCCAGTTCTGGGTATGCGTCTCCCATAACATCGCGAACTGCCGAAACCATTTCCAGAAGGAACGGCTTTTTCTGCCCGAGCAATCGTCCATGGGTAATTGCGCGGCGGATAATTTTGCGTAGCACGTAGCCACGGCCTTCGTTGGCGGGCAGAACTCCGTCGGAGATTAGGAACGTTGCTGCACGGGAGTGGTCGGCTATTACGCGCAGAGAAGCAGCGGATTTCGCGTTGGCTTCTTTCTCCAGTTCCCTTGTGAGCGATGTTCCCGTCAGCTCCGCCGCGCGCTTGATTAAAGGCATGAATAAATCCGTATCGTAATTCGAGATCACGCCCTGCAGCACGGCGGCAACGCGCTCCAGACCCATGCCGGTGTCGATCGAGGGCTTGGGCAGCGGGTTCAGCTTGCCGCTTGAGTCGCGGTCGAACTGCATGAAGACCAGATTCCAAATCTCGACGTAGCGGCCGCAGTCGCAGGGGAAGTGGCATTCGGCATGGTTGTGTTCGCTGGCGGCCGGTCCCATGTCGTAGTGAATTTCGCTGCAGGGGCCACAGGGGCCGGTGTCTCCCATTTGCCAGAAGTTGTCTTTCAGGCCCATCTCGAAGATGCGTTCTTTCGGGATGCCTTGCGCGGCCCACAGGTCATAGGCTTCGGTGTCGCGCGGGACGCCGCCTTCGCCGTTGAAGATCGTCACGTAGAGCTTATCTTTGTCGATGCCATACCAGTCTTTCGAGGTGATCAGCTCCCACGCGTATGGGATGGCCTTTTCCTTGAAGTATTCGCCGAAAGAAAAGTTCCCCAGCATCTCAAAAAACGTGTGATGGCGGTTGGTGAAGCCGACGTTTTCCAGGTCGTTATGCTTACCGCCGGCGCGCACGCACTTTTGCGATGTGGTGGCGCGGTTGTAGTCGCGCTTCTCCAGGCCGAGGAAGACGTCTTTGAACTGGTTCATGCCGGCATTGGTGAACAGCAGCGTGGGGTCGTTCTGCGGCACGAGCGACGACGAATGCACTTCCCTGTGGCCTTTTTGCACAAAGAAGTCCAGAAATTTGCGGCGGATTTCGGAGCCGGTGGGCATGAGGTGAGCCTTGATTTTACCACCGGGATAATTGAGCCATCGAGCGATTGAGTAATTGCGGGATTGAGTGATCGGGCGATTGAAAGATGGAATCACAAATCGCTCAATGGCCCGATCTCCCGATGACTCAATGCCTTATTTCACGGCGTCTTCAGTCTTCTCGCCAGCCTTCTTCATCTCGTGCCCCGTTGCTTCGGTCCCCTTCTTGATGCCGCTACCGGTTTTCTTGGCCACCTTCTCGGTGCCTTTGGCCGTGTCTTTCGCGGCTACCTTGGTTTCGTGACCGGTCTTGTCGGCAGCTTTTTTCGTGTCCTTGCCGGTATCTTTTGCGACGACCTTGGTCTCGTGACCGGTTTTATCCGCGGCCTTTTCCGTGCCCTTGGCGGTGTCTTTGGCCGCTACCTTGGTCGCATGGCCGGTCTTGTCGGCAGCTACTTTTGTGTCGTGACCGGTTTTGTCGGCCGCTCTCTTCATGGCGTTGTCGCCGGCGGGTTTATCGGTTGGGGTTGCGTCTTGGGCGGAGACAAATGGCGCAGCAGCCAACAGCGAGGCGGCCAGCAGGATTGCCAGTTTGGCTTTCATGGAGTTTCTCCTCAAATGTGAATCTGGGATCGGATAGAAAGTATGCGCCACGGGCGGGGGGCAAGGCAAATTTATGATGGCGAGTGACAGGGCTGATTGATAGCGATTTTCATGGATAGAGTTCGCGGACAGAGCCTGCCCTGAGCTTGCCGAAGGGAGTGTCCGCGCCACACAGGTCTCGTAGTAGCATCAAACCATACGCATGCCGGAACCGAATCTGCCTTTGGCCGTCTCCGCTTCTGAGTATTCGCTGCCCGCGCCCACCTGGGTGGGCGAGCCGCCGCAACGCTACTGGCTGCACGCATTGCTGCTGTTGTTGACCTGCTTCACCACGCTGGTGGTAGGCGCGCGCATGCAATTCAACTTTGAGCACAATCTGTCGGTGTTTTCGCTCGACGATAACGCCGCTCCAATTTTTCCCGCGAGTTGGATTCTGCATCCGGCGTGGCTGCTGCGCGGCCTGCCCTTTGCCGCCACACTCATGCTGATTCTGATGGCGCACGAAATGGGGCACTATCTTTATTGCAAGAAATATGGCGTGTGGGCCACGCTGCCGTTTTTTATTCCCGCGCCAACTCTGATTGGCACTCTGGGAGCGTTCATTCGCATCCGCTCGCCGATCCGCTCGCGCACCGCGCTGTTCGATATCGGTATCGCCGGCCCAATCGCGGGATTTGTCGTGGCCATCGCCGTGTTGTTCGTCTCGCTGGGACTATCGAAGCCGCTCCCGGGATCGATATTGCCCGGTGATTTAGAAATCGGCTTCCCTCTGATTTTTGTATGGATGCATCGTCTGCTGGGCGCAGCGGGAGGAAACGCAGCGGCAGTGATGCCGCTGAATCGCGTGCTACTGCATCCCACGGCGATTGCTGCCTGGGTGGGAATGTTTGCCACATCCCTGAACCTGCTTCCCGGTGGACAGCTCGACGGCGGACACATAGTTTTTTCTATCGCGCCGCAGGCCCACAAATTCGTTTCACGGATGACCATTCTGATTCTGTTGCCCATGGCCTACTACCTCTGGGTCGGCTGGTTCGTCTGGGCAATTCTTTTGCAGTTGAGCAGCTTTCGGCATCCGCAAGTCGCGGAGTGGCCCAGGGTTTCCGGAGCGAGAGCGTGGCTGGCAGTATTAGCGCTGGTAATGCTGGCGCTCACACTGACCCCAGCGCCGTTTGCCCATGCCTCGCTGCCGGAGGTGGTAAGGCAGTTTCGGTCACGATGAGCGAAGCTCGGTCATCAGAAGCCCCAAGAAAACATTCGCTCCGGCAGTTAGCAACTGCGTATACTCCTTTATTCAATCGTTTTAATACTCTTCTTTGCATGAGGAGGCGCGTTGAAAGATACTTCCTGCCTGATCCCAGTTTTGCTGGGATGCTTTCTTTTGCTCCCGTCACTATCAGCCCAAACAGTTGAGGTCGACACCTCCCATCCGACCAACCGCTTCGTTCCGAAAGAAACTCTCGGCGCGGGAGTTGACCGCATTGCCGTCGAGGCCATCGACAAAGATCTAACGCAACCGACGCTGGATCAGACTCTCGCCTCCGGCTGGCAGCCCGTAACGTATCGCCAGAACACCGAACTTGCCGTGGAGGCCTGGCACTGGAATCCGCAAGGCACATGGAGCGATGCCGGCGGCCGCGGATATTTCACCGGGTCGGCCACTCCAACGGAAACGATCCGCTATTCCTACGGCTACAGTCTGCCGCGGCGCGGCTTCACCCGCAACGACGGCACAGACAATGTCGGCTTCTCGCGCATGACCGACGGCGATAAGAAAACTTTCTGGAAGAGCAATCCGTATCTGACGCAGCACTTCACCGGAGAAAGTGACGACCTGCATCCGCAGTGGGTGGTGATAGATCTCGCGCAAATGCAGGAGGTCAACAGCATTCGCATCGCATGGGCGGCTTCGTACGCAAAGAAATATCTCGTGCAGTACTGGACCGGAGAAGATCCCATCAAAGCCGTCACTCGCGGCACTTGGCAGACTTTTCCTAAAGGCGCGGTGACCGAAGGCGCAGGCGGCACTGAGACGATTCGACTCGGCGCCAGCCCCACGCCGGTCCACTTCGTGCGCATCTGGATGACGGAATCCTCGAACACCTGCGACGCCGATGGCTCAGCCGATCCCCGCAATTGCGTAGGCTACGCGATTCGCGAAATTTATCTGGGCATGACTTCGGAAGACGGCGCATTTCACGACATCCTGCGGCACACTCCCGATCAGGAGCAGACGACAACCTACTGCTCGTCGGTCGATCCCTGGCATGAGCCGTCCGACTTGGGCTCGACCAAGCAGGCGCAGATGGGCTTCGATTTATTTTTCACCAGCGGCGTCACGCGCGGCCTGCCCGCAATGATTCCGGTGGCCATGTTGTATGACACTCCGGACAACGCCGCCGCGGAGATTGCTTATATCGAGAAACGCCACTATCCAATTTCCTACGTGGAGATGGGCGAAGAAGCCGACGGCCAGTACATGCTGCCCGAAGACTATGCAGCTCTTTATTTGCAGTGGGCCACGGCGATTCATCGTGTCGACCCAGCGCTGAAACTCGGCGGCCCGTCGTTCCAGGGTGTGAACAAAGACATTGAAGTTTGGCCGGACGCGAACGGCAAAGTTTCGTGGACGGCGCGATTCATCGACTATCTCAAGCGTCACGGACGCATGAACGACTTGGCGTTTTTTTCGTTCGAGCATTATCCCTACGATCCATGCCGCACTCCGTGGGGCATGCTCTACGACGAGCCGGAACTGGTGCGCCACATCGTGCAGGTCTGGCACGACGATGGCGTCCCGGCGAACATGCCGATGTTCATCACCGAGGGAAATCTTTCCTCCGGCGCGAGCGAAACCTACCAGGATCTTTTCGCCGGAATCTGGCTGGCAGATTACATCGGTTCATTTTTGAACGTGGGCGGGAATGCAGTCTATTTCTTCCACTATCTGCCGCTGCAGATGGAGCCCGGCTGCAACAGCTCTCCGGGAACGTTCGGCATGTGGACCGTTGACGCCGACTACAAAATTCAGCAGCCGCTGGCGCAATTCTTCGTCGCGCAGCTTATCAATCTGCAATGGGTACAGCCCGGCGGAGACACGCACGAAATATTTTCGGCGAAGAGCGACGTCGAAGATGGCGCCGGCTATGAACTGATCACGGCATACGCCGTGAAGCGTCCCGACGGCCAGTGGTCGCTCATGCTCGTGAATCGCGATCAGCAAAACGCGCACAAGGTGCGAATTGCATTTCAAAGGGCTTCGGACGAATCTGGCAATTTCTCAGGACAGGTAGACGTTTCCACTTTCGGCAGCGCTCAATATCAGTGGCACCCGGCGCAAACGCGATTCATGGCTCACGCAGAAGCCGGTGCGCAACGGACGATTGTCGCTTATACAAAGGGAACCGCAGATCCCGACGGGCCCATCGCGCACACGACAATGAACGCCGGCAAAGAAACGATCTACGAATTACCGCCAGCCTCGGTGACCGTGATTCGCGGAAAGATCACTGTCCACTAACACTTCACTTCATCCGGGAAGGATTTTCCAATGACTTCGGTCAGTGGGTACTCTCGGCCTGCAATGAGCCCAGCCTGGCGGAAGGCTTGGCCAGCGTCGACGTGAGGGAGTTCACATCGGTCGCGGAGCTACGCGCGAGATTCATCCAGATCGTGGAAGATTTCCTAAAACGCTCGCCGGCCGCCGCCACGCGGGCCGCTCGAGAAACTTTCTATTTTTGCGCTGCCGACTCGGTCGTTATTCCGACAAACTTTGTGGCCCGAACGCTGGGGGAGTTTGCGGAAGGTCTGCGCGGCGTGAGCGTGCACTGCATTCACCACCATTTCATCGAGGCGAGGCTCAGGCTCAAACTGATGTCCAACGATTTCTCGCAGTGGCTGCATGAGGATTTGGGACTGACGGAAGCAGCTCGCCAGTTGAACCGGCTCGATATCTACACGGCGACACTGGACAATGTGCGCGAACAAATTATTCGAATCGTGGAGCGAGCGCTGATCTAACGGCGTACAAAAACTATGGACCCAATGGAATCGCAAACCCTCCCGCAGATGGAACCGGCCACAAACGAAGGTTCATCGTATGTATCGAGTGCTGGCTCTGCTGCCGTGTCTGTTCCGGCTGCTCCCGTGCGCGAAGAACGCCGCCGGAAGCCTCGCACCTGGGAAACTCCTCCGGCGCCCGTTCCTGCCCCGCATCTGGACGACTACAAAAGTATTGTTGGCCAGGCTGAGATCGACGAGTTGCGGTTTCTTGCCCAGGGACTGAAGGGCAAATCTCTAAAGATGGTGAACTCCACTGCGGTCGGCGGTGGAGTTGCCGAGATGCTGAACCAACTGGTCCCGCTGCTCAACGAGGTAGAGCTGCAAACCCACTGGGATGTCATCACTGGCGGAAACGACTTCTTCGAGGTTACGAAGGCCTTTCATAATGCGCTCCAGGGCAGCGAGTACAAGCTGACTCAGCAGGCTCGCGACATCTTTCTGATGCACAACGAGCAAAACCTCAAGCGCATGCAATTCACCGAAGACGTGGTCGTGATTCACGACCCACAGCCCGCTGCGCTGATTCGCGCCCGTCAGGACTCCTCTAGCCGATGGATATGGCGCTGCCACATCGACTTGTCCAATCCCAATCCCGATGTCTGGGGATTCCTGCGTCCGTTCATCGAGCAATATGACGCCGCGATCTTTTCTTCGCAGTCTTTTTCCCGGCAGTTGTCTATTCCTCAGTATTTGTTTTATCCGTGCATCGATCCGCTGTCGGAGAAAAACAAAGACCTCGACGATAGCTTCGTGCAGCAGGTGTGCGACGAATTCGGGGTCGATCGTTCGCGGCCAATCGTGACTCAGGTTTCACGTTTTGATCGGGCGAAAGATCCAGTGGGAGTCGTTCAAGCCTTCAAACAAGCGCGCAAGTATGTGGATTGCTAACTCTTGCTCGCCGGTGGCGGAGCAACCGACGACCCGGAGGGTGCAGTGGTCCTTAAAGAAGTCAAAGAGGCCGCGGGTAAAGATCCCGACATTATTATTCTCGACCTTCCTCCCTGGTGTGCGCTCGAAATCAACGCGCTGCAGCGCGCCTCGACCATCATCGTGCAAAAGTCAATTCGCGAAGGCTTTGGCTTGACGGTGACGGAAGCGTTGTGGAAAGGAAAACCGACAATCGCGGGAGCCGTCGGAGGCATTCCGAACCAGATCATCCACAAGTTGACGGGAGCGTTGGTGCACTCCGTCGACGGATGCGCCTATCAAATACGGTATCTGTTAACCCATCCGCAGTTTGCCAAACAACTGGGGGAAAACGGGCGAGAGCACGTGAAGGAAAATTTCCTGATGACCACAAATGTCCGGTGCTGGCTGCTATTGTGTAGGATTTTGCTCGGGAGTGCAGGAAAGTAATCGTCAATCGAGAGCGACGGAGTGTGCGACGATCTCTTTAATGCCAGGATCGTTAATGCCAAAGAAGAGCGCTTCGATCTTTATAGCAATTTACGTGGGCAAGTCGGCCGTCACCAGCGTGCCACCGCTGTTTGAGTGCACACTCAGCGTTCCGCCCAACTGACGTAATCTCTCGCGCATTCCGTTGATTCCGATCCCCGTCGTGGAAAGGGGCGCAACACCCGCCATGCCTTTCCCTAAATCGCTCACTTGCACACAGACATGACCGGAGGACTCGGTAATGCGTACCGTCGCGGTCGCGCTATTCGAATGCTCTTGCACGTTGGCGAGAGATTCCTGAACGACTCTGAAGATCGCAATCTCCTTTTCGCGCGAGAGCCTGCCGAAGTTATCGGGAATTTCAAGCGCGACGTTGATATTGGCACGTTTGGCAAATCTTTCGGCGTACCACTGAATGGCCGAGGGCAAACCCATTTCGTCCAGAGTGGGCGGATGCAATAGATGCGAAAGTTGCCGGACTTCACTCAGCAGGTTATCGACAAGGCTTGCGCTCTCTTTAATCAGCCATGATTGGCGAGCATCAACAACGGCGCTCGGTTCGGCGAGCACGCTTAGATTTATCGCCAACGTAGCCAGAAGTTGAGCCGTGCTTTCGTGCAACTCGTGGGCAACACGCCGGCGCTCTTCATCGCGGATAAGCATCAACTGGCTGGTCAGCGTCCGCAGGCTGGTTTCGGCATCTTCGCGCCGCTTCACTTCATCCAGAAGCTGAGCGTTCTTGGTTTGCAACTCAGCCGTACGCGCCTGCACGTGCAGTTCAAGTTCCTGACGAAGCCGCTTATGTTGCGCGACTTCAGTTTCCAGGGCTCGCGCTTTTTGCTGTAACTGGGTAATGCTGCGAAGGCGCTCATCTTCGCTGCCCAATCCCATAAAGCCTTCGGTCGGAATGACCGCAGAATGCTCATTACAGACCTTCAGCAACAACTCCGCGTCCTCTTCCCGGTTGAAACTGTTCATGGGATAGGCGCAAAAAAGTGAAAAAGACCTGGTCTGAGCCAGACGATTCCACAGTTGCTCCAAGTGGACCGCTGCGGGAGGATTGCCATCGGACCATAGCAACGCCACCATTTCACCGAATATCGCCACTCGCGGATGAACGCCCGTAGCGCGGGTCAAAGACCGGGAAACAATCCCACCGACCACTTCATTGAACCGTTCCTCATTCGGCCACTCATCCACCATGAACTCGCTCAACACCTGCCGGGCATCCATGGCGACAAAGCGTCCTTGCTCAAGAAGGACAGCAATATCCAAACCTTGCGCCGTGAGCCATTGCAGAAGGCCATTGCGATGCTGGTCCGTGGCAACTACAACGGCAGAATCCCCCGCCGCCAGAGCCTGTCCGATGTATTGGCTCAACTCTTCGAGGAGAAACTTGTCCTGAGAATAAAACTGGACGCCGTGCTGATGGTCGCCGTGGTGGGACCAGGAACTGCGAGAATTATGATGTGCTTGGTTTGTCGCGCTGTCCATATCCCCCGCCAACCTCAGCCGGCAAGCGGGGCGAAGGTCTACGCGACTCTAGAATGCTGTTCCCGTGATTCCAAGGCCATACAGTGTTCTGTGTAGAAAGAGAGACTTTGGTCTGGGATAACGCGCCTCTTCGGGCTTCCTCACCCTTTGGCTGTCGTGGCTTCTGGTTCCGCCGCGATCGTGACTTCGACTTCGGCGCCCTGCTTCAGGCGTACCTCGTCGCCATCCTCGTTGATGAGAGTGTTTTCGATACGCAGCTCGCGATAAAGATGATCAGCCCCTTCGACGGCGATCTGCGCTTTCTCCGGCCCGTTGGGAGACTTGATAATTTTCTCGACAACGGCAGGCAGCGTGGTGCTTGGCTTTTCGCTCATACTTGTTTCTAACCTCAGTGGTCAACAAATGTTTTGAAATTTATCCGCTTTGTTTCGAGGTACCGCCCGAAATTATAACCTCGATCCAAGCAGATGGAAACACTCACTGCCACTACTCTTGGAACGCGCGTACGCCCATGGGCATGGCTGCGAGACTATTTGCGATTCGATCCCGCAACAGCGTTCTTTCCACCATTCGCACCCTCATTTTTTTGCTTCTCGTCCTCTTTGTGACCCTCGTCTTTATGATGGAAGTCCAGGCCGAAGTGCGGTTCCGATTGCGTGCCGGTGATCTTAATCGGGACTTCTGTGCCGACTCCATTCTTGCGGAAGAATGGGTCGACAGGCTTAAGAAGCAGGGACTTCCAGCCGGTGGTCATTTGTGAAACCGTCGCATCCAGCCGAGCCATCCCGGTAAAGTCAAACGTCTTTCCATCCAAACCGTAGGTGCCGGTCATGTCGACATGCGTTCCCGGAATCAAAAAGTGTAAATACGAAAAAGAGAGCAACCCGTCTCGCAAGGCAAACGTTCCCCGCAAGTCGACGGGCACATTTTCCTGAGTATTCTCCTTTGCCTCTTTAGGTTTGCCTCGGCTGCGCAGACTGAGCGAGTCCAGCTTGTCCTGCACTTTTGGGTTCGTAAAATGCGCTTGCTGCACATGAAAAGTGCCCGCCAACTTGAGCCGGTCGGTGACATCCGCAGCTCCCGGAGGAAGACTGAGCCGCGCCGTCATCTCGACAGGCCCGTTCATGATTGGGGGATCGGTGCGCACGCCGAGTTTGAGCAAATCTTCAATCTGCGCATGGTCCAGGACAACGTCGAGTTCTATATCGTGACCTTTCGGTTCGTTCACGCGAACGACGGAGCCTTTTGCCGTAACCGCGGAATGAAGAAAGCTGGCATTCACTGGCCGCAGATATGTATCTCCGCTCGTGCCGTCAACCGTGGCATGAAACTCCGTGTGCAGAGGAACTGGATGCCCGCTGGTCGCAATGCGAAAATCCGGGGTGTCGGTGGTTCCATGCACGTTAATATCGCTCAAAGTCCCCGAGTACTGCCCGGTGGAAGAAAGAATTCCGCCAATGCCTTTGATCGTGCTGAGATCGGCGTTGGTAAAAGAGTAGTCCCCCTGTACTGGCGTATCACGCGGATTGTCCGGCTGCCAGGGCCCGAAGAGGCCGTGCGACTGAATGTCCCCTACAGGCTTCGGGTTCACGAGCGTGGCATTAAATTGCATGGGTTGGCCGGGGCCGATGTCTTTCATCTTCAAATCTGATATCGCGAATTCCAGAGGCGGCTTGCCGGGCTTCGTAGTGTTGATCACAAGCTTCGTATCCTGACATACGAACTTGTCGACGAAGATCGTCATCTTACCGGTCTTGGAACGCATGTTCGTCATGTCCCCTCGGTTTCCCTTGGGCGGGATATTCAGTTCCAAACCTTTTACATATACGGTGTCAACGTGCATTGGGGAGCGAAACAGGTTTCGCAGCGCGGTTTGAAAGCGGAACTCCTGGATGCCGATCAGGGCTTGTACTCCGGGAGCGTATGGATTGGGATCGGTCGTACCAAAGATTTTCAAGCCGCCGCCGGAGACTTCAATTCCATTGGCGACGGAGACATGAAAGCTCGCCAACTCCACATTGCTCTTGAAGCGATTCTGCAATGTGCTGATGATTCGAGCCCGCATGATCGGCTCGGCGCGGGAGATCACCATGCGGATGGCCACGCCCGCGCTTACGAGAAAAATGAGAACGGCTAAACCGATCCACCTCCATATTGGCCGGCGGCGATGCTTGGGGCCTTCTTTGAGCAGAGCCTGCATAATTGTTTCTTAACGGGTAATTAGATGAGGGAACCGTAGGTAAGGGTCCCTACGGTATTTCCTGCAAGTTCGAATCCCACTTCCACCATGAGAGCCGTTGACTGCGGGGATTGAATTGGAAAAACCGACGGCGCCTTGGGAGAGCAATCGCTTCCTACTGCTTCAATCCGTAAACATCCACCTCACCTCTGGGATTCGGCACCGTCACATCGTCGTGGCCGCTCGTGATGTAGACTTTGCCGTTGGCGACAATCGGAGACGTGAATTTGATTCCATATCCGGGCGTGTCTCCTGTGTTTTGCCCGCTATCGTAAAGCTCCGGGCCCGCGAGATTGGCCGCATCGTACGCGCGAAGCGTAGCTGAGGTCTGCGTGCTTCCGGTCTGTAACGGCTGCCCGTGATCGATCATCCAGAGAATTCCATTCGTGATCCCGTTCGCCGAGATAAACGGCGTGGTTCCGCGGCTGTTTTCCAGGATGCTGGGCATTGTGTAGGCCACGGGTGTCAGCGTTCCGGAGTATGTGAACTGTCCCACGCCAGCAGGCGTGGTCGTCGATGTCGGCGTTATGCCTAAATACACCGAATTGTTAAAGAACGCAGCCGTCCCGAAAATTTCATAAGCATTGATATACGTGGTGTTGACCGTGCTATCGGTACAGGTCGTCTGATAGGGAGGACTTAAATTCTCCTCAAACCATAACCACTGCGTAGCGCCCGTATCGCCGCTTGTCTCGTGACCAAGATTGGTCGTGTCCACAAGATAGAGCTTTCCCGTCTTTCCGCCAGCCAACGCTTGTGTAGTTCCAGGAATCAAAAGCAATCCCCCTGACGCCAGATCCGCATCAGCGCAATCCATGTACTGATAATCGTAGGGAGTGAAATAGTCTTCCAACGTGAGATTCGGACGAAACTTCAGCACCGAATCACTCCAAGCCGTCTGCCCGTCCCAGGGACCATTCCCCGTCGTGATGTAGATGTTTCCCAGGCTGTCGGCCGCCGGCCCGCCGCCGCTCATCCATACGCCGCCCGCGCTGGCAAATGCCCCCTCACCGGGGAGATTGGGGCTGGAATTGAATACCGCAGGAGCGGCAGATAAATTCTGCTCATTGTAGGCGAGGAGCCACCCGCTCTTGCAGCTGGCAAAGCCAATGTAGACGAAGCCGTTGTTCACGAGCAGTGCAGCCCGTTGCAAACACGACGTTGTAAGAGCGCCGGCGTTCGCGCCCGACATCGAAACCTGAATAGTGACAGGGCTTCCGCTCCGTTGCGCCCCGGTAGTTATGTCGAGGGCATTCACGCGGAAAGTTCCTCCGCTCGCGGACGAAGTCTGCGTCGATACGACATACATCGTATTCGTCGTGGTATCAATCGCCGGAGTCGACGTAATACCGGTATAGGGCTGAATGGGACCGTTCGTGATCGGAGTTTCTCCCGTTTGCAGCAACGAGACCTGCCACAACGGCGCGCCACTGCCGTAGGTGTCCGCGTCAAAGGCATACACGCTGTCGTTCTCGGTTGCCACGTACAGCACGTTATGCGAACTCCCGTTGATTGTTACATTCGACATCAGCAGCGGCTGGCCATACACGTAACCATCCACCAGGTACGAGAACAGTTTGCCAAAGGTGGTGGCAGTAACGTTCGAAGTTGTCAGCAAAGTTTCCGTGCTGTTCAATCCGCTCCTTTGCGCGTCAAAATGCCACAGAGGAACATTCGTCCCAACGCTCGCCGAGACGGTCACGGTCGCGCTGGCGTTGAAGCCGCTGAGCGAGGCCGTGATGGTCGTGGAGCCGGAAGCCACCCCGGTCGCGATGCCGATCGAGTTCACAGTCGCTACTGATTGATTCGCGGACATCCAAGTGGCTGTCGTGCTCACATTCGCAGTGGATCCATCGCTGTAGGTTGCAGTGGCCGTTAATTGCTCAGTCGCGCCCGTCAACACAGTGGAAGTGGAGGGCGTTACCGAGAGAGACGTCACGGTTCTTGGCGTCACGGTCAGGGTTGCAGTTCCGCTTATTCCGCCGATCGAGGCTGTCACTACCGTCGAACCAGCCGTCACGCCCGTCGCCAGTCCACTCGAACCTATCGTGGCCACCGTCGTAACGGATGAAGTCCAAGCCGCAGTGGTGCTTACATTTACCGTCGATCCATCGTTATAAGTCGCGGTGGCGGCAAATTGCTGCGTGCTCCCGGCAAGAATGCTTGCGGTCGGCGGCGATACCGCTATGGAGGTCACCGTCTTTACGCTCAGCGTTGCGGTACCGGCGACGCCGCTCAGCATGGCGGTGATAGTGGCAGAACCGGACGCGAGTCCGCTTGCCAGTCCGCTCGAATTTACTGTGGCGATCAAAGGCGCCGACGAACTCCAGGCGGCCGTTGTGCTAACGATCCCCGTGGAACCATCGCTGTAGGTCGCAGTAGCGGTGAACTGCGCTGTCGCTCCAACTGCGATACCTGCACTGGACGGCGACACCGCGATGGATGTGACAGCCGGTGCGACCGTGGTCACGGTCAGCGTCGCGCTGCCGCTCATTCCTGACAGGGTTGCAGTCACCGCCGTCGAGCCGGAAGCCATTCCCTTGGCCAACCCAGTGGAGCTTATTGTTGCTATAGACTGGCTCGCATCGGACCAAGCCACCGTGGAACTGACGTCCGCGGTCGAGCCGTCGCTATATTTTGCTGTGGCCTGGAATTGCTGCGTGGTCCCGGCCGATATGTCGGCGGCACCAGGAGACACGGAAATCGACGTAAGTGTTTTCGCCGTCTGTGAGCCGCCCGGAGAAGAGGGCGAGCCTCCGCCACAGCCCGCGCTCACGATGATAATGGCCAGGGAAAAAAATGCAGCAAGGTTGTAAACTGGCAGGCAACAGTGACGAGTGGTGCCCATCGGTTATCAGACTCCATTTCGCATCGACGCAACATGGATGGCCCAAACTCCCCTAAGGTTGCCGCTGTAAATGGGGCAATTCGGCTTTCACAAGGGCCCGCAACCCGCAGGTTGAGTCCACGTGGAAGGGACTAGTACTTTCGAGTAAGAAATACACAGTTTTCGCTTGGGGAAAATACAGGGTTTCTGGTATGCTCCCGACAATATTTAACAGACCGATTGAAGAATCCGCTTGTTCCTACACCCATTGATTGGGTTTTCGGGAACATGAAATTGATCGGCTTCGAAGCAGCGTCACAAATTACGCCACTTTCCGAACCCAGCCGCGCCCGCTCGCGCGTGTAGGGCAGTATCAACTGCAGTTCTGCAAGTCGGAAGTCAATAAACCTATTTGGAGCTTTTTTCATGCGGACGTTCTCCCCCCTGTCGCTGATCGTGTGCTTTTTGTTTGTTTTTGCCTGCGAAGCATTTGCCGGTGTCACCGTCAACTCTCCCGCTAACGGGACTACCGTACAAGGTTCCGTCTCTTATGTTGCGTCCGCGACCACCTCGTGTTCCAAGGGTGTCGCCTCTATGGGAATTTACACCGCCCCTGGCCAATTGGCCTACGTTGTGAATGGGGCGAACCTGAACACAAGCCTCAGTCTCAGCCCAGGAACCTATAACACGGTCGTCGAGGATTGGGACAACTGCGGTGGAGCGGGAACGGCTGCGGTCAAAGTTACAGTCAGCGCCGGATCCGGCGTGTACGTGACTTCTCCTGTCAATAACAGCACGGTCAGCTCTCCTGCCAATTTCTCCGCCACAGCTACAACAACGTGCTCAAAGGGCATTGCCTCCATGGGAATCTACACTGCGCCTGGCCAGTTGGCCTACGTGGTGAATGGCGCGAGCATGAACTACAACCTCGCGTTAAGCGCCGGCAAGTACAACACGGTTGTCGAAGAATGGGACAAGTGCGGAGGAGCTGCTACGGCACCGGTCACGATTACTGTCGGATCGAGCGGCGGCGGCGGAAACTCTTTCAGCAACCTGCAACACAGCGGCGGATGGGGCCAGTATGGGCAAGGGCCCCCGAACTTTGTTGACTGTTCTCCGTCACCTTGCGACGGCATTACTTTTTCGATGAGCCAGGGAGTCAAGTCACCCTCTATGAGCGGCGAAGCAAGCGAATACAATTTGGGAGGAACCGCCGTTTATTCCGACGCGCTGTTTAACAATCATCTGATCGGATCCCAGTCGTCACAAGGCCTGTCCGACTCGAATCACACGTTGACGCCAACGCTTCATAATTTCACCTACGACGTTTATTTTTACGGTACTAATCTCGCGGTTTCTCAGGCGCTGGAGTTCGACATCAACCAGTTTTTCGACAGCCAGGGGTTCATCTGGGGACACGAGTGCCGGATTGCAGGTGGCAACGAATGGGATGTCTGGAACAACGTCGCCCAGCAATGGATTCCCACCGGTATTGCCTGCCACCCAAACAACAATGCGTGGAATCACCTAACAATCCAGGTGCAGCGGACCTCCAACAATCAATTGCTGTATCAGTCCATAACCCTCAACGGCGTAACGAGCACCGTGAATCAGTATTACGATCCGGGTCCCGCGCCGGCGAGTTGGTGGGGTGTAACCATCAACTACCAGATGGATGGCAACGTCAAGCAGAATGCGTATTCCATCTACCTCGATGAATTGACGTTCAGCTACGAATAGAACACTTTCGTGGCACGGTCCTGGTCCGCGTTTCAGTGGCTCAAAAGGTCGCTCGAAGTGCGGGCCAGGATCAAGCGTTACGGCCGCACGACCTGGCCGGCTTGCGGATGAACCTGCTCACCTGCGATCTGACTCGCATCCCATCCACCGCCAAGAGCCTTCACGAGATAAACAGCGCTGACCATCTGCTGGCCGAGCAACTGTGTTTCCAGGCGTTCGCTCGTGAGCAGAGTCGTTTGGGCGGTAATCACGTCGAGATAGGTTGTGACTCCGCCGACGTAACGATTGTTGGCGATGGCCAGGGCTTTGCGAGCATCTTCCACCGCCGCGCCCTGAGTGCTCAGCGCTTGCGAAAGCGTGCTCAGATTGCTGATACCGTCTTCAACTTCCTGAAATGCGGCCAACACCGATTGCCGATAGTTCGCGACAGACTGGTCGTACGCGGCGTGTGCGGCGGCAAGATTCGCGCGGTTTCGTCCCCCCTGAAAAATGGGTTGCAGGGCGTCCGCGCCGAGCGACCAGAACAGGCTGGGAGCATTGAACAACGAAGCCATATCCGTGCTCTGCCATCCGCCCGAACCGCTGAGCGTAATGTGCGGATAGAAAGCCGTCCGCGCAATTCCCACCTCCGCATTTTGAAAAGCCATTTGGCGTTCTGCGCTGGAAATATCGGGACGGCGCTCCAGTACATCGGAAGGCACGCCAAGCGGAATTGGAGGCGGAGTCGCCTGTAGCGGCGCCGTTGGCACACTTGTACCGGACGCCGGCTGGCCCAAAAGCACGGCAATGGCGTGCTCATACTGCGCGCGCGTTTGCTGCACCAGAGCGAGCTGCGACAATGTTGAGTCGAGCAGCGCAGCCTGCTGCGCAACTTCCAGCCCACTGGCAATGCCCCCGTCGTGCCGTTTGTTCACCAGGTCCAATCCCTTGCGCTGATAGCCCACAGACTCCTGCACTACTTGATATTCGGCATCAAGCTCGCGCAGGGTGAAGTAGTCTGCGGCAAGTTCGGCAGTGAGCACCAACTGCGCGTTGCCCAGATCAGCAGCCGTGGATTGCAGCGATGCGTTGGCCGCTTCCACGTTATGCCGCACACGCCCGAAGAGATCGGCCTCGTAGCTCAGTGAGAACGGGATCGTAAAGACGTTCTGAGTGTAAGGAAGAATTGGCTGCGGGACTCCGTTCACGATGCTCTGGGCAGCGCCGTTGAGCGGGCGATTACCGGAACCCCGTTCACGCACGGCGCTGGGATCCGTTGAAAGCTGCGGAAAGAAATCGGCCGTAGCAATGCGCGCCAGGGAGCGCGCCTGATCCAGACGATCGCGCGCCGCTACGAGAGACTGATTTGCCTGAAGCAGTTGTTGCTCGTATGCATCCAGCGCGGAATCGTGAAAGATTTGCCACCATGCGCCTTTGGGAATCGAATCCTTGGGAGCAGCCTGCTCCCAAGGCGGCTGCGTCTTCCACGCATCCGGCGCGGGTGCCGGAGCCGGGGGGCGACTGTAGCGCGGACCGACGGTGCAGGCAGCGGAAAACGCGAGGAGCGCGAGACCGGTCGAAATAGCAGCTCGCTTCACAAACCGCTTCCTTTCTGCTGATTTTGCTGCGATGGCTGGCCGGATTGCTGCTGGCCCGGCTGCGGTTCCGCGATGTTCACCTGCTGCCCGTCCTCCAGCGAATCGGCGGGATTGATAACGATTTGGTCGGTCGCGGAGACCCCGCCAAGAACTTCCAGCGTGGTTCCGTAGTCTCGCCCAATGTTGATGTGCCGCAGCTGTACTTTGTTATCCGAGCCAATAACCGCGACCTGCGCGCCTTCCGCGCGGAACAGCATCGCATTGACCGGAACTGTGACCTTGTCCACGCCCGAACCAACGGCGAAGTGAACTTCTCCAAACGAGCCGGGCAGAAGCCTGCCGTCCTTGTTAGGCACATCGACCTCAGTCAACAGAGTTCGCGTGGATGGATCAATTGCTTCCGCTGTGCGCGCCACCTTGCCAACGAACTTTCGCCCGGGAAATTCCTGAAGGGTAACGGAAGTGTTAGCGCTAACCTTTATATACGGCGCATACGCCTGTGGAACGCTGGTGAAGACTCGCAGCGGATCGACGCGTGCGAGGTCAAACAACTCGCGGCCAGCGGCTCCGGCGCCAGCATTGATAAGCGCGCCGGGATCGACATTGCGGCGGGTAAGCACACCAGAAAACGGAGCGTAGACGTCCTTGAAACCTTCCAACTGTTCGAGGCGGCGGACGTTTGCATCGGAGGCGTCCAGGTTTGCCTTGCTCTGTTGGTATGCGCTCCAATACTGGTCTGTTTCCTGCGCGGAGACAGAGTCGGTCTTGCGTAAGTTCTCCCATCGGTCGGCGCTGATTTTGGCCAGATCCATCTGCGCCACAATCTGCTGACGCGCGGCTCGGGCCTGGTTTAACTCCTGATCGACTTCCGGCGTGTCGATCTTGGCCAGCAACTCTCCTTTTTCCACGCGGCTGCCAATGTCTTTGTACCAGCGCACAAGATAGCCGCTGGTGCGCGCGTAAATGGGAGACTCTTCGTAGGCTTGCAGAGAACCGGGCAGCACGAGATCTTCGTCCGGCTTTTCCGCCAGAGGATGAACGACGGCAACGGTGGGGACGGTTTCGCGTTCCGTCTCTTTCGCAAGAGCGCGGTCGTGACTCATGTGGGACAACAGGGTAATCGCTCCGGCAACCAACAACAGAAGCAGCATCACACCCACAATCATCAGAGCAGTGCGCGGCGGGGCGGGCGGAACTTCAGGCGGTCTTTGAATAGCCGGTGGCTGGTGGCGGGAGTGCTGCTGCATCGCGGCAATCTCCTCGTCACGCTGGGCCTGGGCACTTTGCCCGTGATGCTCTTCATTTCCGCTTTGTTGTGACGGCTGATCGGCGCGGCTTGGTTCGCCCTGCCGTGCCTGTGCCGACGTTTTTTTCGATTCGTTCTCTGCACTCATGCTCGGCTCCGATTCCTGCGAACTCTCTTCGCCTTCTGGCTTATGCCTGTTGTTGGCGCGCACGCTTGGCCTCGCGCCTGCCGTGGAATATTGCGAATACGCTCGGCACAAAAAACAGCGTGGCCACGGTGGCAAACAGCAATCCGCCGATAACCGCGCGGCCCAGGGGCGCGTTCTGCTCGCCGCCCTCTCCAAAACCCAGTGCCATGGGAACCATGCCGATGATCATAGCCAGCGCAGTCATCAGTACTGGGCGCACGCGTGTGTATCCCGCGGCCACGGCGGCTTGTACCGCAGGGATGCCTTCGTCCATTTGTTCTCGCGCAAAACTGACCATCAGAATGGAATTGGCCGTGGCCACGCCCATGCACATGACCGCTCCGGTAAGCGACGGCACACTCAACGTCGTGCGCGTCAGGAGCAGGAACCAGCAGATTCCCGCCAGGGCCCCGGGCAACGCCGCGATAATAATGAAGGGATCGAGCCACGATTGAAAATTGATAACGATCAGCAAATAGACCAGCAGGATGGCGCCCGCCAATCCCACGCCCAAACCGAAGAATGACGAGCGCATGGTGGCGACCTGGCCGCGCACCACAATGTGCGTGCCACGCGGTAAATGGCCGTCGAAAGTCTTCAGCACTTTGTCGGTTTCCGCAGCGACCGCACCCAGATCGCGATCCTGAGTGCTGGCGTAAACGTCGATGACCGGTTGCACGTTGTAGTGGTTTACCGTGGCAGCTCGCACGACGGGAGACAACTGCACCAGGTTCCCCATCAACTGCGGACCTTGCTGCGAGTTGACCGGAATCGCCATGAGATCTTGCATGCTGGTGACGCGGTATTGCGGGGACTGCACGGCCATTTGATAAGTGACCGCATTATGTGGATTGAGCCAAAAATTCGGCGATGTTTGAAAGCTGCCGCTCAGCGAAACCAGCACGCTCTGCGCCACGTCGCGCGCCGTAAGCCCAACTTGCGTGACGCGCGTGCGATCAATATCCATGTACAAGGTCGGCAGGGAAAGCAACTGCTGCACGTGTACATCGGCGGTGCCGGGAATATGGCGCATTTTGTTGGCAATCTGCTGGGCGATTTCGTAGCTGCTCTGCATGTCCGTACCGACGACCTGCACATCGATGGGAGCAGGCAAGCCGAAATTCAAAATCTGAGTGACGATGTCGGCTGGCTGGAAGAAAAACTCCACTCCGGGAAAACGCTGCGGCAATATTTCCCGCAGACGCCGCGTGAGCGCGGCCGTGGGAGGATGATGCTCCGGATCGAGCGCGATCAGGATCTCGGCATCGCTGCTGCCGATGGTTCCGTTGGAGCTGTAAGACTGATTGATACCGGAGTTAGGCAGACCGATGTTGTCGAGGATAGTCTGCAACTGTCCCTTTGGAACTTCGGCTCGCAACGTCGCTTCGATTTGATCGCAGAGGCGTGCCGTCTCTTCCACGCGCAAGCCGGGACGGCCGCGCACATGCAGCCGCAGTAGACCGGCATCCACCTGGGGAAAGAAGTCTTGACCTAAAAACGCAAACAACCCGAGTGAGAGCAGGCAAAAGGCGAGAAAGAAAATCACGAAGATGCCACGATGCTCGAGCGTCGTTTCGAGCAATCGCTCATAGCCACGGCGAAAATCTTCGAACTTGCGCTCAAAACCGCGCTGGAAGCGTCCAAAAAAAGATTTCGGTGCTTCTTCCCGATGCTCGTGCCCGCGCATGATGTACATCACCAGCGTCGGGATCAGCGTTCGTGAAAGCAGGTAACTCGCCAGCATGGCGAAGCTCACGGCCTCGGCCAGCGGTACGAAAAGGAATTTTGCCACGCCCGTCAGAAAAAACATGGGCACGAACACAATGCAGATGCTGAGCGTCGAGACCAACGCGGGCACGGCAATCTGTTGCGCGCCATCGAGGATGGCCTGCCTCATCTCCTTGCCCATCGCCAGATTGCGCTCGATGTTTTCGATTTCCACTGTGGCATCGTCGACCAGAATTCCGACGGCGAGCGCCAATCCTCCCAGCGTCATGATGTTGATGGTTTGTCCGATGGCGCCCAGAACGATGATCGACACAAAAATAGAGAGCGGGATGGAGATAGAAATGACGATCGTGGGACGCCAGTCGCCGAGGAAAATAAGAATCATCACGGCGGTCAGAGCGGCGGCTATCAACCCCTCGCGCAATACGCCCTGGATCGATGCGCGCACAAACAGCGATTGATCAAATAAGGATGTGACTTTCAGTTCCGGCGGCAACGCTTGCGCCGCTTGCTGAACAATGTTCTTGATGCCGGCGACAATTTGCAGCGTGGAAGCGTTGCCGTTCTTGTAGATGGACATCAGGGCGCCGCGGTTGCCGTCCTGACGCACGATGTTGGTTTGCGGGGCGAAACCATCGCGGATGTGAGCGACATCGCGCATGTAGAGCGTGGAACCACTGACCGTCTTGACCGGCAGGTCATTCAATTCCCCAATGGTCTTGGGCGTTCCATTCATCTCAACGTTGTATTCCAGCGGCCCGAACTTCACAGTGCCGGTAGGAAGAATAAGGTTCTGCGCGTTTACAGCGTTGACAATGTCGGTTGGCTGGAGACCGTAAGATTGAAGCTTGGGCAAATCCAGATCCACCTGAATCTGGCGGATCTTGCCGCCGTAGGGAAAGGGAGTAGCAGCGCCCGGGACGGTGGCAAGAAAATTACGCAGGAAGTTCTGGCCCAGATCGAAAAGCTGCTGCTCCGGCAGAGTCTTGCTGCTTAACCCGAGTTGAATAATGGGCGTAGTTGACGCGCTATAAGAGATGATGAGAGGTGGCGTGGTGCCGGGAGGCAGGCCGCGCACAGTGGTTTGCGCGATGGCCGTGATCTGCGCGATGGCTCCCTGTACGTTGGTGCCCGGGCGAAAGAAAATCTTGATGACTCCGAGCCCGTTCACCGACTGAGACTCCATGTGCTCGATGTCATTGACCGTGGTGGTGATGCCGCGCTCGGAGTTGGCCACGATGCGGTCGGCCATATCCTGGGGCGACAGGCCCGTGTAGAACCAAACCACGGAGACAACTGGAATATCGATATCGGGAAAGATGTCAGTAGGTGTTCGGAGCAGGGTAATGGGCGTCAGAATAATGATGACGAGCGCCATCACAATGAAGGTATAAGGACGCCTGAGAGCTAACGCAACAATCCACATCGCTTAGACACCACTCCAAAGGTCGATTGAAATATGTTGCACTGCGGCGCCCCAAGCTCCGCGCATTGGAATTTAGATTCGATACTCAGCGTATCGGATTCTAAATACCCGTATCCGATTATATGGTAGGGTAGTGCCATGCGCCAGAAGTCTCCGGTTCGAGAGAATGGCGACAACAGCGGAAGCAAGCGTTCTCCGGGGCGGCCGCGCAGTGAACAAGCGCGCACGGCGATCCTGCGCAGCGCGCTGAAACTTCTGGGCGAAAACGGCTTTTCCGATCTGACGATTGAAGACGTGGCAGGTCACGCCGGCGTGGGCAAGGCAACAGTTTACCGCTGGTGGCCCAACAAGGCCGCGCTCATCGCCGACGCATTCGCCCGCGGTACGATAAGGAAACTTCACTTTCCTGACACCGGCTCGGTCCGCTCTGACATGAGCCAACAGATGCGAAGAGTCATCCAAATCTTTCGCAGCCGGCAGGGACGCATAGTATCCGCCATTCTGGCCGCGGGTCAGAGTGATACAGACGTAATGGCGGCCTTTCGCGAGCGCTTCATGAGGCCGCGACGCCAGGATGCTTACGCTACGCTTCGCCGCGGAATTCGGCGCGGCGAACTGCGCAAGAACACCGATCTGGATTTGCTTCTCGATGCGCTCTACGGACCCATCTACATGCGGTTTCTTATCCGGCATGATACCTTGACTCCTGATTTTGTAGACGGTCTTTGCGAACTCGTGCTCGGAGGAGCGAGCGCGCGTCAGAGGATTGGGATGCGACGGCGAATCTCTGGTTAGTCACTCCGCGGCTGACGCTTCAGCAGGAGGTATTTCCATGGCGCGTCGATGGCTATGGTCACTCATTCTTATCCTTATGGCGTTAGGACTGGGGTTGGCATTCCGGGCGAATGCCCAATCAGTTGTTCCTTCACACGAGACGAAGCCCTGGGTTCTGACATGGAGTGATGAGTTCGATGGTCCGAACGGCTCTGCCGTAGATGGTTCCAAGTGGGTAGCGGAAACCGGCGGCAATGGCTGGGGGAACAAAGAGCTGGAATATTACACCGCTCGCACGCAAAACGCCTACCTGCAAGATGGAAATTTGGTCATCAAGGCGGCACGGGAAAAATACGTTGGCGCAGATGGCGTATCCCGCGATTTCACTTCGGCCCGGTTGAAAACGCAGGGAAAGTTCTCGCAGGCCTACGGGCGCTTTGAGGCGCGCATCAAGATTCCTCGTGGGCAGGGGATGTGGCCGGCTTTCTGGATGCTGGGCGATGACATCGATAAAGCCGGCTGGCCCCCGTGCGGCGAGATCGACATCATGGAAAATATCGGAAAAGCGCCGGACACGATTTACGGTTCCATTCACGGGCCGGGCTTTATTGGCGCATCCGGCCTGGGGGCGCCCTACAAACTGCCGGCGGGCCAGCAGTTCGCCGACGACTTTCACTTGTTTGCCGTGGAATGGGAACCTGATACGATTCGCCTTTACGTTGACGATCAACTCTATTCCACTCGCCGGCGTACCGATCTCAAGCCAGGGTGGAAGTGGCCGTTCGACCATCCCTTCTTCTTGCTATTGAATGTCGCCGTGGGCGGCGATTGGCCTGGCGATCCCAACGCAACAACTGTTTTCCCACAAACGATGCTTGTAGATTATGTGCGCGTGTATCGTCAGCCAGATTCGCAAACGAAGAAATGATCCGGGGGCCAGAGTGCTCTCGCAGTTGATTCTGGGGTTATAGATCTAAATTGAGGATGCGTTCATGAAGAGATTGTATTGCTGTGCATTCCTGCTGGTTACCGTTTTAACAATCGCGCTGCAAGCGCAATCGAACCAGTGGCAACAACTTTTCGACGGGAAAGATCTGACTGGATGGAAGCACGTTGGGCCGGGCGGAGACACTGTGGAAGACGGGCTGATTAAGACTCATGGTGGTATGGGCCTGCTCTATTGGACCGGGGGCAAGCTGGGGAATTGCGTGATCCGCGTGGTGTACAAGATGCGCGACAACAATGATAACTCGGGTGTGTTTATCCGCATTCCTGTCGAGCCGCGCGAAGAGTGGATGCCGGTACATTACGGCTATGAAGTGCAGATTGATAACCATCCGGAAACTTCCAATGAAGACGAGTATCACATTACCGGCACTCTGTATTCGCTTACCAAACCATTGGCAAAGCCCGGCAAACCAGGCCCCGAATGGAACACTATGGAGATCACTCTCGATGGCCCACACACTGTCGTGGTGTTGAATGGAATAAAAGTGACAGACTTTAAAGAGGGCGATCCTGTGCCCGAGAGAAAGTTTGATTTCGAGCCGCAGCGCGGCCAGCGGCCTCTCGAAGGCTATATCGGCCTGCAGAACCACAGCGATAACGACATTGTGTTTTTCAAAGAAGTTGCGATTAAGAAATTGAACAAATAAAAACTAGAGCGAGGAACAATTCAATGAAGTTCTCGCGCAGACAATTTCTGGAAGTCGGCGCCTCCGCCGCCGGCGCTTCTTTCGCTGCCAAAACTATTTTATTGAAACCCGACTTAGTCTTAGCATCGCCGCGTCCTGTGCCACCAAGCGACCGCCTGCATTTCGGCATGATCGGCATTGGCATGCAGGGATCGCAATTGCTGGCTCAGTCCATCGAGTTGCCCGGCGTGGAATGCGCCGCCGCGTGCGATCTTTATGACGGACGCCACACCTTGGCGCGAGAGACGACAAATAATCCTAACCTGCCTGTAACTCGCCGCTATCACGAACTTCTTGCCAACAAAGAGATCGACTGCATCGTGGCGGCCGTTCCCGATCATTGGCATAAGCAGGTTGTCGTCGACGCGGTAAGCGCGGGCAAGGATATCTACTGCGAAAAACCCATGTCGCATAGCGCCGCCGATGGCGTCGCGATGGTCGAGGCGGCGACGAAGACGCAACGAATCGTGCAGATTGGTTCGCAACGCGTGAGTTCTTTGATCTGCGCCAAGGCGCGGGAACTGATCTCTCAAGGATCGCTGGGCGATCTCATGATGGTCGAGGGATGGCTGGGCCGCAACGATCCGACCGGGGCCTGGGAATATCCGCCTCCGACCGATCTTTCGCCGGAAACTCTCGACTGGGAAACATGGCAAGGAACAGTGCCCAAGCGCGCGTTCGATTCTCATATCTTTGCCCGCTGGCGTTGCTGGAAAGAGTATGGCACCGGCGTGGCTGGCGATCTCCTTGTCCATTTGATCAGCGGCATGATGTTTATGCTCAGCATCAACGAAGCTCCGCGGCAGGCCATGGCGGTTGGCGGAATTCGCCGTTGGAAAGATGGACGCAATATGCCCGACGTTCACGCCAGCCTTTATTACTATGGCGACCTGCCGGTTTATATGCGGCTGAATCTGGGCACGGAGATGCCCGAGGTGTATCGCATTCAAGGTTCGAAGGGAATTCTGGAAGTGACGGAATTCGGCCTCAGCTTTACTCCCCAAAGCGGCAAGGACTCAGGTCCTAGTTACTACGACTCGGGGTTTCCGCACGCGATGCGCAACGCATACGAGAAACAATGGCATCAGGAAAACGATCCGAAACTGGGTCAGGAGCCGATGCCGGAAACGATAGCGTTTCGGTGTCCGGATTACGATGACATGAAGCCGCACCTGTGGAACTTTTTCCAGGCAGTACGTTCGCGCAAGCCGGTTGTGGAAGACGTAGTCTTCGGACATCATGCGGCGCTGGCCTGCCACATGGCGAACGAATCTTATTTCCGCAATGCAACGGTAACGTGGGACGCGGCTTCCAAGAGTATCAAGAGTTGAATGGAGGCGAACGAATAGCAGTTCGGGGAACTCGTCGTACTTTTAGGACTTCGTTGGGATGCGCCCAGCCTGTATGCGCAACAAGGCCGCAACCAGCGCGTCGATTTCTTCCTTCGTATTGTAGAAGGCCAGCGAAGCGCGAACTGTACCTTCAACGCCAAATCTTCGCAGAATTGGCTGCGCGCAGTGGTGACCGGAGCGTACCGCAATTCCTTCTTCGTTCAGCGCGGTTCCGATATCTTCGGTGCGGATCTCGTCGATGACGAACGACAAGACTCCGGCTTTGTCGCGAGCCGTTCCTATCAGACGCAAGCCAGGAACAGTTAGAAGTCCAGTCGTCGCATAATTCAGCAGTTCGTGCTCGTAGGCTGCAATGCTCTCGATTCCAATTTGCTCAACATAATCGAGAGCCGCGCCCAAGCCAACCGCATCCGCAATGTTGCCTGTGCCGGCCTCAAAGCGCGCGGGCGAGGATTGATAGACAGTCTTTTCGAAAGTAACGTCCACGATCATGTTTCCGCCGCCTTGCCAGGGCGGCATGTTATCCAGAACGTCGAGCTTTCCGTAAACCACTCCGATGCCTGTCGGTGCGAAAACTTTGTGCCCCGAGAAAACGTAGAAGTCGCAATCGAGAGACTGCACGTCGGCTCGCATATGCGACACCGATTGCGCTCCATCGACCAGCACACGCGCTCCGTGGCGATGAGCGATTGCGACCATCTCGCGCGCGGGAGTGATTGTGCCCAGGGCGTTCGATACCTGGCTGAACGCAGCCAGCCGCGTGCGCGAGCTGAAAAGTCTTTCGTATTCCTCGAGAATGACTTCCCCGCGATCGTTTACGGGAGCGACGCGCAAGCGGGCGCCTTTTTCGGAACACAGTTGCTGCCAGGGCACAATGTTGGCGTGATGCTCCAGCCAGGTGATAACAATCTCGTCGCCTTTTTGCACATTGCGTCGGCCCCAGGACTGGGCAACGAGGTTGATGCCTTCAGTAGTGCCGCGAACAAAAATGATTTCGCG
>DATBZH010000081.1:0-21783 GCA_036513255.1 Candidatus Sulfotelmatobacter sp. | reverse complement strand
TCGCTGAGAGAAGGAAACTCATGCTTTGACGTAATTTGGATCTGCGGGCTGAGCATTTGCGCGCGTGTTTTGCCGCGCAGTCCTTTGCCTTCCATCACGGCTTGCACAAAGCGCGCAAAATCGCTAATCGTAGTTTGCATCGAGCCGGCCGCATCAGCCCGCTTCCATCGATGCGCGCCTACCGACCTCCCATATTCGTCGTATCCATTCGCGTAGTCGTTCTCGAAGCGGTCCTGCCAGAGCATGCTGGTTCGCTTCATGCCGAAAGGCTGAAAGACGTGCTGTTGCATCAGCTCCTCAAGCGGTTTTTGTGTAATGGTCTCAACCACCTGTTGCAGCAGATCGATTCCTTCGCCCGAGTATGCAAATCTCGATCCCGGCTCAAAATGAATTCTCAGCTTGTGGTCATCTTCCATCCACCGCCAGTTGGCGAAGCCGCTGGTGTGACTCAGCAGCATGCGCGCCGTGATGAGCTTATAGCGAGGGTCGTTGGCCAAGTCGGAGTAATTCGGATATTCCGGCAGCGGCTTCGGCAAATACTGGTAGACGGGCTTATCCAGATCTAGGATTCCTTCATCGACGAGTTGCAACACCATGTAGGCGAAGGCAACCTTGGAAAACGACGCAGCCGACATGATCGAATCAACGGTGAGCGGAAGACTCTTTTCCTTGTCGCGAAAGCCATAGGCCTTCAGGTATGCGATCTTTCCGTGGTTGAGGATCGCGATCCCCGCGCCGGTGACTTCGGCGGCCTTCAACAGTCGCGACAGAGTCGCGTCGACTTGTGCGCCGGAAATGGTGCTCCCGTCCAGCCTCTTGATAGTCGGCTGATCTCCTGCGGGCTGCACCAAGCTCATCGTCGCGCACATCGTCAGCGTTAGGAGCACATGCCTCATGTCGTTCCTTGTTCCGGCGTAGTGTACTAGCAGACGGACAAGGTCACTTCTGTAAGCGCCGGTACCAACAAAAAATGGCCCCATTGCTGGGGCCAAGTTCAAAGAGGCAAAATGGAAGGTGTCAAGATAGGCGATGCGAGGGGCCGTTCCGCCTGGCGGAGCGACACATCGTAAAGTGGGCACAAGTGAAGAATTTGAAGGTCATTGCTTTTGTTGGTTGCGGCCTCTTTTGTTACAGGGAATAAAGCATTTGCCGAGCCAAAGCCTTCTTGCTCCTCGATACCGGTATGGCGCTCGCATAAGTGACGGCAGGGCAAGAGCTTAGGGGTGTCGCTTTGGAGCCGTTCTCTCCTGGGTGACGAAGTCAAAAGTGCACAACAATGCACTTTCATTGCACCGGCCTAGACGTGACAGATTTTGCGATGACTGGATTTTGCAACTGGATCCGGCCCGAAAAGGCAAGTCCCTGGCGGGTTCTGACTCGCCAGGGACGTAATACAATTCAGGATCGGCTGCAATCAATTAAGACTTCGACGAACAGCGCAGTCTAGCTCACTGTGCGCAGCTTCCCGGGCAGGAAATGATACGGCGGCCAGGGACCGCTGATCGCCACTTCGCAATTCTTCAATTGCTTGGCGGCGCTGCTGTAGCGGTTCTGATATTTTTCCACGCTTTTCGAATCGATCAGGTGAGCGATGTCGATCAGCATCCCCTCCGGAGCCACTTTCTTGCAGCTAACTTCTTCTTCCAGGGGATTGAACAGTTTGTGGACTTGCACGGAAAGAGCGCGCGCCTTGGTTTGGCGCTCACGTTCCCGCGAAGCCTTCACCCGCAACTTGGCCAGATAATCGCCGCCAACCGTATCGGGGAGCTGAACATCGATCATCGCCTCGCGCAGGGAACCGTCACGGACGACGAGTTTGATGTGCATCTCGGACTTCCCCTTCAACTTGGCTACGCTCAAGCCAAAGGCGCGCCGGTTAACCCGGACTGCCTGGCGGAGAGCGTCGTCGCTGTCGAAAACGGTTCCAAAACGGAAGGGGAGGACGGTAAAATTACGGAAGCAGAAACTGACGACCCGGGCGTGATCGATCTGGGCTTGATGATCGAGCTCGCCGGCTGTGTGGTCATATTCGCTTACGACGACCGCGAATTCACCACTGGGATAGCTGAGAACCGACGCGCCGTTTACGCCTTGAACACCTTCGAGCAGGAATGGGCGGCGAGTGCGGGTTCCATTGGGGAGGGTCTGGTGCTCGGTGAGACAGTACGCGTACCACGCCATATTTTAAGTCTCCGAACCGGGACGGAGGCAGACTGAGCCACCTCTCGAGTCAAGTTTTCCTCAAAGCCAGGACTATCTTTTTAGGTATGGATCGGGCGGTACAGGGTCCAGAACGGGTAGTCACTACGGTAACGTTCCCGTTCCAAGATTGATATTACTTTGGTGTACATCAAATTGCAACTTTTTTGTTGTGAGAGGCATCTTCGGCGGGGTTTAGAGCCGGTATTGCACAGGCGGGGACGGACGTGATAGTCCCGATATCGTCCAACGTCAAAGAACTCGACGCTCCTTGATGCCCCGAGTATTCGGCTTGCTATTGATCCTCACCAGAGTCCCGTGCGACCTTCGTCTATTCCACGGAGGGCGTTCAGATGGATTTCCTGACACTTAAAGTCAGAAGTATAGCGGCAATCCTTCGAATCGCCGCATCCCTATCGCTCGGATATCTGAGCTTTGCTGTCAACGCAGCCCATGGCTATCACTAGGGCCGTTGAAGGGCCTCGGACTCCAATTTGCAATACCAGCCGACTAGATGTATGCTCCCGTCGCATTCGGTCTTTGCAGCCTTTCCTCTCCTAAGGCCGTTGAAATCCAACGAGCAGAGGTGTTCCATGCACACGTCGCAGACGATCCCGGCTAGGCCCGTTTACAAGTTACTTACTCCATTGGCGGCTTGGATGCTCGCGGCTCTCATCTCTCCCGCGCTATTAGCAAATGCCGCTCAGGGCCAGACCGTAACCACCCTCTACAACTTTACTAACCAGAACGGCTCCGGATCGCCCCAGGCCGTTGCACTGGTCCAGGGACGCGATGCGGAACTCTACGGTGCATCATTCGGCAGTCCCTACGGTTCGGTCTTCAAAGTGAGCACCTCAAGAATTTTTAGCGATTTTTTCGCTTTTTCCTCTACAAATGGATGTTGCCCAAAAGAGGGCCTGACCCTGGCAAGTGATGGAAATTTTTATGGAGCGGCGTTTGGGGGAGGAAATGGACAAAACGGTGTTTTCTTCAAAATAACTCCCAGTGGCACCTACACGGCGATTCACTACTTCGCCGGCGGTTCTGATGGAGCTAACCCGTTCGCAGCCCCAATGCAAGCATCGGATGGAAACCTCTACGGAACGACATACAATACGACCGGAACCGGGTCTACTGTTTACAAGTACACGCCATCTTCGGGAACCTTCAGCACGATCTATGAATTCAGCGATGGAACCGTTAGTGCTCCTTTGATGCAGGCCACCGATGGATTCCTTTATGGAACAACACTTAATGGTGGCTGGGCACATTGTGGAACAATCTTTAAGATATCAACCGCGGGCCTCCTTCTTCAATCTGTTCCGTTCCTTTGTAATGCGGGCGGAAGTACCCCAGGCGGGGGACCACTCGTGCAAACTTTGGACGGTAACTTCTACGGGATAACTACCATCGGAGGGTTCCAAAATCAGGGAACAGTCTTCAAAATGACGCCGGATTTTCACGTTACCATCCTGTATACCTTCATGGGTCGCTCTGGCGGGCTCCAGGACGGACGTCTTCCCGCTGCCAGCCTGTTTCAGGCGACCGACGGCAATCTCTACGGCACAACCTACGGAGGCGGAGCATACGGCGCGGGCACGCTATTCCAGATTTCCACCAAGGGCGCCTATAAGCTGCTCTACAGTTTTAATGGTGCAACAGGCGGACACCCCCAGGGTAATCTGATGCAGCATACCAATGGCGCGCTCTATGGGACGGCCCAAGTGGGCGGCACAGGCCACGCTGGCACTGTGTACGAACTCAACCTCGGCCTCGGCCCATTCATCGCTTTCGTGCGCCCCTCAGGCGCAGTCGGCCAGACGGTGCAAATCCTCGGCCAGCAGCTTACCGGCGCAACCAGCGTAACCTTCAACGGCATCCCGGCGGCCAGCTTCACCGTGACCAGCCCGACTTTTCTGCTGGCTACAGTGCCCAGTGGTGCAACCAGCGGCCCGGTGGTCGTAACTACTCCCACCGCAACGCTCAATAGCAACGTGAATTTCAACGTAGTGCCGTAAGCCGCTATTTATTGGCGGCGGCGGCCCGCGCCCTTTCCTGCAATGCGAGAAGAACAACGCGCAGCATCTCGTCCCATGGCGCAGGCTTGCCGGTCCAGATTTCGAATTGGCGGGCGGCCTGGTGGATGAACATTTCGACGCCGGGGATGACCTGCGCGCCCCGCTCTTTGGCCAGTTTCAGCAGCTTCGTCTCACCGGGATCGTAAACCATGTCAAACACATAACGGGCGTTAATCTCTTTTTCCTGAAGCGGAGTTTCCTTCGTATTGCCCATGCCGACCGGTGTGGCATTGATGATCACATCGAAGGCCAGTTTCTTCAGATCGGCACGCTTCACGGAGCGTGCTCGGGCGCTCCGCGCCAGCTTTTGTCCCGCGGCAACGCTGCGATTCAAAACATAAACCTCGGCCCCGCGTTCTTTCAACCCGTAGACGGCGGCGCGGGCTGCACCTCCAGCGCCTAAAACCAGGATCCTTGCATCTTCCAGAGTGCTCAGGCGGCGCTCCAGTGGGCGCAGTACACCGGAGGCATCAGTGTTGAAGCCATAGAGCTTGCCGTCCTGGGCGCGCACGACCGTATTACACGCTCCGATCTTCGCCGTATGCGAGTCGGTATTGTCGAGGTGCGCAAGGATCGACTCTTTGTAAGGCATGGTGACGCTGATGCCGTGAATCGGAATCTGCCGGACGCAGTTCAACAGGTCTTTCAGCGTGTTGGCATGCAGCGCGAGATAGACCGCGTTGACGTTCTCTCTTCGGAAGGCCGCATTCATAATCGCTGGAGATAGCGATTGGCTGACAGGATCGCCTGCCACTCCATAGACGCGCGTCGCCGCGTCGACTTGCTCAATCCGATAGACATTGCGCAAGTCCTGCGCTGTCACCTGTCCGGCAGCCGTTTCCTCTCCTGCAGTTGCAGAAGCGAAAGTGAACACGCTGCCCGCGCGCACTCCGAGGACACGGCTGATGATTCCCTGCTCGCCCATGCTCATGCCAATCAGCGAGTTCCGATCGCCTTGCTTGGCCAGGAACTTGATCATGGTCACGTTGTCGAACAACGTGGTCGCGGTGCCGACGACCTTGTAGAAGTCGGCCGGATGAGCGCGCATCTTCTCCAAAGTTTCGTCCAGATTCTTTGTGGCTCGAAAATCGTGGAACGAAAGAATCAATCCTGCGCGGGTGCGCAGCTTTTGCAATTGGTCGGGCTTGCACTTAGCGGCAGTCTGAAGTTCCACATCGATCAATTGACAGCCTGAGGCCGCGGCTTTGGCGAGGAGGTTCAACTGCGAAACGATGGATCCCTTGAACTTGCCTCCGCTGGCGGTTCTGCGGCAGGTGGCAATGGCGACCGTACCGGGATGCGAATCCATAAAGCGCTGGATCTTGGGTAGAGCCAAATTTGGATTCGAAAGATAATCTAACCTGAACTCCAGAAAAGAGTTATCCCGAACCAAGAGCTCGGCCTTTTCCGCCATAGCGGCGGGATCGGAGCCGATCACCGCCACGCAGACGCGAGGCAGGCGCAAGGGCAATAACCGAGGTAGCTTGGTGACCGGAGAATGCATTCTCTCTAATTAAAATTGACGGCGAATTATTACAGGGGTGTAATTGCATATGCAACAACGGATTAACGCCAATCGCGAAAAACTTTGGCCGCAGACAGCCTGACACCCTCGTAACCTTGACCCTCCGTGACCCTCTTGTTACCTTCCGGCAGATGCCTGTGTTCAGCTGGCACTTGACTTGGGGAAGAGCAGCGAGTGTGCTTCTCCGGAGGTAAAATGAAGAAAATAGGACTGTTAGTGTTGTTGCTTGCGATTGCAGCAGGGGCCCAAACGGCGGATACAGCGACTGCCGACGTTCCTCAGGGCACCTCTCCCACCTCTGCCAGCTTTCCCACGGAGCGAGTCCAGACGCCCACCTACGCCGATTTGTACTGCGCCGGATTTATTAACAAGCAGATCCTGCCCGACGCCAATTTCGTCGCCGGGGGACTGCAGACGCCGACCACCACCAAGTTTGTCCGCGGCGACGTCATTTACATGGAAGGCCCTGGTTACACGACCGGAGCGGAGTATGAGGTGGTCCGAGCCTTGCGCGATGCGAACGAGTATGAAATGTATCCCGGGCAGAAAAAGCTCGTGAGAGAAACAGGGCAGCCCTACGAAGAAGTTGGGCGCATCAAAATTGTGGACACGCGCAACAAGACTGCGATTGCCCAGATCGAGTATGCCTGCGACGGAGTCAATCCCGGTGACACAGCGATTCCCTTTGCCGAGAAACAATCGATTGCCTTTCATCCGCCAGCGCGTTTCGATCGTTTCCTGCCCCCGAGCAATAAGCTTTCCGGCCGTATTGTGATGGGTAAGGATTTCGATTCCGAGATGGGTACCGGACACAAGCTCTACATCAACGTCGGTGCGAACCAGGGCGTGAAAGTAGGCGACTATTTCCGGGCTGTGCGGTCTTATGAAGCCGATCTGCACGATCCGGTCGACAGTCTGTCATTTAAAGCGGCGATTGCCGAGGACACGCAAAAGAAAACACCCTCGGTAGATCCAGCGATGTTCACAAAGGGAAATGGCCCGATAATCCACGTGCGCGATCTTCCTCGCCGCGCCGTGGCGGAAATCATGATTATTGGAGTTACGCCCACCACCGCAACCGGCATGGTTGTGTTCTCCATGGAAGACGTACACGCCGGCGACGGCGTGGAACTGGACCAGGTTCAATAAACCAGGTTCAATAAGCCAGGTTCGGTAAGCAGGTTCAGTAAGCAAAGCTCAGTAAGACAAAGGTTCAGCAGCCGTGTTGTAGCAAGTTGTAGCTAGTTGTCGCAAGCAGCGCAGACGCGGTCAGTCAGGAACCGGGGACGGGCAACCGTTCCCGGTTTTCGTTTCCACCTCTCTTCGTCATTCTCTCTAGTTTTTAATTTTCCCCTTCCCAAAGTAAGCCAAACTCTTATCGCGGAGGCATATTTCACTTCGCGGTAGCCGGCCAGTGAAGTCCCGATGGCCAATCCGGGCGGGGGTAACACAAGTAACCTGCGGCTCATGCGGGCCGTGTGATATAAAAACTCCAAGCCCCAAAGGGACATTTTTGTGCGTATGTTGCCCAATAAGGGCAGCCATTGCGCGTTTGAGGAAATCCTTGAGTTTCATCAACTTCGCAGCCCGCGAGATTAACTGCAAGATCGTGTACTACGGCGCCGGATTAGGCGGCAAGACCACGAACTTGCAGATCATTTACCAGAAGACCGCGGAACAGCAGAAGGGCAAGATGATCTCGCTCGCTACTGAAACCGAGCGTACTTTGTTCTTCGATTTTCTGCCGCTGGATCTGGGCTCGGTGCGCGGATTCAAGACGCGCATCCACCTTTACACCGTGCCCGGGCAGGTGTTCTACGATGCCAGCCGCAAGCTGATTCTGCGCGGCGTCGATGGCATTGTCTTCGTCGCCGACTCGCAGGAACAGCGCCAGGATGCCAACGTGGAAGCGCTCGAAAACCTGATGTCGAACTTGAAAGAACACGGCTATGACTTCAACAAAATTCCCTACGTGCTGCAACTGAACAAGCGCGACCTGCCCAACGTTCTTCCCGTCGATGCTTTGAGCAAAGATCTCCGCAAGAAAAACGAACCTGTCGTTGAAGCCGTGGCATTTCAGGGAACCGGTGTTTTCGAAACGCTGAAGGAAATTGCCAGACAGGTGTTGACGGAACTAAAGGCAGGCGGGTAGAAGAAGCCCTCAGCCCACTCAATCAACTTTGGCCGCCGGTCTCCTAAAGCTCCATCAAGCGTCTCACCTCCAGACACGAAATCGTTCGACTCGTCTAAAATAGCTGCCGCACAATTCTCCAGTCTCCCCCAGGACCAAAAAACAATGCGCGCAATCAAGCAATCGTTTCTTGCACTCTTGCTTTCGTCGCTTTTCTTCTCCCAGGCATTCTCACAGACCAACACCCCGCGCGGCATCGAAGTCGGCGATCTCGATCGCAAGGCCGATCCGTGCAACGACTTTTATGAGTTCGCCAATGGCACGTGGCGCGCGAACAATCCGATTCCTGCGTCTATGTCGCGATGGAGCAGACGCTGGCAGGCCGGCGAAACCTCGAAGGAAAAGCTGCGCGATGTTCTTGAGATCGCGTCCGCCGACAAAAGCGCGCCCAAAGGCAGCACCGAGCAGATTATCGGCGACTATTACGGCGCTTGCATGGATGAATCGCGAATAAACGCGCGAGGCATGAATCCATTGAAATTGTGGTTTGCCAGGATCGACACCGCTGCGGATATGATCGCGTTGCAGCACGTGATGGCGGAGATGCACGACGTTCTCGTGACCGATCCGTTTGCCTTCAGAAGTGAGTCCGACCCCCATA
Source organism: Candidatus Sulfotelmatobacter sp. (assembly GCA_036513255.1). Classification (GTDB taxonomy): domain Bacteria; phylum Acidobacteriota; class Terriglobia; order Terriglobales; family Acidobacteriaceae; genus Sulfotelmatobacter. Next base: position 13,189 of record DATBZH010000081.1, on the reverse strand, counting down.
GGCCGGGATGGGTTCTGGCCGATATTGGCGCTGCCGGACTGGCGCTGCCGGACCGCGATTATTACTTGAAGCCCGAAGCCCGCTTCAAGGACGCCCGAGAAAAATATGTGGAGCACGTGACTGCGATGTTCAAGCTGGCGGGATGGGATCAAAAGACCGCGGCTGCGGCGGCGCAGACCATCATGACGATGGAGACAAAGATGGCCGAAGCCTCCCTCGATAACGTAGCGCTGCGCGATCCCGCGGCGACCGACCACAACACGACGTTTGCCGAGCTACAAGCAATGGCTCCGCATATCGACTGGGCCGCATACTTCCAGCACAAGCAGATTCCGCAGGATGTGGACTTGAACGTGGATCAGCCCAAGTTCATGCAGGAACTGGATCGGCAAATGCAACAAACTCCACTGGCGGATTGGAAAGTTTATCTGAAGTGGCACCTGCTGAATTCCACCGCGCGATTTCTTTCCGCTCCGTTCGTCGACGAGAACTTCGCTTTCGACGGGAAATATTTGAGCGGCGCCACGGAAAACAAACCGCGCTGGAAGCGTTGCGCCGAATCGGCCGACCGGCTTTTTGGTGATGCGCTCGGCCAGAAGTATGTGGAGAAATATTTCCCGCCCGAAGCCAAGGCTCGCATGCAGGAGATGGTACGCAACTTGCTGGCGGCGATGCGCGACGACATCCTCAGCCGTCCGTGGATGAGCGACGACACCAAAGAAAAAGCGATGGCCAAGATTGCCACGTTCAATCCCAAGATCGGCTATCCCGACAAGTGGAAGGATTACAGTCACATCGAGATTCGACGCGATGCATTCTTCGAAGACGTGGTGGCGGGCCGCCACTTTGTAGAGCAGGATGATCGCGAGTTGATCGGCAAACCGGTGGACCGCGGCCGCTGGGGCATGACGGCGCCAACATCCGATGCGGAATATGACCCGTTGCTGAACGACATCGAGTTTCCGGCGGGAATCCTACAGCCCCCGGCATTCGACATCAATGCCGCGGATGCGGTGAACTATGGAGCGATCGGCGTGGTAATTGGTCATGAAATTTCGCACGGCTTCGACGATGAGGGCGCGCAATACGACTTCCTCGGACGTCTGCGCAACTGGTGGACCGACGCCGACTTGAAAAATTTCCAGGCGCGCGGGGCGTGCGTTGCCGATCAGTTCGATCACTACTTTATTGAAGACGGTGTGCATCACAACGGCAAGCTGGTGCTGGGCGAAAGTATTGGGGACTTGGGCGGCGCAAAAATCGCCTATCTCGCCTACGAGAAATCGCTGCACGGCAAACCGCGACCAGTTGACATCGATGGGTTTACCCCCGAGCAGCAGTTCTTCATCGCATGGGGACAGTTTCGCGGAGACGAAATTCGCATTGAAGCGCAGCGTCTGATGCTACAGTCCGATCCGCATCCCGTAGCGAAGTTCCGCGTCATCGGACCACTCTCGAATCTGCCGGAGTTTCAGCACGCGTGGAGTTGCAAAGCAGATACGGCAATGGTGCGGCCGGCGGATAAACGCTGCGAGGTCTGGTAGGTCAGTTCAGATTCCGGCGGTCCCCGTCAGGCAGATCGCTTCATTTTTAGAATTCAATTCTCAGGGCCACCTGGCCGGTGCGGTTGCCGGCGTTTTCCGCTGTCTGCCCGCTGGTGATTTTTCCGAACGTAGAGGGGGATGAAACATCCACCGACGGTGGTGCATAGTTCAGATGGTTGGGAAGATTGGTGAAAGTGCTTTCCAGTTTCATCCGTACGCGCTCACCCAGCGCGAATGTTTTTGACAGTCCGCCCGCTACTGCCACCGTACCCGGGCCGAGCAGGCTGCCCACGCGACAGTCTCCCACGGCACCTGCCGGCACTGGGTTGAATGCGCCGAGGTTGAAATAATTTTCCAGAGAAGGATGAGTGAGATTGCCATTGCCAATGCAGTCGGGTCTCTGGAACGCGCCGCGATACACAAGATTCAGATTTCCGGGATCGTCGCTGGGGCTCGTGATTGGCGTCAGATACGGTCCCGTCTGCCATAAGCTGATGCTGCTGATCGACCATCCACCGAAGACGGCCTGAGGCACGGACCCCATGTGGCCCAAGAACCGCCGCCCATTTCCGACGGGCAGTTCGTAGATCGCGGAAACCAGCACACGATGCCGGCGCACAGCTGCGATGTCGCCGCGATTGGCTTCCAGGTCGAAGCGGTTGGCCACAGGAGTTCCGTAGATCACCTCTGGCGAGAACGCCGTGGGAGCGTCTCCGCCCACGTTGCCCAGGCTCTTGGCCCATACATGGCTGGCCTGCAGAGTCAGCCCGCCCCGACTGCGGTGATTCACTTCAGACTGCAATCCTTCATAGTTCACCGACGCTTCGTTCTCAGATGAGAGAACGCGTCCCCAGTTCAAATAAGGACGAAGGTTGGGATCGTAAGGAGAACTGCTGGGCTGGACCTGATTTAAGTCTACCGTTTGGCTCATGCGATAAGAGTTGGTTCCCACGTAGCTCACGCGCAACGTCGTATCGGGGACGAGTTCTCTCTCGACGGTAAAGTTCCACTGAGCGGATTGCGGGTCGCGATAGTTGATGGGAGTGTTTTGGTAGAAGTCGCCGGTTCCCGCGCTCGTCAAGGGATTGCCCGGCGTGCGTACGGATGGGAACTCATATGTGGGTTGCCCGGTAGTGGGATTCGGATTGCTGGTGGTGCGCACGACGGCCACGTCAATATTGGTGGTGTTGAAGGAGAGCTGCCCCAGATTGGTCATAGTGAAAATACCGAAGCCGCCGCGGACTACCGTCTTTTCATTACCGAACGGACGATAGGCAAAGCCAAAGCGCGGCTGAAAGTTGCGCTTGTAGAACCGGCGCACGCCCGGTCCCAGGCCTTGTGAGCTGGCGGATTCCACCGGGCCGCAGGGCAGCGCCGGGTTGGCCACTCCGTACGGGTTGTAAGGCCCCGAGCAGGCATTGATGCTTTCCAGAAATCCCTGCACAGGCACATTGTGGTTGGGGACAATCACGCCGCCATTGCGCGGATCGAATGCCGTTAGATTATTCAACGGGCTGACAAAGGGTGGCAGCGCTTGCCAGCGCATGCCGAGGCTCAAGGTCAAGCGGTGGGTCGCGTGCCATTCGTCTTGTCCGTAGAAACCGGTTTGCACAGTGTGGGCGAGAACGTCGGGGCCGGATTGGGCAATGTAGGACTTCGCCGGAAGGCCGAGCAGAAAATCGGCAAAGGCGTTGCCGGTAAACGTGCCGGAAGAAAAAGTGAATGCGCCGAAATCGTCAGAGCCGCCGAAGCTCTCAATGTCGGCGTAGGCTACGTGGCGCACGTCGGCGCCAACTTTCAGCGTGTGTTTGCCCCGCGCCCAGGTCAGGTTGTCGGCTATCTGGATGGTTTGCGACTTGGTCACGCCGGCTTTGTCGCGCCCGATGGGACTGAAGCCGGTCCCATCGTTGAAGTTGAAAGTGGGAAACGCTCCCGCAGTCGGATGGTCGCTCAGGTCCAGCCCAACCAGTCCAAGTTGCTGAACGGCGGTGGCGCCTTCGATCGGAAATTGCACTCCAATGCGAAACAGGGAAACGCCGAAGCGCGCTTCGTTGACCAGCGTGTTGGTGATGGCGTAGTTGTGCGAGAGGATCAGATTACGATCGGTCTCGCGGTCATGATCGCTGGGCAGCAGTGCGTTGGGCACGGTGCTCGAAATATCTTTGGCGCTCCAGCGCGCATAAAGCGACTGCTTACCGGTCAGCGTGTGGTCGACGCGGATGTCGTACCCGTCAGTGTTGCCGGGCGTGGGTGATTGTTGCAGGTAATTCGCTCCGGCCGAACTGGAATTGGGAAGTTGCGTGAGATAGTTCTGGAACAAAGCTATTGCGACAGGATTGATGCGAGCGCTGGGAATCTGATTGTTTGGAAATGGCTTGCCGGTGGCAGGGTCGACAATCGCAGCGCCGTTTGGCCCGGAAAGACCGGTCAAATTGCCGGCGCGCATCTCCGCAGTGGGAACATTGAGAAACAAAGGAGTGACGAGGCGGCGGCGGTTGGCCTCGTAAGCGGCGAAAAAGAAAGTATGCGGCGCACCCTTGCCCCATCCTGGAAATTTCAGCGGTCCGCCCAGGCTTCCGCCAAAGGTGTTGAAAGCTTTATGCGGCTTTTCGGGAAAGCCGAACGTAGTCGCGTCGAGCACGCTGTTCTGCAGGTATTCAAAGGCGCTGCCGTGGAAGTGCTCACCGCCGCTCTTGGTGGTGATGGTGATGTCCCCGAGTTGGGCGAACTCCGCATTGTTATTGAACTGCGACACCTTGAATTCGCTGATCAGCTCCGACGATGGATTCATGTTGGCGAGTGCGCCATTCTGACGGATGTTTACCGTCGAAGCCCCGTCGACCGAATACTGCACCTGCGAGGGCAGCCCGCCGCCGACCGATACGTTGCCGTTTGCATCCTGTTGCGTTCCCGGCACTGTGTCCAACACGGCCATGGAACTGGTCGTGGCTCCGCGATAGTTGACCGGCAACTGCGAGACCTGCAGAAAATCTTTGGTATCGGCGAGCGTGGCGCTCTCCGTGTTGATCATCGGCGCGCCCGCGCTAACCTCGATTGTTTCTGAGGCAGAAACCACTTTGAGAGAGATGTCGGTGCGCAGCGTCTGCCGGGCATCAACCTGCATCGCCTGCACTTTGACGGAAGAGAATCCCGCAGCGTGAACGTCGATTTCATAGCGCCCCGGCTTGACGTTCAGGAATTGAAAGGCTCCATCCGGTTCGGAAGTTGCCGTGCGAACCGATTGATCATCCAGACTGGAAAGCTGGATCTCCGCTCCTGTTACCACCAGTCCACCGGGATCCTTAATCACCCCGACGATGCTTCCAAAAGTGGACTGCGCGTTCAGTGCGCCGCGCAGGACAACCATGCAGAGCGTGAGAAGTCCCGCGGTAACGTATCGTTTCATCATTGTCGTCAGCCTCCTCCAGAGCATCCTTCCGCAAAGTTCGATCGGTCAGACCGCCGAGGAAAAATCAATCTGGTTTCGGCACAGTAGAGCCGCACCGATAAAGAGTTCGTAAAGACAAGCCGCAAAAAACCGATGAGCCGCATCGCGCCGAACGATGAGCCGTTTCGTAGGACCGGTAATGTGGTGAAGAAAAAGCTAGAAGACCTGGAGGACAGTGGTGAGTTTGAGAAAAGCAATTCGTATCAGAGCTTCGCGTAGGCGATGCCACACTGCCGTTCAGTGCAAGATCTGGAAAGTGTTTATGTCCTCTTTATAAACTTTTTACCCGATCTTTATGAGCATTTGCGTGTAATGAAAAGTTCGCCATGAAGAATGCGGCAGGCCGCTGCTTTTGGCCATTCGCAATTGGACGAACACTTTATTCCTGAGAAAGAACCGATTTCACACCGGAGGGATTTGAACTTGAAGATCACGAAGACTCTATTACATAAGGCCGCAACGATTTCGCTCTTTCCCTCCATGCTTGTTGTGAGCCTCGCGATGAGTCAGGTCCCGCGCGGTTATGCGCAGACCCAGGCGCAGACGGATACTCAAACCAAACTCGCGGCTCTGCACGAGCCGTTGCCGGGTGAATCTGACGCAAACACGACGCCCAGCGCACCCGCAACTGCACAGCCCGCAGCCGCGCCAGATCCGCGTGTTTTGCTCGACACTGACATCGCAAAAGAGCTGGCCGCCATGAGAGCGCGCATCGAGCAATTGGAATGGGAACTGAAGAGCCGCACGGCAGCCGCACAGCCGGCACAACCGGCGCCTGGACAACCTGCGGCAGCGGTTCCACTCACTCCTCCGGCGCCTATAGTCACGGCAAATGCAAGTCCCGCGCTGTCGATCGTGCAGGCAGCCAGCGACACATCCTCAGCCGCCCCTGCGAAAAAAGAAAAGATCGCACCATTTTCCGACTGGGATTGGACCTGGCTGAATGGCAACCCGCGCACCAAGGACGCAGCTTTCGATTCAAAGTTTTTTACCCCGGAGATCCGGGCGGATATTTCCTACACGTACGATTTCAACAAACCACTGGACAACTCGATGGGCGGGTCCAGCGAAATATTTCGCTCTAACGAGATCCAGTTGGAACAACTCGGCGTCGGTGGCGACTTCCACTATGACAACGTTCGCGCTCGATTGATGACTCAGTTCGGAATGTATTCGGAAACGACGCCGCGCAATGACCCCAGCCCCGCGAAGGGCCAGTGGGACCTGGATACAGCGTATCGCTACCTGGCAGAGGCATATGGTGGCTACCACATTAACGCGTTGAACGGAATCAACATCGACGCAGGAATATTCATGTCGTACATTGGCTTGTTCAGCTATTACAACTTCGACAACTGGGCCTACCAGCCGTCTTATGTTTCTTCCAACACGCCGTGGTTTTTCAATGGCCTGAGAGTTCAGATTTTTCCTAACCCTCACTTAAAGATTGAGCCGTGGTTCATCAATGGGTGGCAGTCCTACGGTTCGGCCAACTCGAGGAAGGGATTGGGTGGGCAAATCAAGTGGACTCCGCGACCATGGGTGAACATCGTCTCTAACAATTACGGTTTGGGCCATGATGACCTTTACATCCCGAACCGCGGACGCGTTCACACCGATGACAGTATTGAGATCAAGTATTTCGACCGGCCGGGGCAGACCGTGGACAAGATGGCACTTACTTTCACCGGCGATATGGGTTGCGAGTTTGGCCCCAGCACTGTCACCTCCGCAGGCGTATACGTACAGGGCGTGGGCTGCCACGGTAACACCAAGGACGCAAAGTCGATCGGGGGCGATAATTTTAAGGCGGGAATCAATCCTAAGCAAAGTTTTATCGGCTACATGCTGTACGACCGCACCTGGTTCAAGAAAGACCGGTACGCACTGACACTTGGCGGAGGCCAGATCAACAATCCCGGACGCTATCTGGTTCTGGTCCCTCCCATCAACGGGGAGACGGCGCCGTCGGCGGCGGTCAGCGCCCCCTACTTCACCGGAAACCCCTCGGATCCGTTCAAGGCTTGGGATTCTTCGGTGACGTTTGACTACATGCCCAGCCAGTACATCACATTCCGCTGGGAATACGATTATCGCCATGCCAGTGTGCCGTACTGGTCAGGGAAGGGTGGAATCACACCGCCCGGTACCGGAGGAGTACCCTATACCAATAACGGATATCCTCAATTTTTTGCCTGCAACGACGGAAATTCGTCCCTGCAAGAGAGCCTGAGCGGCGCGCAAACATCCTGCGCAGGTCAGGGCAGCAGCGTATGGTTCCCGGATCTGCGCAAAGACGAGCAGTTCTTCGACATCGACATCATGGTGAAGTTCTAGGGCAGGCTGATGATCGATTCGTAGTAGACCGGGAAGGGCACGAGTTTCACTCGTGCCGCTAGGCCATTGAAATTGTTAACGCGCTTTAGCGCCCGAGGTTCTCCGTCTGGACGACTTTGTCCGCTGCCCCTTCACCCGTGCCGGGGATCCGCTATACCCGCGCCTTTAGGTGCTGTGCGATCAGAACATCAGCAATGAAGCCCTCTCCATATGCCGGAAGCCGCCGGTAGCCGCGGCGACCAATACCATCAGCGTGCCGTTGTAACCGACGTGTACCAGAAAACTCGCGCCCACCGACTTCGTCACCGCACGCACCACAGTCAAAACCACACCCACGATAAAAATCACCAGCACCGCCGACCACGCGTTGCCGTACTGAAACGCGTGCATCAGGCCGAAGGGCAGCGCGGTGAGAAGCACTCCCCAGACAATACCTAAACGCCGCGCCAATACTGGATACAAAAATCCGCGAAAGAAAAGTTCTTCCATCAGCGGACCAAAACTTATCGCGAAGATTGACGTCAGATAGGCATCAAGCGGGCGTTCGAAGAATTGATCGAACGGAACGGTCTTGGGCATCGGCAGGAAGCGCTCCAGAATATTCAGAGCGAAGAGCATGGTCACTCCAATGCCCAGCAACTTCCACATCTTCCATTCTCCGCGCGGCCAGTTCCAGCGGATCGCCGGCCAGAACCGCACATGATATTTGCCCTCGACAAACATAACCATGAACAGCGCGATAACGATGTACGCCAGAAATTCGGAGACCAGAGCCAGGATGGGCTTCTGCGCCGCCTCCATCAGAGTCAAACCGTGAAAAACATAACGGCGCGCGGCAAAGACGATGGCGAATTGCAACACAATCATCGTAAGCAGAGTGACGGCGGCAAGTTGCAAAACGTCCCAGCCGTTCCAGACGGGATTTTCGTCGGGCGGCGCGGGCGTAGGAGGAAGCGGAGCAGGAGGAAACAAGTTTACGTCCGGGACGACGAGATCCTGCGCAGGGAAGGCAGGCAACTGAGGCTCGGCGCTCACGGCATGCGGATCGAACTGCGGATTGTCGGGAGATGACAAAATCGTCCTTTCCTTCTATTCCCACCGTGGCCGTTCGATGCTACGGCCAGTTTACGGAATATACCGCGAATATACGGTACGGGCCCGGCTCTGCGTTTTTGAATGCTCCATTGTTTAGATTTCTCTCCGCCTCGTCAAAATAGTCAAATAAGCAATGGTTATTCACGCGAAGCTCTTCCGCCATCGAGTTGCACGAGAGCGGGGAACATTCTGGATTAGTTCGGGCGTAAAAACTGACTACGTCGAAGCCCCCAAGCTGCTTCGCAGCCGGCTGAACCACGTTCGTGGGGAATGAGGGCTCTGGCAGCCACCGGACCAGCGCTCTCCGTCAAACTCCATTTCAAAAACTTCGTAATAAAACAACGATGTTCCCTCGAACTGTATTGTGTTCTCTTTGGCTACGCTCTTTATGATTTCGGGCGAGTCAAAGAACCAGTAGCCGTTATGCTTCCAGTACAGAATGTAGTCGGCGAAATCCTCAGAGATACAGCCGCTCACAGAATAGATTTCATCAACGTGAGGTGCTTTTAGCCATTCAGGTCTCTTGTATAGGCGTTTCGCCATGTAGCCGACAGGAACCATTTTGTTTTACGTGCTCCGCTTTCCGCTCCCCGCAAAGTACCCCGCCAGCGCCTGCCCCGTATACGACTTCTTCACCCGTGCCACTTGCTCAGGCGTGCCTTGAGCTACGATGCGGCCGCCCTCTTCGCCGCCTTCAGGGCCCATATCGATAAGCCAGTCGGCATTGCGGATCACGTCCAGATTGTGTTCGATGATCACGATGGAGTTGCCCAGGTCGGTCAGGCGGTGCAGCACGTCCAGCAGCTTCTTGACATCGTCGAAGTGCAGGCCGGTGGTGGGCTCGTCGAGCAGATAAAGTGTCTTGCCCGTTTGCCGCTTGCTCAATTCGCGCGCCAGCTTGATGCGCTGGGCCTCGCCGCCGGAAAGCGTGACCGCCGATTGGCCGAGATGAATATATCCGAGGCCGACATCGACCAGCGTCTGGAGCTTTTGCTTGACCTGCGGAATATTTTCCAGAATCGGCAGCACGTCGGAGATCGGCATCTCCAGCAGATCGGCAATTGAATTTCCGTTGTACTTCACGGCCAGCGTTTCCTGGTTATAACGCCGCCCGCCGCAGACCTCGCATTGCACGAAGACATCAGGCAGAAAATTCATTTCGATGCGGCGCTGGCCTTCGCCCTGGCAGGCCTCGCAGCGTCCGCCTGCGACGTTGAAAGAAAACCGTCCCGCCTTGTAGCCGCGCTCGCGCGACTCGGGCAGCATGGCATAAATTTCGCGAATCTGCGTGAACACTCCGGTGTACGTCGCAGGGTTGGAGCGCGGCGAGCGGCCGATGGGCGACTGGTCGATGCGAATGACTTTGTCGATGTTCTCGGAGCCAGCAATCGCACGGTGCTCACCGGCCTTTTCGCGCGAGCGGTAAAGCTGCCGCGCCAGGGCGCGATAGAGAATGTCGTTCACCAGCGTTGATTTGCCTGAACCGGAAACGCCCGTCACCACGGTCATTACGCCAAGCGGGAAAGTTACATCGACATTCTTGAGATTGTTCTCCTTGGCTCCGAGAATAGTGAGTCCAGCTCCATTTTTCTCGCGGCGCTCGGGACGCATCTCGATCTGCACGCGGCCCGCGATGTATGCGCCGGTGAGCGAGGTAGGTTCGCGCATGATCTCCGTCGGCGTGCCTTGCGCCACCAAGCTACCGCCATGCCGTCCCGCGCCGGGACCAAGATCGATCACATAATCCGCGCGCCGAATGGTTTCTTCGTCATGCTCGACTACCAGCACGGTGTTGCCGAGATCGCGCAAATTTTCCAGCGCAGTGAGAAGCCGTCCATTGTCGCGATGATGCAGGCCGATTGAGGGCTCGTCCAGCACATAGAGCACGCCGCGCAGCTTCGATCCAATCTGCGTAGCCAGCCGAATGCGTTGACCTTCGCCGCCGGATAAAGTTGCCGCCGAACGGTCGAGCGAAATGTAATTGAGGCCGACGGCATTCAAGAACTGCAATCGCTCGACAATCTCGTGCATGACGCGCCCAGCGATCAGCGCTTCACGCCCAGCCAGCTTTATTCCTTGCGCGACTGCCAGCGACCGCGCCACCGGCATCGCAGTGAATTCGGCAATCGACATGCCATTGACTTTCACCGCCAAGCTTTCCGGACGCAGACGTTTTCCATGACACGCCGGACACTCGCTCGCCGACATGTGATCCATCAGCCAATCGCGATAACCTTCCGAGCTCGACTCTTCCAGATTCTGTCGCAGATAGCCGAAGATGCCGTGGAATCCGGTCTTGCCACCGCGGCCCGGTTCGCCGTTCAAAAGAAACTCCTGCACTTTGTCGGGAAATTTTTCGAACGGCGTAGTCAAATCAATCCCATGCGCCGCCGCCGAAACTTGCAGCATGTGGATCAATCCCTGCGACGCCGATCCCGGACCGAGACCACCATCGAGCAATGGCTTCGACCAATCGTTGATCACCTTCGCCGGATCGAAGTCGTACTTGCTGCCCAGGCCGTGACACTCAGGACACGCTCCATACATACTGTTGAACGAAAACGAGCGCGGCTCCAGTTGCGGCACGCTGATGCCGCAATCCGGGCAGGCCAGCTTTTCCGAATAAAGAGTTTCTTCACCACCAACTACCGCGACCTGCACCAGTCCGCCCGCCAGCTTCATCGCGAGGCCCACCGACATTTCCAGGCGATGCTCGATTCCGGGCTTTACCAACAGGCGGTCGACAACAACTTCAATCGTATGATTCTTGCGCTTGTCGAGATTCTGATCGTCGTCCAGATTCACCAGTTCGCCGTCGATGCGCGCCCGCGAATAGCCGTGCTTGACCAGCGTCTCCATCTCTTTTTTGAATTCGCCTTTGCGCCCACGAACAATTGGCGCCAGCACCATCACGCGATCTTCCGGCGTCAGCGCCATCACCCGCTGCACGATCTGGTCGGCGGTCTGGCGGCTGATGGCGCGGCCGCACTTGGGGCAATGCGGCACACCGATCGAAGCGAATAACAGGCGAAGGTAATCGTATATCTCGGTGATCGTTCCGACGGTCGAGCGCGGGCTGCGGCTCGTGGTCTTCTGCTCGATGGCGATCGATGGGCTAAGTCCATCAATGCTATCGACATCCGGACGCTCCATCTGATCCAGAAACTGTCGCGCGTAGGCCGAAAGCGTCTCCACGTAGCGGCGCTGGCCTTCGGCATAAATCGTGTCAAACGCCAGCGAAGACTTGCCCGAACCGCTCAGGCCGGTGACAACGGTGAGCGTGTTGCGCGGAATCTCAACGTTGATGTTTTTGAGGTTGTGCTGCCGGGCCCCGCGCACGGAGATTTTAGTGATGGCCATTAGTCGATGCCGTACTGAGCGCGGAGTTCCCTTCCGTAATGTGGACAGGCGTACAGAGTTGTCCGAAAGTGGGGATGCACAGCTCTACTCCGTATCTTAGTGGTCAATAATGCGGAGCGTCAATGCGGGGTAGAGTAAGCACTCAGCCTTCAGCAATCGGCATTCAGCCCTCGGGCGGCAGTGGGCAATGCCCGGCCCGCAGCCGGCTCGAAAAGCCGGGTATTTTGCGGAAGTCAACAAATGTGCAAGGGCTGAATTCTGACTGCTAATTGCTGGGTGCTCGAACAAACAGCTAGACGCAAACCGGACTAAAAGCATCTGATATTTCGCTTATAAGGTTGGTGAAAACGTGATTTCGCTCTTCGTCCCCGTTATCCTCTGCTTCACCGTAGTTGCTTCGGTTGGACTGGGCATTGGTGCGACCTATGCCACAGTGATCGGTATTCTGCACGCCTTCGGCCGCGCCTCGCAGCCGGAAGTCGCGCGCCAGCGCCCACGGTTGGTACTGGTTCCTACGCAGAGCCAGGCCAGCGGCGACTAGACCCTTGGTCGCTCTGCCGTTAGTGATCCTCACCACCTACGTTCGGGGACGGTTCTTTTTTGGTATGTCCGCGGAAATGCATGGTAACCCATGCGCCTAAAGAGTAAGACGCCGCTCGCACTGCGGGTATCGTGAACACGAAGAAGTCTCGACAAGTCGCCGTATGGTTCAAGCAGTTTGGAGCCAAAAAATGTTCCAAACGTCCACTCAACAGCACACTGCGGGGATCGCGATAGGTCAGGAATCTGAGTGCGAACCACGCAAGCGGCAATATCCAAACCCATGCCGCGATTCTCGTGGGCCAGCGTCGGCAGACAAAAAAGCCCAACAACGCGGCGGCCGTTATGCTCAAAAGCCATTCTCTTTCTTCGATTGCATACGCCGAACGCGCGTGGCCTAACGATGACCAGATGGGTGACTCAATTACTGCCGTGCCGAGGATCGCAGCGGCTAGGTTCAAACAAAATGCGCCCGCTCCGCGAAGGATCTTGCCAGGAGCCGTGCGCCAAAAGCTAGGAATGTGATCTGCGAATGGTCTCGTAATTGGCTGGGCGAGATTGCGTCGGCGAAGTTCGTCTGCGAGGATAGGGCGCGCTTCTTCGACCAGTGAATAGGGATCTGCTGCTAGTGTCAGCAATTCGTCATCGGTCTTGGACGAATAAAGTTCCGCTAGGTGACCTGCCTGCACACCGACAAGCTAGGCTGGGAAGCATTGTCTGTCAAGGAGGCCAGTCCTGGAACCATGCTTGGACAAAGCGTTTGCCTCCGGTTCCCACGCGAGGACCTGCCGGTTGTCTTCAGCAACGACTATTCCGGCCACACAACCTTCATCCGCGTTTCCACGTGCGTGTGCTCGAATGCCGT
>DATBZH010000080.1:0-3242 GCA_036513255.1 Candidatus Sulfotelmatobacter sp. | reverse complement strand
GGCGGTAAGCAACGGCGTGAAAGCATTTAAGGAACCTACGGTGAAGAATGCGCAGCGCACACTCACCGTGATTATTTTTCTGTTGGCGGTGATGCTGGCGGGAATTTCTTATCTGGTGAGAGTGTACGGAATCGCGGCCACCGATCCTGGGCAGCCCGGCTATCAGAGCGTGCTCTCGCTGCTTACGAGCGCGGTTTTCGGTAAAGGCGTTTTTTATTATCTGACCATGGGATCGATTCTGGTGGTTCTGTCTCTTTCGGCAAACACGGCATTCGCGGATTTTCCGCGTCTCTGCCGCGCCATCGCGCAGAACAATTATCTGCCACATGTTTTTGGATATCGGGGAAGGCGGCTGGTTTATACCTACGGGATTGTTATTCTCGCCGCGCTTTGCGGCGGCGTTCTCGTTCTTTTCGGCGGGGTTACGGATCGACTTATCCCGCTCTATGCGGTCGGGGCGTTTATGGCTTTCACACTTTCACAATCAGGCATGGTGATGCACTGGTGGAGGCGTCGGGGTTCGCATTGGCTGAAGAGCGCGCTGGTAAATGGACTCGGCGGACTGGTCACTGGGGTGACCACCTGCGTTGTGCTGGTTGCGAAGTTCGTGGAAGGCGCATGGATTACGCTGCTGTTCATTCCGTTGACGATGACTCTGTTCACCTTTGTGCGCCGCCACTACCACGCGGTAAAACTGCTAACCAGCTGCAGGGTTCCGGTAGACGTAGCAGGTCTCAGCCAGCCTCCGATTGCGGTGATTGTTATTGATCGCTGGAGCAACATCACGAGGCTGGGAATTGAATTTGCGGCACGGCTTTCTACAGAAGTGATTGCGTTACACGTTGAGCCCAACGAACATTCTGAATTGCTGCAGGAAGACTGGAACCACTACGTGGATCAGGCTTTTCGCGCAGCGGGCAAGGAGCCGCCACGGCTGCATATTTTGCCGTCGCCGTTCCGTTTCGTCATTATTCCGATCGTGCAATTCGTTCTCGACATTTCGAAACAGAATCCCACTCGAAGCATTGTGGTAGTGATCCCGGAGTTGGTGGAAGACCGGTGGTATGAGTACTTCCTGCACAATCAGAGGGGGCGACTTCTGGAATGGGTGCTAATGGCGCGCGGCAACGAACGGATTTTTACGGTGAGTGCGCCGTGGTATGTGGGGCGGCAGCATTAGCGTTTCGCGCTGCGTTTCGCTGCGCGAAGTGTGAATGCGCCGGCCGCTGTATGTGAATAAGTCGGGCTACCCGCCTGCGTTCCCGCGGCCCGGTTCCATCAAAGCCTTCGAGAATGATCGTGTCGTGATTTGGAACTACACCTGGACGCCGAACGCTCCAACCGCGATGCACTTTCACGATAAAGACGTGGTTGTTGTCTACAGATACGATGGGTCTTTGAAGTCAACTACGCCAGATGGAAAAAGCCTTGTGAACGATTATAAATCCGGGTCAATTCGGTTCAATCGAGGCGACCGCGCTCACTTCGAAGAACTGCACTCAAAATGGCCCGCCAGTAGCGCTAGGGTCCTTATTCGTCGGGCCGAGCTTCTCGCGCTGCTGTTCTTCGCGGTGAGGGCGTTGGCCTTGGAGCCATAACCGGAGCTGTGTCGTCTCCTGATTCCCTTTCCATGCAGCGCTTTTTGTACTTCCTTCCACTTCCGCATAGACACGGGGCGTTGCGACGGGGCATGGCTCCTCTGGAAATTCTCATGACATGATTATGCTCCCCCGCTCACCTGCGGCTCAATTGTTGCAAAATCTTAGTTTCCTATCGACAAGTGCGCCGGCGATGAGCTCCCGCATGGACCCAGGTGTTTCCCGTCGGGCCACTTGCGATAGGAAACTAAGATTCATCGACTGTTATAGTGCGATGCCCGCGATTGACTTGCTTTCCGGCACTGCGATACGCTTTCTCGATTCTCCTGAGTGATGCCCGCTACAACCGCACCTGCCGGCACATCGCGATCCACAGCAAAGCTACTGCTTTTCCTGATCTTCTTCGCGTTGACAATCTTTGCAACGTATGAGAAGAACTCGCGGATCCTTGACCCCACGTCGCCCATCGCGCGGCACTACGCTCCCGCGGCGTGGTACTTGCCTGTTCATGCCGTCTTCGGAATAGTGGCGATGGGGCTTGCAGCTTTTCAGTTCTCGAATCGCCTCCGCGCGCGCCACCTGCGGATGCATCGCTTACTTGGATATGCGTACGTGACTAGCGTCTTTATTTCAGCCCCGTTCGCGGTTGTCGTAGCATTAAAAATTCCGAAGCCGTTTTCAGTGGTCGCAGCAAACTGCATGCAGTCTCTGGGCTGGGTGGTAAGCACGTCCATCGCACTCTACTGTGTTCGCATTGGCAACATCGCCCTGCACCGCCGATGGATGATACGCAGCTATCCCTTTGCCATGGTTTTCACGGTTGGTCGAACGGTATCCGTATTCGTGCCAGCCGTTCGGCTAAGCCCCTCAGCGGGCGAAGCGGTGTTCTGGCTCGCCATCGCGCTCGCGGCTTTCTTGCCCAGCATTTTTCTAGATTGGCCTACGATGCGCCCGCGTAATGCGGAAAGAGCGAGTACCGCCGCTCGGGAACCGACGACTCTGTTGCCGTAACTATTGTAACCAGGCCATACGCTCAAAACCTCCGGTCGCCGAGGTCAATGAGTTCTATAAAAGGGGATGTCCAGAAAAAAGTTCTTCTGGATTCCAACGCTCGTGGTTTCGGTGCAGGGTTTTTCAATTGTTGCGATGTACGCATATCTCTTCACAATTTCTAGGCATCAGTGCTTTCGCTCAAGCCCCTCTCCAATCGCCTGGTTACAACAGTTAACAAATCGCGCTTGCGGACTATCTCTCCCTACCCGAGTCGCAGATTCTTGGCTCTCCTTTTCCGCGATCATCGTATTTAATGATTCGTTTCTAGTTTTCAGCCCTGCGCCATACTTGCGGGCACCTCCGTGTTACGGCAGCGGAGAGCCGATGCCTGATGATGCGACCATCTCGAATGGGCAAAGCCCATTAGATCCCGACGCAACGCTCGCGTCGGTGGGGCCGCAGGCCGCCACGGTTGCCGCCAAGGTGCCTTCCACAATTGGGAGACTCAAGTTCGTGCGCGAGCAGTTCTTCCTGGCAGCGGTAGCTCAGAACATCAAGCGACTGGTACGGTTCCTCAGCCATCCGACAACACCGGTTCTGCCGGCCACCACTTAGTCGAACGGAGACAACAAACCCGGCGGCGGCATGCTA
>DATBZH010000079.1:0-63928 GCA_036513255.1 Candidatus Sulfotelmatobacter sp. | reverse complement strand
TGGCGGCCGGATTCGGCAGCGTGCGGCGATTCAACGAAACATTTCGCAACTTGTTCCATCGGCCTCCCAGCGCTTTGCGCAGAAAGAGTTCCGCCAGACATGAAGGAAAGGATGTTGCCCTTCGGCTGCGCTACCGTCCGCCCTATGACTGGGATTGCATGCTCGACTTTTTGCGCGCGCGGGCGATTCCGGGTGTCGAAATAGTCGACGGTGACCGCTATCTGCGCGCCGTTGAAGTGGATGGGGCGATGGGAAGCATCGAAGTGACGCACCTGCCGGAGCGACAAAGTTTGGGCGTCAGCATTCGCTTCCCAGATGTGCGGCTGTTACCTAAGATTGTTGCCCGGGTTCGGTGTCTTTTCGATCTTGGAGCTGACATCGAAACGATTGACGATCACCTCTCCGGCGATCCGGTGCTCGCGCCACTGGTGGCAAAGCGTCCGGGGTTGAGAGCTCCCGGCGGTTGGGATGGTTTTGAGATAGCTGTACGGGCAGTCCTGGGTCAACAAATCACTGTGGTCGCTGCGCGGCGATACGCTGGCCAGCTTGTTGCACTTCACGGCCGCGCTGTGCCGAAGTCTTTCCTGATCCATCCGGATTTGTCTCATGTGTTTCCCACTGCAAAGCGACTGGCCTCGGCTGGCTCTATCGGCTTGGCCATGCCGGCCGCGCGTTTGACCGCGTTAAAGGCAGTCGCCGAAACGGCACTGGCCGATCCGAACTTGTTCTGTCCGTTCGGCAGTATTGAAGATACGGTGACGCGTTTGCGAACGATTCGCGGAATTGGCGAATGGACCGCACAGTACATCGCTCTTCGCGCGATCCGCGAGATGGACGCGTTTCCAGCGGCTGACATTGGGCTGCTGCGCAGCGTGGAGACAATGGATGGCGAGAAGTCAACGCCGGCGAACCTGTTGATTCGCGCTGAGGCCTGGCGCCCGTGGCGTGCCTATGCGGCGCAACATCTTTGGGCCGCGGGGAGCGCTGTCGTTAGCCGACCAAATGTCTCACGTTGATCGCCTCAGGTGGATCGCCGTGCGACTTTCTTAAAGCCCTACGTCAACGCATTCATAAACGGGAAAGGAAAAGATTATGAGTCTTGCTTACAAAATGATTGAATCGCCTGTGGGAAAACTGAAACTGGTCGCTAGTGACAAAGCCCTGGTGGCTATCCTCTGGGAAAAAGATAATCCCCGTCGTGTGCGGGTGAGCGAACTGGTTACGAACGATCGGCATGCCGTTCTGGTGGAGACGGAACGGCAGCTAGGTGAATACTTCGCCGGAAAACGAAAAACGTTTTCCGTTGCTCTCGACATGAGAGGCACTCGTTTTCAGAAAGACGTATGGGAGGCTTTGCTGGCCATACCATTTGGAGAGACCAGAAGCTACGGGCAGCTGGCAAAACAGATGGGAAATCCGCGGGCTACACGAGCTATTGGCGCCGCGAACGGAAGAAACCCAGTATCGATCATCGTTCCTTGCCATCGAGTCATTGGATCGTCCGGAAAGCTCACGGGTTTTGCGGGAGGACTCGAAGTAAAAGCACATTTGCTGAATTTAGAAGCAGGAGGACAAGCTAGTTCTCGGGCGGAAGCGCGCGGGGGCAGCGTCCGTGATGCTCTTAGGGATGCTTCGGCTTTGCAGGACCGTCCTTTGGACGATCCTGCTGCGCTCAGCATGACAGGTAATTAGTATCGAAGATCACCAGCTAGAAACTGATCTTCAGAATTTGGCCGTTGTTGCCCACGAACCATCCGGCTTTAGGGTTGGCGAAGGCGACGCCCCAGTAGCCGCTCACGTTGGGCAACGGGAACCAGGTCTGGCCTTCGTCGGGGGTCCATGCGCCTTGACCGGAGGTGAAGTCCGGCGGCGCTTCGCCGGTGACGATCACGGTGCGATTATTTTCATCGTTGCCATTCTGCACATTGGCGAAATGCATTCCGCCCGCGTAGGCGAGGCCGAAAATCGCTCCCTGGACCGGCGGTGTGTTGGTGAGAGCCCAGGTTTGGCCGCCGTCATCGGAGACCGCCATTTGCGCGTTGTTGCTGGAAGACAAATCGCCGCCGCCGACTACGCCGTTCAAGGGATTGCGAAAAGCGACGCTGAAGCCACCGGCGGATGGGGAACTGGTCAGCGGAGTATCCGATGCGTTCCAGGTAAAACCACCGTCATAAGTGTAGAGAATTCGCGCGATGGATGAGCCGCCAGTCGTAATCCATGCGTTGCTCGAACCTTGGGTGGTGATGCAGGTTCCGCTGGAAGAAAATGATGCTTCCCCGGGCAACGGCGGCGGCATTCTGTTGGCGATCGACTGCCAGGTCTTGCCGTTGGTGGTGAGCAGATCGGGAAATATTCCATTCTCCGAATCATCGTGCGCGACGCCATTGGTTGGGGTCCAGAAAGCGAAGCAATCGTAGAAGGCTTCGGGCAATTCGTTCGTGAATTCGATGGTCCACGTGGTGCCGCCGTTGACGGTTTTATAAATCTGAAAATTCGTGGCGTAGTTGCCAATCGAGAGCAGATAGGCGACATTGGCGCTAACTCCCTGCACGTCGCGGAACTGGAGCGCTTCGGCTCCGGGAACGACATCGGAGCGCCAGTGTGCGCCGCCATCGGTGGTGACAGCGTAGGTGCCATTGATGCCGGCGGCCCAAACAATCTGGGAGTTGACCGGGCTGACGGCAATAAGCAAATTCGTGGTGCCGCTGATTTGCGGAGTGAGGGTTGGCTGGTGAACGCCAGGAGTTTGCGCGAAGCTTATTTGGACGAAAGTGAAAGCGGAGGCGATCAGGAAAACGATCAAACTTTTTTTCATAGAAGTCCCCACAGACTGGAATTTGCGGCGTGAGCGAGTATAGGAACGGCACTGACGCGGTGTCAAACTTTCAAGGCGCTGGACGCGCTGAAAGCCAACTGGTTTCCGGAACACTCATGGTGCTACTATCGCGTCCGACAAAATATGAACACCTTACGTTTTTTACTGCTGTTGGCGGTAATGGGATTGTCGTTTGCCTTTGCGATTCGCGCATCGGCTCAGGCGTCCGCGCCCGGAGCTCCGATTGTGCTTCACGCGGCGCGACTGCTGGACGTGAAGAAGGGACAAATCTTGCGGCCGGGAGAAGTCCTTGTTCAAGGGCAACGCATTGTGGAGGCGGGCACGTCGGTGAAGCATCCGGCGGGAGCTCAGGTAATTGACTTGGGCGACCGCACGCTGATGCCGGGATTGATCGATGCGCATGTGCATCTGTTTCTTCATCCGGGGGCGGAAGATTTGCAGACGGTGCAGGAGTCGGTACCGCAGCGGACGATCAACGCGGTGCTGGCGGCTCGTGATGATTTGATGGCTGGGTTTACAGCCGAGCGTGATATGGGCACCGAGGGTGCGGGCTCTGCTGATACTGCCGTGCGAGATGCGATTGATCACGGACAAATTCCCGGTCCGAGGCTACGCATCAGTGGGAATGCGATCAACATTCTTGGCGGGCATGAGGATGCGATTGGCTACAATCCCGCGCAACATGTTCTGCCGAATGCCGACTATGCGAACAACGGAGACGAATTGATCGGCGTAATGCGCGAGCAGTTTAAGGAAGGCGCGGACTTCATCAAGATTTACGAAACCGGGCCGGATCATGTGCAAGACGGCAAGCTCTCTACTCCCTATCAGTACAGCGAAGAAGAACTGGCGGCGGCGGTGAAAGAAGCGGCACGGCTAGGCAAGCGCGTTGCGGTTCATGCGACCGGCGAGCCGGGCACGCTTTTTGCGGCACAGGCTGGCACGGTCACCATCGATCACGCGATTCAACTCGGCGACGAGACCGTGCGGCTGATGCGGGAGAAACAGATTTTTGCCGTGCCGACATTTACCATCTTCGAATATTTTGCCGATCATGCAGCGACGCCGCAGCAGGCAGCGCGGGAGCGGCAGATGCTTGATCTGCACGCACAGGAGTTCAAGAAGCAAATTGCCGCGGGTGTGCCCATGGCGGTGGGTTCGGACGTTGGTCCGTTTCCGCATGGAACGCAGGCGCGGGAGTTTGTATTGATGGTGCAATATGGCATGTCGCCTTTGGCCGTGCTGCAGGCCGGTCTATTGAACGGAGCGAAGGCTCTGGGATGGGAAGGCCAGATCGGGTCCCTTGAGCCCGGATATTTGGCCGATATCGTGGCCGTACCGGGCGATCCCTTGCAGGATATTTCAGAATTGCAGAAAGTCAGTTTTGTGATGAAGGATGGCGTGATTTACAAGAAGTAAGTGTGGCGCACGCTATTTCACGCGCAAAACAAAACGTCCCGGACTCTGTTTTGAGTCGTGGGACGTTTGCTGATCAGCCCTCCCCCAAGTGCTGCTCACCAACCACTCTAAGCGCAAGCTGAAATTTGGTGAATAGCCCGCGAGTGCCAGAGATGGCCCGAAAGAGCCACACGATTACGAGGGGAAATAGTTTACGGAATGCGCGGAAAGACACGCTTGGCTCCATACCCGAGCGAAGAGGAGGTCGACTTAAAACAGGTCGCCGATTTAGTAGGCATTCTTGCTGCTGAACATGCGCAGAAATGTGAGGGTGATGATCTGGAGATCGAAGGTAAGGCTCCAATTGCGAAGGTAGAAGAGGTCGTATTCGACCCGCTTCTCGATGGAAGTGTCGCCGCGCCAGCCGTTGACCTGGGCCCAGCCAGTGATGCCGGCTTTGAAGAAATGCCGCGAATTGTATTTATCGAATTCGCAAAGGAATCTTTCGACGAAGTAGGGCCGTTCCGGACGTGGGCCGACAATGCTCATGTCGCCCTTCAGAACATTGAAAAACTGAGGAAGTTCGTCGAGATTGCTTCGCCGCAGAAAGGCGCCCACACGAGTGCGGCGCGGGTCTTCCTCACAAGTCCAGCGGGTATCGCCCTCCTCGCAGGTGCCCATCTGCATGCTGCGGAACTTCAACATGCGGAACACGCGGCCGTTCAAACCGACGCGGTCCTGGGAAAAGAACACCGGGCCAGGACTTTCCATGCGTACGACCAAGGCAATCAGCACCATCAATGGCCAGGTCAACCCGATAATCAGGAGTGACAGCGCGATGTCGAAGGCGCGCTTGTGCACCAGGTAAGAAGGACAATCCGCCAGAGTTGGGCGCAAATCCAGCATGCGAACCCCGCCGAGATCGATCAGTTGGTTTCGCAGTTCGACTCCCGGCGCCAGATCCAGCGCCATGCGAGTAGGCACGCAAAATCGCTCCAACATAGGAAGCACGAGTTGCAACTCATGCAATCGGTCGGGAGGCAGGGCGATCACGATGTCGTTGATAGAGTCGCCATTGGTGAAGTTAGGGAGTTCTCCCAATTCAAATACGGGGCTTCCCTCGACCTCGACGGGCTGACCCGGAAGCCGCACGTAACCGGCGATCTTGCAGGGCAGAACCTGGCCCTCAATCAGTGTGTTGGCGACGGCCTTGGCGTAGGAACCTGCGCCGACAATGAGGATTTTCACCGCGCTGCGGCCGGATGCGCGAGCCCACTCCAGGAAGACGCGGAAAATAATGCGCAGCGCGGTTGCAAGAATGAATAAAGCCAGAGCGCTCAGCGCGACAACGGCTCGGGAATAACTCACCTGGCGATAAAGAAATACTCCGGCCATTACGACGGCGTAAGTAAAGGCTAAAGCCTCGAGCAACCGCCGGGACTTCCCCCAGGGAATATAGAGCTGCTCGATGTTCCAGAGCCCGGACTCCTCGGCAACAATTGCCCAGGCGATAGTGGTGAGCAGAACTATCCCCCAGTACGAGGGTAGCCCGGAAGGGCGGCGTCCGTAGAGAATGTTGATGCCTAGATGCACTCGGGCCGCAATGAAATATGCCAGGGCGGGCAGGAGCAGCGTGAGGAATCTCAGCTGGAAGCGAGCGTAACTCAATCGCTTGCGAATCATAAATTCTTTGAGCCTTCTACGAAGTGGCGGTTACATCAGGGGCCCGAAGCTCAATCAGCTTGTTTTGTCTCGTACCGTTAGCATTGTGATGACTCTTCAATGGTAAAGGTACGAAACCTGAATGCCAGCCAGAACCAGGCCAATCGTCCCGCAGAACCCATCTTTAGTACGAGGATCCAGTACGAGGATTCTCCCGCCGTCCAGTTTTCCTGCGCGAACCAGCGCGCATCTCTGAACCTCGAACGATCAGTTTCCGGCGTGTTCCAGATTTGTTAAATATCTTAAAGTATATCCTATATCGAAATAGCTACTGACGATTCCACAGCCGTTCCCTTGCCGTCTTTACCAGAGACCTATGCGCTCACTGCTGTTCTCGCCGCCCAGGCTGGCGGCATGTTCTTGGCCACTTCGATTTCGTCGAACGTATTGCTGGCCCGTGCGCCGTGTTTCTGTACCCATTCCGCCATCGAATGAATGCCGGCCTCGAGGGAAGTCTTTGCCGGCTTGCCAAATATTGCTTCCGCCTTACTGTGATCGGAAAAAGCAATCTTCACTTCTTTGCGGGGCTCGAGGTGCGTCGTGCGGCACTTCTTACCCATGGCGTTCGCGACTATTCCGGCAAGATCGTTGACGGTGCGCGGTTCATCCGCACCCAAATTGAAAATTTCGTTTCGAGCAGAAGGATAATCCACTGAAGCCGCAATTACCGGAGCGACGTCATTTATGTGAGTAAAGGCGCGCACCTGGGTGCCGTCTCCGAAGATCGACATGGGCTCAGAGCGAAGCAATTGATTCATGAAAATGCCGACTACATTGCGATAGCGATCACCAATATTCTGCCGCTCGCCATAAACGTTGTGGGGGCGGAAAATGATGTAGTCCATGCCGAACATTTCGTGGCTCGCTGCCAGGTCGTACTCCACGGCCAACTTGGCGATTCCATAAGGATCTTCCGGAACAGGAGTCATGTCCTCCGTCATCGGAGATTGACCGGAGCCGTAAACGGCGATCGAGGAAGTGAAGACAAAGCACCGCACGTCGTGGTTCACGGCGGCGTTTATCAAGTTCACCGAGCCAATCAAATTGTTCTCGTAATTGAATCGCCGGATGAAGTGGCTTAACCCTTCGGCGGCGTAGGCTGCAAGGTGGTAGACGTAGGTGAAGCCATGTCTTTCAAACAATTGTTCGATCAGCCGCGTATCAACGATTGACCCTTTCACGAACGTCGCTCCGGCCGGCACGTTGTCGACAAACCCTCCGCTCAAGTCGTCCAATACGACAACCTCGTGACCTTGCATCAGAAGGTTTTCGGCGACGTGCGATCCCATAAAACCCGCGCCGCCCGTGACTAATGCCTTGGGCATGTACCTGCTCCTTTACAATTTTGCTTACCTAACAGCCGAGAGACAACATTATTCATAGAAGTGCACACCGCTCATCTTGCGTTTGATCCGTAAGGGCACGAGATGCTCATTTTTGCCCAGCATCAGACCGGCATACTTGGCGGCATCATCCACAAGAGAACCTAGCTTGGTGCCATTACTCGCGCCGGCAGCTCCGTGGGTAAGCTTGCGGCGCAGAATTCGCCAGCCGTCGTGGAAAACCGACGAGCGCGTGGCGCCATCCCACATCCCCAATCTCCTCCATACCACACCGATATCGAAATAGCGTTTGAACAAGTTTGCGGACGTATGATTGTCCGAGTGGTGAACCGTGGCGGTCGGATCGTAGACGATCTTCCACCCGGCATCCAAGATAGCTTTGGCAATGCCGACGTCCTCGTAAATCTTCAGCTGTTCCGGAAAAGGATGAGACTCCCAGACACTCTTTCGAATAGCGGCGTTGACGGTAGAAAAGTGGTAGTAACGATAGCCCAGTTCCGCTTTCCGGTTCGGCTCTTTGACGACTCGCAGGTCCGGGTACATAGTGGACAACACCATCTGCCGCTCGAGACTGCAGTCCGGTTTCGGCAGGTGACGTCCGTAAACCGCCCCAACAGTGGAATCAGAAAAATTTGAAATCAACGAAGTGAGCCAGGTGGAAGAAGCCGGGAATGCGTCCGCATTCAAATACACGAGATGTTTTCCCAGGGACAGACTGGCCAGATAATTCCTGGTGCGCGCATGATGAAACTCTTCGGGCGCGATACGATACAGTCGCACGGGATAACCGCTGACGATCTCCGGCGTGCCATCCGTCGATCCGGAATCCACCAGAACCACTTCAAACCGGCAGGCCGAAGATTGGGAGAAGACGGCGTCCAGGCAAGTCCGGATGTTCAGAGCCTCGTTCTTAGCCGGTATCAGTACGGAAATCTCAACCATCGTCCTTTGTTTCTCCAATCATTGCGGCACGCGGACATTAAGTTCTGCAAATGTAGGCTAAATATCTTTATAACCCAGGATATAACCCGCCGAACCAAGGAAAAGTTGCGGGCCAGTGCCTTCCCGATCACAATTTGTTGCCAAACCAGGTACCCAGGAAACAGCAAAATTGATTCCCGAAGGGACGACCTTCTTTCGATTTGACATTCAAAGGCGACTCTCCAGCCCCCTTGAATTCCCGAGTTTATCCATTTGATTGTGCCGTTCTTAGTATAGACGGGAGTAAGCGCAAGTATCCAAATCTCGCGCACAAAAGGGCAATCGCAATCCCGTTTTGGAGGCTGATGCCGGAGGACCAACTCGGCACTGCTTGGGTAAGCGTCCGGCCATAGGCAGTATCATTTTCCCATGGCTTGCAGAATTTCCTTTATACGGACGGCTGTTTTTTCCCAACTGGATTCAGCTGCGCGAAGCAGGCCTTTTTCTCGCAGATTCGCTCTCAATGCGGAATCATTCGCGAGGCGGCGGATACCATCGGCGATTTGCTCGGTGCTTCGAGGGTCGATGAGGAGCGCCGCATCTCCCACCGTTTCTGGAATAGCGCAGACATTCGATGTCAGAACCGGGGTTCCGCAGGCCATGGCCTCGAGCGGCGGCATGCCAAATCCTTCATACAGGGAGGGAAACATGAGCGCCAGTGCCCCTCGATAAAGCTCGGCTAACTCTTCCGTAGTCCTGGAGCCGACGAAAACGACATCCTGGCTTAGACCCAGCCGCTGGATTTCGAGCGAGAGCGGGGCCTCGGGCGCGCCTGTCATCACTAAGCGGATTTCACCCTTTGCGCCACTTTGCGCATAGGCTTCCAGCAAGCGAGGCAGGTTCTTATTCGCTTTTTGACTGCCAACATACACGAAGTAAGGAAATCCCGGCTGGAACCTGGCTCCTTCCGAACAAAATGGCAAGCCTACTCCATTGCCAACATTCACGATGCGGTCGGTTCCGGCTTTCGACCAATCCAGAATCTCGTTGCGCGCATATTCCGAAATGGTCAGCACGAAGTCAGCGCGGTGGCAAGCGGGCTTGATTACGTACTGGTAATACGCGCGCTTCAGCGCATTGGAATTATCTGTAACCTTCAAATGATTGAGGTCATGCAGCGTGAACACGAAGTGGCCGTTCCAAGCCGCTGGCGAATTGTAGCCTGGACTGAAATAACGCTCGGCGTGAAGACCCCGCAGCGCGGATCCGAGCAACCACGGATCGAAAGGATGAAAGGGCCTGCGCTTGACGTTAAATGGAGTCAAATCCGGAAAGGAACGATATACCTGGTGGGCGAAGCGGCCAATTCCATGGTCACCCAACCATCTCGCGTCAAAAATCACTGCGGTCATGCTAGAAGCCTTCCAGTGAATCCGTCAAGGACAGCGGGGTTCGGAGAGAGAACTCGGCGCTTCGGTCTGATGGGTTCGAGATAAATCTTACCCGGAATTCCGCGCCGGAACCGAAACAAAGAGGCATGACCATTCAGCGATGCTTGAAATATCGTCCTGCCCACAGCACGTCGAACTTTCTTTGTGCGTTCGGCACCGGCGTTCGAGGTGGCATCGCAGGCACCGATATCCTGATCGCTACCAGGCGCGACCAAGCTATGATTATCGTTCTGATTAGCGATTACGGCAGAAGTCCGAACACTGCAACGCCAGTGGTTGTTCCCACATAAACCTTGCCATTGGCCACAGTGGGCACGATGAACTTATTTCCTGCGAACTGGTCGCGCGTAGGCATCAGATTGCTGTTGTAGAGTTCAGCTGACAAGTTATTGGCGTCGTAGGCGTGTAAGACCGCGATCGTTCCATTTTCGACAGCCCACAAAATTGCGCTGTCGCTGCCGTTGGCCGAGATGCTGGGCGTAGCGCCGGGATAGGGAAAGTGATTACTGGAAATCATGGTATAGGACGATGAAAGTTGGCCGTTCGATACCGCGAACGCTTGCAGGGGCGCGGTTACCGCGGCAAAATACACGGTGGAGTTGAAGTAGGCGGGGGTTGAAAATATAGGTCCATACAAGCCACCGAAGGGCGGACAACACAAGGGGATTTCCTGCCGGATATTATTGCTGGACGGGTTGAACTTTCCCATGTCATCGCGGTCAACCACGTAGATGGAGCCGGTCTTGCCGGATCCGAGCGCAAGATGCCAGGTTTTTCCCGCATCATCTACGGTGTCCGGCAACAGCAAGACGCCGCCGGATCCAAGATCATAGTCGCCATCGGACTGTGCAACCGTGTCGTGGGGAGCGAAATAATCCGTCACGCTCAGGCTTCCCGTGGCGGAAATCTTTACGATGGCGTTGCCAAAATCGCCCTGGCTGGGATAACCGCTGGAATTTAGCGACGTGTCGAAGGTGCCATTGCCATCGAGCAAGTAGATGTTGCCGGCTTCGTCGGCTGCCGGGCCATCCCCCGCCATCCAAATTCCGCCCCAGCGGCCATTCGGCGTGAGATTCAATACACCGGCTTGCTTCAAAGTGGCCCCGTCGTAGCTGATCACCCATCCTGCGTAAGGCTCTATATCGCAGTGCGAAGCCCACGAGGTGTAGACGATCCCATTTACCAGCAAAAGGGCTGCCCGTCCCAGGTATTGCTCAGGATCAAAAGTTGTAGTGCCTCCCAATGCCGGATATTGCGCCTGGATCTCGAATGGGCCACCTAACATATCCGCCCCGGTCGTAACATCCAACGCGTGCATCCAAAAATGGAAAGCTCCCGCGCTATCCTCCGTCGCCGCTACCAGATATATAAGGCCATTAGGACCGCGCGTGGGGTCGATCACCGGTGTGGCTGTAATTCCAATCTCTGGAGTAACCGCCTCAGTACATTGGCGATCATCGCTGGTGGTGTCTCCCGCGCCCAGCATGGAAACTCGCCAAAGCAGCGTTTGCGTATCGGCATCAAATGCGTAGACGCTATCGTGCTCGGTGGCCACATACAGGACGTTATGGGTGCCCTGTCCAGGGATTGCCACATCGCCGAGAAATAGCGGCTGCGCGTCCACTTTCCCGTCTACCGCGAGAAACCCAATCCTGCCAAAACTTGAGGCGTTGACATTTTGTGGCGTCAGATAAGTCTCTGCGAGGTTTTGCCCAGTACGAAGATTGTCGTTGTGAAATGTTGTTATGTCGGGCGGCGGATGGACGGACAGAACAGCGGCCGGGCTGGTTGCCTCGCCCGCAGAATTGGTGACAGAAACCTGGAGCTGCGCCGTATTGTCTCCCAAGGTAGTTGCTGGCGTTGTGTAAGAAACGCCTGTTGCCTTTGGGATGGGGGATCCATTTTTCGTCCACTGGTAGGCGAGGGGCGTGACCCCAGAAGCCATGACGGTAAAAGTGGCGGTCTGACCGACGGTTACGGTTTGGTCGCTCGGACCTTGGACGATCGAAGGAGATGTCGTGGGAGTCGGTCCCGACGAACCGCCGCATCCGACGAGAATCCCCGCGAGAAAGACGACCAAGGCACAGCCACTACTCGCCCTTTGGCTCATTATTCAAAAAGTGTTAAGCAATGTGGCTCAGGATGGACTAAAACAGCAACAGCAACACGAGTGTACTGTACCACGGCCAGTATTGGACGGCAACAATTTGTGTCACCAGAAGTACACGGGAGGGGAACTCCAGCGCGGGTTCCCGTTTGCGGAAAAAGGCGTTAGGCTGCAATTCTTTCGGCGATCCAAACTATCCGGCCATCGGCGCCAACCGGACCGCGCGCTATCTTAATTTCAAGACCTTCGATTGGAAGTGCATGCGCAAGATCAGGACCAATATCCCAGAAGGCCAGTATTCCCTCAGGGCACAAAGGGTCTTGATGATATTCCGGAGGCTCAATGTGCTTGATTTCCCGGTCGATGATTTCGGCCCGCCTTCTCGTGGCCACTCGCGGGGGTACCGTGAAGAGATGAACTCCACCACGTCGCAGGACCCTGGCGCTTTCGCGCAACGCTTTTTCCAGTTGGGGCACGTGCTCAAGGACTTCCGACGAGACGATCAGATCGAACGAGCCATTCTCGAAGCTAAGGGCGCTTATGTCCGCGCAAACGGCACCGTCTCTCTGCAACCCGGAACCACCCTCTTCGTAGAAAGTTCGGGTGTAGGTGCGCGCGGAAGACAGAATGGCTCTCAACGGAGAATGAGGATCCAATTCGAGCACATCCATTTCCGGCAGCCTCTTTCCATACCTCTGCCTGATCTCCGCTGCTAGAAGTTCATAGCGCTCATTGGCCGAACAAAACAAGCAGGCCCGAAATTCAGCCGAACCGTTGCGGTGAGCGATGAATACCGTCATTCGCTCGCAGCATTGGCATCGGCGCAGCCTCCAGTGCTTGATTCCACCAAAGTATGCGGGACCGATGGTGAGTATTTTTTGCAGAGCAGAACCCACACCCTGCCGGCGAACAGTCCGCCATATTTTTAATAGCGCCATTCATTCCCCGAAATTTCAAACTGCGAGATCCTCAGTTCGGAGCACGGAGCGCTCCTGCATCGTTCGTGCCTACTCCGCCGGTCCATATAGAGTGGCCGCGTCTTGTGTTAGTTGTTTGCAGCAACAAAACGAGGCTTGGACACAATGCGCTCCCGATACACTTTCTTAGATCCGATGCGTGAAGCAATGCAGAGAAACGCCGCCACGGTCAGAGCCTCAGGCAGCAACCAGCCAACGCCGCCGACGGAAAACAATGAAATATTAGCGAAGAACGCCAAGAGGTAGAAATCGGCCGGATGGCGGGTAAGTCTTAAGCGGTTGACGAACACGCGAGCCAGCCATCCCCGGAGAGCCGCAAAAGCCGCCAGATAAACGATAGCGAAGATCCCGAAGTCAGCGTACTGCACTCCGATTCCAAAATCTGGAGCTCCTGCATCCTGGTCAAACGACTCGGGGAAGAACACATCAGCAAGATATAGATATCCGAAGTTCTTGGGCTTGCCCGGCATCAGAGCGCGCGGAATACGGCCGATGACATTGGCCTCCATGGTCAGGCGACCGTACTGCAGAGGCATCTTCGAATCAATCACCAGCATTCCATTCCGCGTGTAGTCGGAGTATTCGCTGACCGACTGCAAAATGTCGAAGGCATTGTCTCCCAGCGCCATCGTCGCCGCAAAGAGTGCGAGCGCCAGGAAACCTATGGCAAGGCCGGCCAGCAGTGATGGAAACAAGCCCACTTTGCGTTGGGCAACATACACGACGAAAAGGGCGACAAGAAAAACCACATTCAGCACCAACCCTTTGCTCCCATGCATTGACACCAGTAACGTCGCCGCAAGTATGACCGCCACGTTGCTCAGCCATGATCTTTTGCTGAACAGGGCGAGAATGATGGCCAGGTAAGCAAACACATTGGAAACATAAAAATTGATCCCAAACCCGGTTCGCGTTTCGCGGTAGATTTGCCTGGGATCCAACAGGTATGCGCGAAACTGAATTAACACGGGCAAGTACATCAGAAAAGCCACCGCCGTGAATATTACGGCGAGCCGGAAGAAATTTCCGTAGGAGTAAGCAACGGGAAACCGCAACAGAGTTTTCGCGGGCCGCCTATAGAAATACGCGAAAGCGACGTTTTCCAGGGCCAGCGTGGCATAGACGTAAATGTATGCATAGGGACTGCCATCATTGCCCATCACATGCGTGTAGAACAGAGGCAAAAGATAATAAGCAGGAATATTGATGACGAAGGCAGGCGTCAAAATGTTCAGGTAGCTGCCGTCCCGCTTGCTGACCTGGATGTAGGTCAGCAGGGACACGGCCAGGGAGATACCCAGCACCGTGTCGGCGAGTGGAGTCGAAATCATAATTCCTTCGACAACCTCAATGGCTCTGCCTGCTCATAAACGGCCGCGCTGAATTGCATGCAAAACTTCTGGGCTGTGAAATCGTTGGCAACCTGATTCCGGTGTTGTTCCAATACGCTGGAATTGTCGCTCTTCCGGACGCGCAACAATGTTTCCATGAGGGCTCCGCAGTCGCCGGCGGGGAACAACCAGTGCGGGGGAAGAAGATCCGCCATCCCGTCTACATTGGTCGCCACTATGGGCAATCCATACGCCATCGCCTCCAGCATCACCAACGGCACACCTTCGAATCTTGAAGGAATCAGAAGCATGTCGGAGCCCGCGTAGACTTCCGTGGGATTTGGGGTCCAGGGCACGATCTTCACTTGGCGAGACAGATCGAAGTTATCGATCATTTCCTTGAGTTTGTGTTCGTCCGGCCCCTCGCCGACAAACACAAACTTGCAGCCCTCAATCTCATTTCGAAAATGTGCGATAGCCTTAATAGCGAAGTCTTGCCCTTTGTCTTTGAACTGAATCCTGCCGATTGTCGCGACCAAATACTCATCTTTTGCTATGCCCTGGGCCTCTCGAAATCTTTGCCGGTCCAATTCCTGAATGGGCGGCGCCTCCACTGCGTTTGGCACCACGACCACATTGGGCGTGGCGTCTCTTTCCCGAAGCATGCGCCGCGAACTCTCACTGATGGTGATGATCTTGTCGGGTAAGCGATAAAAGTAGCCGTTCACCATCTCACGAATCCATACGGCAAAAGGCCTGCCTGAAACCGAGACCGGGTGGGCCACAGGGAGATAACTGATGGTGTGATAGCCGGCCCGTTTGGCGGCTAACAGGCCCATGCTACCGCCTTCAATGCGTCCCTGCGAAACGACAACTACATCCGGATCGATCTGCTTCATCAAGCTCTGGATTTGTTCGATTTTTCTCCAACTGATCAAGGATCGAAAAGCCTGTAAGCGCTCAGCCCGGAAATTGAACGGCAGCAGGGCAAGGTTTCCCGACGCAGTCTGAATCGCCTCCAACTTCTCTTGAAGCCGGTTATTACCGGAGTAGAAAGCGAATGACACAGTGAGTTTAGGATCCTGGCACAAATGGCGGGCGGCCTCGACGGTCATGGCCTCGTGCCCGCCGTATCCCGGGGAATCGCTGTAAAACAGAACGGACTTCAGCCCGCGGTCTTGTCCGTTCGTTCTGGAGTTTTCGGAAATCAAGGCTTTCGATACACCACTGTTACCGAGTGTCCCGCAGGCCGGAGCGCCTTGTCCATAAGCCCTCTCTCAAGAAAAAGCGACAGTAGACGGACTGGGGCCTTAACGAGCACCGAGCCTAAGACAGCGTCCAAGGGATGCTGCCGCCTGCCTAGAACACGGTTCATGGAATTTTCGATAAGCGCCACCGAATAAGCCCGCACATGCGAATCCGAAAGCGCGTCGTACCCAAACGCTTCCACCTGCAAATGAAACAACTCCGCGACGCTGCGCAGGGCTTTATCGGTCCAGCGTGTAGCGTGATGAGGCGGCATGTTCAGCACGTTGTTGCATTGCCTTCCAATAAAACTGTCTTCGCGAGGAACCGATTGAATCAGTTTCCCGCCTCTCTTCAGGCACCGCAGGGATGACTCGATAAAACTCCTGGTGTCGGCAATGTGCTCAAGTACCTGAAAGGAACATACAACATCGTAAGAATCGGCATGATCTTGGGCATGCTCTTCGATGCTGCATTTATGCACTTGCAGTCCGCGTTCCCGCGCCTGGTTTGCCGCCGCTTCGCTCAATTCCAAACCTGCGTAGGATTTCGGGGTGATCTTCGCCGCAAATGCGGCGCGGCCCACCCCCAGTTCAAGCACCCGATCTTGAGAAGAAATGTACCGGGCCGCAAATTCGTATTCCGGTTTTTCCGACAAGTAGTACCAATCGAACTTCTGCAGCGACTCGTAGAACCTCTCGTCCCCAATGAGAGCGGGATCATAAAATCTCAGATCGCAATCTTCACATTTCCGGAGATCGATTGCGGCAAATTCCTGATTGCCCATGTCGATACTCATCTGCTTTAGGTAAAGTCGCCGGAGTTGCGCAAATGGCAGAGTCTCTATGACGCTGGTGTGGGAAGAGCAACACAATGGACATGTATCTGCCATCAGCGGCTACCCGCACCTCGCATGGTCGATCTCACTTCACCGGCTGCTACGCCGCACTCCCTGGAGACGCGGAGAGTCCGGCCCGGCCACCGCGTATGGGATTCTTCACCACCAGATGCCAGAAAAGTCGAGCGTACATGCGGGCAATGTTTCGATATCGTTTCTTGGCAATGCCCAGAATGGCGGCAGTCACGGTTTTTGTCGCGGCGGCCGTCAGCAGCAAAAAAGACACTACCAGAGCCGGAAGGACACCCTTGTGCTTCAGGAAGTGGTAAACCGAGTCCCGATTCGAATGCCAGATGGCGATATAAGGAGCCTGCGCGCCACTCCGCCCGGTGTGATGAACAACTTCCTGGTCGCCCAGAAAAACCACGCGGCTGCCTGTCTGCTTGACCCGAAGACAGAGATCGCAAACATCTTCAATCGAGAGAAAGTATTCCGGATCGTAGCCGCCGATCTGCTCGAAAAGGCTGCGCCGAATCAGCAGACAAGATCCGGATACGAACAGGACGTCCTGGGTCGCATAGGACGAGAACCGATCGTGGAGAAAGCGGGGGAAGCGATAGGGCAGGACACGCCAGGTAAAAACGTGCCGCAGGCCCCAACTGCGGCGAAAGCTGACGTGAGGATGTCCATCAGCGTTTACTTCCTTGGGCCCGACAACTCCAACATCCGGATTTCGATCAAGAAATTCCACCATCCGCTCCAGGCTGTTATTCCGGAAAAAAGTATCCGGATTCAGCATCAGCAGATATTCACCCTGGCACTTTCCCATCGGAGCGTTGTTTCCAGCAGCCAAACCGACGTTCTTCGTATTCAAAATTGCATGCACATTCTCAAAACGCGCAGCGTATTCGGAGACCATCTGCGCCGTATTGTCGGGAGACGCGTTATCGACAAGGAAGATTTCTACCGGCACGGACTGTTTCAGCAGACTCTCCACGCAGTCCGGTATCTCCTTGCTCGAACCGTAGGTGACCACGATTATCGAAACCCTGGGCTGCGCTGCATTCGACGATTTCGCCGTGTCGTACATCATCTGGCTTGTCGCAGATGCATCCGACGGCGTCGAGACCGGAGGCGCAGACCTTTCCTGCGCTTGCATTGAATCACGAGCTTCGAATGGCGCTGCTGTGAGTTTTGTAGAATTTGCCACTATGAAATTATCCCCGATCATTTGTTAGCAGAGCAACTGCCGCGGGACTCCGCTGATTGAATATCATCCTTGCGAGAGAGGCTCGCAACGCCGGGTCAAGCACGGTTCGCCAAGTCCAAATCCATGTTAGCACGCAGATAATCGCTGCCACGATTCCGCCTCGTAACGACGGAAGCACGATAATGGGCAGAATGCAGAGAGAAATAACTGCGGCCACCAGTTCTGGTGGCATGGAAAAACCGCCCTTGTGATCGTGGAGGTGCAATAGAACTGCCATACAACAAAAATCGACGATGACACGTCCCAACCACGCAAGCACGGCGCCGCGCACGCCAAAGTGGGTCGCAGCAAAATAAAAAACTAAGGCATAGACGGGCAACTCAGCCAGATGAGCCCAGGCCGGCAGGTCGGAGCGGCCACGAGCGTGCAACGCGGTGAAAGCAAGGCCAGCCATGGCCTGGACCACGCCGCCGGCCAGAAATACCTGAGCAGCGAATACGATATCCGGGGTGTTTCGGGCTCCAAGCCAGAGCTTCATCAGAAACGGCGCCGCCATCACGACCGAAATTGCGAGCGGTGTCATGAAAGACAAACTGATGGCAACGGCGCCGCGATAAAGAGACTGAAATTGAGTCGATCCGGACTCATCCAAACGGCTCATCAGCGGAAACAGCACGGCGCAGAAGCTGGTAATCAGTATCTGCATTTTTCCGATCACGTCCCCGGGAAGACCGTAGGCAGCGACCGCCGTCATCCCTACACAAACGCCGAGCAGGAATCGGTCGCCGTAAACAATTGCACTGCCAACAATATTCGATACCGAAAGCCATCCACCAAACGACAGCATTCGCTTTACGGCAACCAGATCGAAGATCGGGCGCAAACCGGGCCGTCCTTCGACGCAAAGACACCCAATAGCAAACGCTCCGCACATCGATATGCGAACCAGAACATAGCAAGCGGCAATGGAAACAATTCCCCCTCCCATAAGGAGGGCCAGGACCGGAAGCAGATAGAGGGCGACCCCACTGCATCCCATAACGATGCTGATGAAGGCGAAACGTCCCCATGCTTCGAGAAAGCCGCGCAATGTCGCCATCAGCGTTACGAGCGGGACCGTGGCGCAAATAATGTAGAAAGACCGAATGGCTGCTTGAGAATTCGCGGGAGAGATCTTCAGATATCTGGAGGCGACGGTTGGCACTGCGAAAATACAACCGACGCTTACAAGAATACCGATTGAGCTGAGGAGGAAGATCGAACCCCAGAAGTAGCGGCGCACATCATCCGGGCGATCACCTTCCAAACTCTGAGATATAAAGCGAGTCGCAGCGCGTCCCAGTCCCAGGTCCAGCATCATGAAATAAATCAGGACGGTGGAGAACAGAGTGATGATGCCGAAGGCTTCCGAACCAAGATGCCGAAAAAGAAATGGGATGGCCGCCATGGCCGCAATGGCAGGCGCCACCTGTGCGCCAATCTGGTAGCTCGTGTTCAATCCGACGCTGCGGATTTGCCCCCTAGCGTCAATTGCGGTGGCCATCATCCTCCGCAGGCGCAGTACACACGCAGTAGATTTCTTCTCCGAGATCTTTCTTAAAATAGGTCAGCACATCTTCCATGAATTGAAACGCATAGCCCATGCACATTGCGCCGACGCTGAAACCGGTTCGTTCCCCGACGTTTTGATTTCCATTTTTCGCACAGGCACTCGTCGGATAGATCAATCGCGCAATCCGGGTCTCGGTGCGCATAGAGCGCAAATAAAGACCGGAGCGCGCAATGCATGTAGAGAGAGCGTCCGGGGAGAAAAGAATCAAGTGGCGCGGAATCTCAAGGCCACGCCAATAGTTTTTGAACCATCGATGACCAAGACTCTTGATGTTCGGCGTGGTTATTACCAAAATTCCGGTCTCGGGACGAAGGCGCTTACGGCAATCGCTGAGCAAGTCAACTGGATCGGAAACGTGTTCAATAACGTGACTGAGAGTTATCACATCGTAAAGCATGTTGCCGGGAACGTCGGAGATTCTTCCCGCGAAAATGTTAAGACCTTCATTCCGGCCCTTTTGCACCGCAGCCGGATCGGGATCAACCCCAGATACGTTCCAACCGAAAGAGCGCATACGCCCTATGAACTCTCCATTCCCGCATCCCACATCGAGCAGTGTTCCGCCATTCGACGGGTCCAAGCTCATTACGCCGAGAGCCGCTGCCCGCGCTATCGACGGTACGTGGGATAGCAGGCGAGGAAGAATTTCCTTCGGCTGATCGATGGGATATCCCATTCCGGCCAGTACGCATTGATGGGTTGCGCTGCGAAGGCGGCCGATTCTTGCTGGCGGAGCGGCGCGATGAGTGTGGTAGGAAGAGTAAAGCTTGGGGATGTCTTCGGCTATTGGCTGCGGATCTAGCCACGCGATGTCGCAGGTTCGGCAACTATCGAGATTCCAGTTTCCCGAAACACCGAATAACCAGTCTGCGAGCGCAGCATATAATCGTTGCCCGTCTCTGCCACACAGTGGGCAGCAAGGCTGCGGGATACATTCGATGTTCCCATTGCTTTGTGTATCCCCGATTGCTGTTGCTACGGGGCTTGTACTGGTCATAAGCAACAATTCCGAGCTGTTATTGAAATGATATCCGAAGGGCTGGTTCTTGCGTTTACTCTTAGGTATCGGCGCAGAAGAGTTGGCTCAACTGGTTTCACTCATCAATTCCTGCTTCGCGACCTCCAGGGCCACTTGCTGTTAATCGTTCCAAGAACTTCCTGCGCCAGCAACTTGCCGGGATCGTGGGGATCGATATGATGCCAACGGGATTCCAGCGCCACCCAGACCACAGCACCGGCAAACGTGAGCATCGTGAAGAGGAAGACCAAAATAGTTCGCGGAGGAAATGATTTTCGTTCCGGCACATCGGCGGGATCCAAAATCTTGACGCTCAAGCTCTCTTTGGCTTCATCAATTTTGGCCAGCTCATATTCTTTCGTCAGGGTTTCAAATAACGCTTCCTGAACCTTAACTCTTCGTAACAGGTCGGCATAAGGCACACCCAGACCGGGGAGTTCGCGAATCGTCGGAGGATGATCTTCCGGTGCTCCAGCCTCTGTGGGTGCTCCCGTATCTGTCGCCGAGTCCGGAGTGGGACGCGCGCTTCCACCTAACTTCTGTAGTTGGCGCCGCAATTCATCCACGCGCGCCTGTGTGGCGCGAACTCGCACATTATTTTCGGTGTAGAGCTGCCGCAGACTTTGGAGTTCTGTCTGCGCGGCGATGAGTTGGCCTTCCACCAGGGCTGCCGCTTCGATCATCGATTTGCCCTGCTCCTTGATGTCGATGGCGGTGTTCTTGCTCGCAAACTTGCTGAAGTCCCATTCGGAGTCTTCCAGATCCTGATTCACCTGGACCAGGCGCCGTTCAAGGAACACGCGCTCCTTGTGGGCAGAGGAGTTGTTCATCGTGGTCACTACACGATCCAACTGGGCGACGTATTCCGCCGCCAGAGCCGCGACTCGCTGCCGGTCATGGTCCTGGACGGAAATGGTGATGATGCCGCTTTTGCGATCGGCGGTAACGTCGGTGCGTTGCTCCAACTGCTTTCTCGCGGATTCCCAACTGCCGGTGCCGTAAACTTTACGCAGATCGAACTTTGCCACCAGCGCATCCTGAATACTGCGGCTGTGCAGTACGCCGAGGAAAAGATCGCCGCTGGTCTTGAGACCCAACAGATCGCCGCCGAGAGCGCCCAGAGCCCCGGCTCCGCCGCCGGCCGTAACGGAAGCCAACATAGCGGCGATACCGGAGCTATTGCCTTGCTCTGGCGGCATGAGCCGGGTGATCGAGGTATAGCGAACCGGAATCAATAAAACGATAAGGATCGAAGCCGCGAAACCGATCAAGGTGCAACGGCCAAGAAAGCGCCGCTTATCCCACAAGACGTTCAAGCGGGCGACCATGCGATCCCGCATCAGCCGCGCAGGTTCTTCCTGAACGATCAATTCCCGATCGAATTCAGGACTCGACAGTTCAGCTTCGCGATTTGGAATTTCTTTGGTCGCCATAAATCAGCGCAATACACACTAATTCTACTCGGACGCGGCGCCGGGGCGCCGTTTTGATTTGGGCCACAGCGAGAGCTGGATCATAGTGGTTACGTTGTTCTGCCGCCCAAAGGCCAGTACCGGGAATGTCCAGGCTTCATATTGCACCGAGGCCGAAATCCCGAAAATCGATTTCAGC
This sequence comes from Candidatus Sulfotelmatobacter sp., assembly GCA_036513255.1. Classification (GTDB taxonomy): domain Bacteria; phylum Acidobacteriota; class Terriglobia; order Terriglobales; family Acidobacteriaceae; genus Sulfotelmatobacter. The sequence goes on along the minus strand of DATBZH010000079.1, from coordinate 42,308 downwards.
CTGAAGTCGGCTTTCACGCTGGCGTCGGCCACTGTTCCCCCGCCGGACAAGAACTGCTGGCTCACTTTTTGATGACGATAAGAAAATTCGAGTTTGTTTTGTGGAGTGAACCAGTACGTGCTCCAGGCTTGCGCGCCCTGGCCCTGGCGTCCCATCCAACTTCCCATCAAGTGACCGGCATTCTGGAAACCAGAGATCCACGTGGCATCGAAGTAAAAGGCGCCGAAAGCCACATCGCCTGCGCTATAGGGCGGGTCTGTGTATCCCCCCTCGACGCGTAAATCCATTTTGGGGATCCTGGGCAATCGTGGAATGTAAATTCCCGCAAGCCAGGATGCGACATCAGGGCCGAGAAGCGGAGTGACTTCATCGTGCTCAGCCAGACCTTCAGCGTAGAAGGTCATTTGGTCCCTCAGCCCTGGAATCCGGTAGCTGAAATCCAATCCGGAGCGGCGCGATCCCGGTTTGTTGGGAAGGCCGGGATTCGTATTACCGGTCGAGAACAAGCTTCTAAAAAATGTATGCGTGGTCAAGGGATAACCGGGGCCGCCGTAATCGGTAGTCCGTGAGAGACCTATTTCGAGGTTGGAGGTTGGCTTAAAGCTGATCCTTTCGCCGTGAATGATCGGCTGCGGATTTAGCGATTGACCATACTGGCCGATGAGGCCCGTCGGAGCAAGTACGAATTCATAACCTGAATACTGCCCGAGGAAGAACTCCACCCGCATGGGACCAAACACTCCGAGGAAACTCGGGAGCGTAAATGGAGTCACGCGGTTGATGCGGAACATCCGGAGTGGGTCAGCATTGTCGCTGAACATCATGGCTCCCCCCTTGTCCGGCCCCCACCACAAGCTTTGTTTCCCGTACGAGAGCTGCCAATCGGAAAGATTCATGGCGACATAGGTATCGAGAAGATGAGCCTGGTCGACGGAGGAAGTGGGTGTATTTGGCGGCAACGGAAACGGCTGCGGAATGAAACTTACATCGTCGCGGAAATCCTCTACGGATATCGCCTGTCTAGCCGTCAGAGGTAAAGCTGGCGCTCCGGGAGCGTGCTGATATTCCACGCGGGCATACCCGGCAAAGGGACCGTCCTCGGCCCAACCGGATAAGCCCGTGACATTGTTGAATCCTTCTTCATTAGGCCGGCCATAGTCATCGATTACAGTTTGCGCGAAGTGGTAACCGTCTGTGAGCGGTTTGCCGGAGACCTCCGTAGCACGCGAATACGCGGATTCGATATTGACCGATAGGTTGTTACCTCCACTGAGTAATTCTGTTTCCGAACTGAATTCACTTTGCAAGCTGCTGTGCAGACGGGCCGCCTCGCTTTGGTCGGGGTCGTCTTCGTTCAATTGATCCTGCGATTCAAGCACCAGCCGCGCGCATTCCATGCGAGTCCAGGGACGCATGTCGAGAAATCCGGTGCGGATAAAACCAAGGGCAATCAAGCGGTCAAATGCAGGATAGACCCAGCTATCCAGCTGCACGTATGGCGAACCCATATTCTTGGCCTGCCAATGCATGGGACGGTCTGGGTGCAAGGCGGGAAGCGACCAGTCTCGACCGGCAATGCCTGGATCGTGATGCTGGCGATAGACGTACTCGCCGACTAACCAGCCCAGAGCGCTTCCCACCAGCACATCGGAAGGAAAGTGTTGTTGAGCTTCAACCCGCGAGGCACTGACTACGGTGGCAAGTCCGTAGGAAAGGAAACGAACGAACGGATTGGGATATTCGTGAGCGACAACTCCTGCTACAGACCAGGCTACGGCCGCATGCACGGAAGGGAAACTTCCTCCACTTTGCCAGAACTTGCCTTTGGCATTATCGGTATAGGGACGTTCGCGTCCGGTCGCATATTTCAATGCTTCCGCGATTACAACGCTGTCGATTGCCGCTTCTCCGCTGAGGAAACCGGTTTCGCGCTGGTGATCGTCGTGCGTCGCCAAACCCAGGAGATAGGCTCCGCCGGCAACTCCGGCGAACGCTCCTGCGCCGTAGTTGGAAATATCACGATATCGCTTCAATGTATCTGCGTCATTGTTAAGACTGCGGCCGACATCGCTATCGGTTGCGATGAAGGCGGCCGTCAGACCGCCTAACGGAACCAGCCAAGTGGCGTCGGACAAGCGAATTTTTCTGGGGCTTGACCACAGGCCGAGCTGATCTTCCAGAAAGCGCCGGGGGATTATTTTCAAACTACTGCTGTACTGGTTTCCGGAGGAATCATCCGAGCCGGTAGCGGAATCGCCGGCGGCAGACGTTTTGCTATTGGCCTGCGCCACGGTTCCCGGGCTATCGGGAGGCTCCGATTGCTGTCCGTATCCACTCCGTGAAAGCGCGATCAGGAAAATCAGCAGACAGCCTTGCGCGAGGGAGCTAAACCATCTCGGCAATCGAACTCTCCTCAATAAGCGGCGGCCAGAATTGCGCTGGTGGTGATGGAGCTGAGAATTTGCGCATTCTGGAAAAGCGTTTTCCAGATGGGCGGGCCACCGAGAGCTTTTTCCGGAACGATCACCATATCTCCGGGTTGCAAAGTCGCTTCCAGTTGGTTACTCCATAAATAGGAGTGGCCGCCAATTACGGTGCCGTCGGCTCGGATGACAAAGATCGATCGCTTGTTGGCCAGGTTCGTAGGGCCGCCCCCTTGCTGCAGATACCACCGGGCGCTCTTGCCCGGCCGATAAGCGATGGCGCTCGGTCCATAAACCTGCCCTTGAACGACAACGTAACTGGGTCGCTTGGGCACAGTCAACACGTCTCCGCTACGCACAGTGATGTCGCGGATGGTGTTGCCCCACGCCTTGAGATTGGAGGATACCTGGATGGTTACACGTCCGCTGGGTGGGTTATTGATCAGATTGTCCAGTGTGGCGCGCCACTGCGTGTAGGCAGATTCGTCTGAAGCTTTTTCATCTGGATCGGTGGTGGTGGTGGCCGCCAGCTTCAGCGCCGTTTGCTGATCACGAACGCGCTGAATCGTATCGGCGTAGGATTTTTCTTCGAGTTGCTGCACTTCCAGCCGCGTCAATACAGAGCCATAAGCGTACGCGCTGGGTGAGAAACCTCCGGCGCGTTTAATGATGGAACTCAGCCTCTCTCCGGGACTGATGCCGTAAGTGCCGGGATGCACGACCTCACCGCGAAGTGTGATTGACGCTCCCAGATCGTTCCAGCCCGGACGCTGCCGGATTGCCAGAACATCTCCGTTATGCAATTCCACGTTTGTATCGCCAGCAGTCTCAGCCAGCGCATCAGCGAGCGGAATCTGTTGTTGCTGGCCGATGATTTGTTTCTCACCCTTCCATTCATAGTGAGTGAGATCCGCCATTTGTGAGTCGGCGCTCTGCTGCAGGCCGCCGGCCGCACGAATCAAATCGGCTACGCGCATGTTGCCGGCCAAAGGATAACGCCCCGGCCGTGCCACATCGCCTTTGACATATACCGTCGGAGGATCGCTGGCAGCGCTATTGCGATGAACCAGGACCCGGTCTCTGGAGGACAAAACGATATTGTCGATCGGACTGCCGTCCAGAGCGCTGGCTAGTTTTACACTGAAAATTTTCAGGTTGCTGTCGGAAAGATAACGAAACACTTGCGCATCTTCTTTTTGCGCATCCGCGCCCAGCCCGCCGGCGAGATGAATCGCATCGCTCAGGTGAATATCTCCCGATACGGGATAGGTTCCGGGTTCTCGCACGTCGCCCCACACCGAAACCGTCGGCGGATTTTCGAAGTCGTACCGGCCAAAGATGTGCACCGTATCGCGCGCTTGCAACAGCGGCGAATTTGCGGGATCGGCGAGCGCGGCGGTCAGGTTGAAGCTCTGTACTTGCGGGCGAAAATCGGGCTGACTCAGGCGAATGATTTCACCATATTGCGCCGCGGGTTCTGGGAGCAGGTCTTTGTAAGAGTTCACCAGATCGGTCAGCCGCATGCCATCGTGGAAAGAATATTTTCCGGGGCGAACGACATGGCCCTCGAGATAAATTGCGTCTTCATTGTCGGCATCGATGGGAAAGACTCTGACTTTATCGCCGTCCTGAACCGCAAAAGAATCCAGCTTGCCGGTAATCTCCGTTGAACCCTGGGCTCCCGGAATATCGAGACTGAGCATGGTTTGCTTTTCATGCGCAATCAAACGCTGCACTTCGATGTGCCGCAAAGTTGCGGTAGGCAGAAGCCCTCCAGCGAGAGCGAGCACTTCGCTGAGATTCTTTTCATCCTTCAACTCGTAAATGGCGGGACGGCGGACCATGCCCTCAATAGTCATCTCCGGCCCTATAGGTGGCACCATTAAAGAGTCACCATTTTCCAGCCGCTGCATGTCGCCTTTGACACCGTGCAGCAGCAGATCATAAGTGTCCACTTCCTCCTCGAGTTGGTTGCCGCGATAGTGTTTGAGGAGGCGTAACGAACCGCGGGCCGTGGGCCCGCCCGCGGTGAACAGCGCATTCAACGGTGTGGAAAGAGAGCTGATGTCGTAGGCGCCGGGATGCAGCACATCTCCAACCACATAAATTCGCACCGTACGCAGCCGCGTGAGAGAGATGTCCGCGGAAACGTTGCGGAACTGTTTTCTCAAAGTCTCCTGCAGAAGTTCTTGTACCTCAGCCAGCGACTTACCGGAGACCAGCAACGGCCCGACTTCCGGCAAACTGACTCGGCCCTCGCGGTCCACAACCCGATAAAAACGGCGTGACACGCCGCCCCACATATCGATAGTCAACCCATCGCCCGGTCCGACCACATAGTCCGGACCGGCGGGTAAATCCATGGGCAGGCGGGTTAAGCCACGCGAGTTCCGCGTCGTGTTCTGAAAAAGTTGCATGCCGAAACGTTCCGGGGTCGAGGGATGAGGCGACGCCTGCAAATACATGTCATACAGCGAAGGAATATCTTCGTAAGGGTTCGCGCGCAGGAATAATTTCTGACCGGAGCTCACACGTTCGCGCTGACGCGAAGGGTATCGCATCGATGATCCGACGTCTCTGTTGGAGGCTACGGGGCCGACCGTGTTCGCATAAGGATCGTATCCGATGTCGGAAGTGCCGGAGGGAGGGCGCTCTCTATCCGACGGCAATTCATCCACGCCTTCTATCGATGCAGTTCCCGACTCCTGAGCCGGGCGTTGGCCTTGCCCCGCCTGTGCTTGCTGATTGGATCTGGATTGGAGAGATGGCGTCTCGCCAGTTGCTGAAGATGGAGCTTGTGATTCGGAACTAAGTTGCGGAATCGACCGTCCTTGCAGGTCATACTCCGACGCCTGACCCTGACCTGAGTCTTCCATTTCGTTCTGCTGATCGGACTGCGATAGTCCGGGGCCCGAAGCGCTCGTGCCGTCGGAAAATCCGGGAACAACGCTCATGCCAGTTCCGGAGGTTCCCTGTGAAGACTGGCCCACATTGGTTGACGGCGGCTGATTGGCGCACTCGGCGGAATTGCTTTCATCACATCGCAGCCCCGCTGTTGGATTGGCCGCATTCTTCCGCGCCCGCTCCACTGCTTCCTGCTGGTACTGCGTCTCCAACCGAGTCCTCTCCTGCATGCGCAAGGCTTCTTCTTTGGCGAGTGAGGAATCCGGGTTCAACTCAGGTACAAGATAGCCGTACTTTTGCACCAGCAGCGTGGCCTCGGAACGAAAAGCAATGTCGGAATCGAGCCGCGCAAAGATGGCTTCGTCGGTAAGGTCGACATCCGCGATGATCTGCCCATGCGCGGTCGCATCTTTCGCCACCCATCGCTTGAGTTCGACCAGCAAACCCGGATCGCGATGAAAGATAGCGACGAGTTGAGTGGCCCGGGCGGAGACGCGTCCGAGATTTTGGCGCTCCAGATCGGAGACGGGCGGCGACGTTGGTTTGTTCTGACCTGAGGCTGGCAAACAGGCCAAACTCGCGACGGCGCTCAACAGGAGGAAATAAGTGGCCGTCCGTCGAAAGCCGAACGTTCCCGGTCTGCAATTCGCACTGCGGCTCATCATGAAACTGAGAATTATAAAGGAGCCGCGTGCGCATCGCCGAAGCAATTGCAAATATGTACTGGAGGCCGATCCATCTCAGGAAGGCGAACGACGCCGCTTTTCTTGGAAGGCACCCAATGATCACAACGATTCACACGACAAGACTAGATCACAGCGCGAGGATTTCAGGCCGTTTAGACGGTATGCGAGTTGCAGGTTGCGTGTTGGCGGAGTGCGTTGCCGTGCGCATGAAAAATAACAACATAATGCTGAGTGAGATCAGGCTCCAGATTTCGTGCGGCATGACGATCCTGTTCCACCACCCGCTGCGGGCAATTGAGGCCGGAACGCGGCCCTGTTGGGTCAAACGATCGAGGAGAGCTGCGCCGGGCACGAAAAAGGGGAGGATGACAAGCATCGTCAGAAGTTGCCTGCGCCTAAGATTCGCCACCAGCAATGCCCAGGCCAGAGGCCACAACAGCAATCCGGCATCGTAGAATCGATGATAGACGGGGAGCAGACTCAAGACGAATAGGGCGCTGATTTCCAGAAATTCGCGTTCCACAACTTCAGGGGACTGGGACTTGCGTTTCACGTAAAGCAGCAACCAAATCGCGAACAATGCCGCTGGCAGAAAAAGCGACAACCATTGCGCGAGTGAAATGCTGCCGAGGAGGCTGTAAAAAAGAACCTGCGTATTCACCAGATTGAAGCGCAGCGGATCGGCGCTGGTAAAATCGGCGAGCCCGCCGGGAGCGAGGATCTTGCGGTTGTTTTCAATATAGCTGGCGATCCATGCCACTCGTTCATGCGTCAGCCAGCTTGCCGCAACCGCGGTAATCAGCGCCGTCAATGTCGCGGCTACAGCCGCGATTTTCCAACGGCGCCGCAGCACATAATAGAACAAAAGGGCGAAAGCAATAGTGGGTTTGAGACAGATGGCCAAAGCCAGCAGGATTCCGCAGGTAGTGTCCCGCCCTGTGCAGGCTGCCCAGACGGCCGCGATTGTCAGCGCGATGGCAAGTACGGCGGGGTTCCCCGTCGCAAGGCCGGTATGAAGCGGAGCCAGGGCCAGTGCGGCCGCTATAAAAAACTGGACACGCAAGCTCCGCCAACTGGCGCCAGAGATCGCAACCAGGGCGAGAAGCGAAACCAGAAGCGCGGTTGTGTTGAGCGCAATCCATAGAGTTTCCGCGGTAGACCATTTCAACGAAACGAACGGTCCAAGCAAGACCAGGCTGGTCACGGGGTACAGAGAAGGAATGCCGCGTCTTGCAGGCAACGTTCCATTGGCGGCCTCACGGGCGATAAAATCGGGTTGCGGATTGCCCGATGGCCACAAGAGCACAATGCTTGCGGCGCTGTAGGGATCCTTTCCGTGAGCCCAGGCGCTGGCCTGAATGTACGGGGACAGGAAATCGTTCCAGACCATTGCGCTGCGCACAAAGCGAATGGGGCCGCGAACAAGAAATTCGCCGGCACCGGCCAGTAACAACAAAGCAGCAAAAATTCGGAGCCGGTTCCTGCGAGTGGTTGCGTGCAGTGGCATTTTATGTAGCGAGTTGGAGAAGAGATTCTACGCGGAAAAGCCTTAAAGGTTGCGCCTCGATCCGGCTTACTGTGAAACCTTGCAACTGTGAAACCTTGCAACTTTGAAACCTTACGACTACAAATTAAGACCCCGATGAATTTTCGACTAACCGAGGATCCGCACCGGCGATTGAATGCGCTGACGAACGAATGGGTGCTGGTTTCTCCTCACCGCACAGCGCGTCCCTGGCAGGGCGAGGTCGCTAAGACTGCCAGCGGCCAAAATCCGTACTATGATCCGGAGTGTTATCTGTGTCCGGGAAACGCGCGATCCGGCGGAGCGCGAAATCCTTCCTATACCTCCACGTTCGTGTTTGAGAATGACTTTGCCGCGTTGAAACCGGATATCGCTTCGGGGCGTTGCGACGTGGAAAACAAAGGCCTATTGGTGGCGGAAGCGGAATCGGGGATATGCCGCGTGATGTGTTTTAGCCCGCGGCATGACCTTACTCTCTCGACGATGGCGGTGGGAGACATTGAAACCGTGGTGCGAACCTGGGTGGAGCAATTTCGCGAACTAGGGAGCCTGGGAAAAATCAAGCATGTGCAAATTTTTGAAAACCGCGGAGCGATGATGGGCGCGAGTAATCCGCATCCGCATTGCCAGATTTGGTCCACATCTTCGATTCCGGAAGCTCCGGCGAAAGAATTGATTTCACAGCACGCATATCTGAAATCGCATGGGCGTTGCCTGCTGTGCGATTACATGGAATTGGAGCAGCGGCAGAAAGAGCGGCTGATTTGCCAGAATGAAGGATTCGCGGTTGTCGTGCCTTTTTGGGCTGTCTGGCCGTATGAGGTTTTGCTATGCAGTCGCAGGCACATGGGGAGTTTGCTTGATTTTTCGGCGGAGGATGTCAGATCGCTGGCTGTGATTCTTCAAAGGATCACATTGGGTTACGACAGAATCTTCGAGACTCCGTTTCCGTATTCCATGGGATTTCATCAGTCGCCCACCGATGATAAGGAACATCCTGAATGGCATTTCCACGCGCACTTTTATCCGCCATTGTTGCGGTCGGCAACGATCAAGAAATTTATGGTGGGGTTCGAAATGCTGGGAACGCCGCAGCGCGATATTACGCCGGAGAGCGCGGCGCAGCGGCTAAGAGAAGTTATTCAGCAGTCTTAGAAACGTTTTTCTCTCCCATCTGTCCCGGCAAAGATCTTTCCCAAGGCGGAGGAATTTTAACCGACGCCATTCCCGCCGCAGTGGCCGCCTGAATGCCCATCTCCGTATCTTCAAAAACCAGACAGTCTTCGGGCGCGACTCCCAGATTGGTGGCCGCCAGCAGAAAGGCTTCTGGATCGGGCTTGCTCTTTTCGTAGTCTCCGGCACAGACCATCGTGTCGAATCGATCGAGAAGGTTCAGCGAAGTGAGAGACGCCGTCACCGACTCCCTTGTGCTTCCCGACACCACGGCAAACGGAATCTGACCGTGGCGGGCTTCAATGTGCTCCAAAACTTCAGGAATGGCTTTGAGCTGCGGCAGCAGTTCGAAATAGAGGCGCTCTTTTCGATGGGCGACAATCTCGACGGGCATACTGAGGCCACGTTTTTCGTTTAATGTGAAAATGATCTCGACAATGGGCATTCCGCCCCACGCGTAGAAAAGCTCTTCCTCAAATTCGCAATTCCACTCTCCCAGCGCCTTCTTCCAGGCGATATAGTGTAGCGGCATCGAATCGGCGATAGTGCCGTCACAGTCGAATAAGTACGCTTTAAATCGGCCCGCGGGTAGTTTCAGCGTCCGATGGAGAGGCGACTTTGCCATCCGCTCTTCGAGCATGGTGGTGCCAGTATAGGGCAGCTTTGGGATGGCGATCGGGTAGGTCAAGGAAGCGCGGAATAAAATAGATCTCTCACGTGTTGCAGGCCGGTGCGAAAACTTCTGCCGAGAGCCAGCCTGCGCCCAGTCCGCCAAGGCCTCAGCATTACACCTTTCCCATGAAGATTCCTTTAAGCAAGTTGCGAACCGGAAGCTCGTTTTTTTCACTGATTCTGGCAGCCGCTCGTATGTAGATGTGCGGCGGTAAGTTAGCGAAAAACTTGCCTATAGGCAAACTGCTCCCGGGCGCCTTCCCCTTAGTGTTCACCTTCCGGTACGCGAATTGCTTTTCCCCTTCGCGTGGCCGACGCGAAACAAGTTGCCGCGACCGTGCCGGCAAAGGGCGGTTGGCGCCTCGGGCCGATGCTCTTCTTCCTGGTGTTGGCGGTTCTCGGAGTCTGGTGGTGGAGCACGCAGCAAAACGGAGCGGATAGCCGGACGCAGCAGAACTCGCCGGTCAAGTCGACGCTGCACCTGGAAACCTTTGTCGTGAATCTGGCCGATCGCGATCAGCGATCGTATTTGCGGGTAGGAGTGGATCTGGGACTCAATCGCGAGTTCAAGCATGGAGAGGAAGCGCCGGTGGCCCATGTCCGCGACACGATTCTGGAGGTTTTGGCCGGCGCGAAGGCGGACGATCTGCTGACCCCCGAAGGCAAGTCCAGGCTGAAAGCCGATCTGCTGCAGGCGCTCAAAGAAAGTGTGCCGGAGCTGGGCGTGCGCGAAGTGTACTTCACCGAGCTGTTGATTCAGAAATGAGCCTGGACCGCGGGCATGCTCGAATCCCGCGATTACGGAAAATTAGACGCGGAATTAAAGATCGAAGGAACAAACATGGCTGCAGGAGCCAGTACCGGTCCGCTCGCGCCGCCAGCAGCGGCGGCCGAAAGCGTTGACATTGAAGGCGTGAGCGATGACGAGGAAAAACGCTGGCAGCCGGTACTGGCGCTGCCCTGTGAGTTAAGCGTGGATCTGGATTTGCCGGGATTCAAAGTTTCCGATCTGCTGAAGCTGGGGCTGGGGACGGTACTCGGCTCCGCCTGGCCGGTAAAGCGGGATGTTCCGTTGCGGGTCAACGGCCACGTGATCGGCTGGAGCGAGTTCGAATTGGTGGGCGAAAACCTGGCCGTGCGCCTGACGCGATTGGTTTGAACGGGACTCCACAAGATTGGAACGGGATTCTACAAGACGTGATGTGCGGATCGGCAAGGAGACGGCATGCAAGGGACGGGTATGACGACTGAATCGTGGGCGGCGCCAGCCAATGCCTGGTGGTTGCGTGCCAGGCTCTGGTGGGGACGGATCGCGCGGCTGGGGCACTCCCGTCCCCGCCATCTGCGTGTGGCGGAAACCCTGCCGCTCGGCGACCGCCGCTTTGTCGCCGTGCTCGAGTTCGACGGGACCCGCTTTCTGCTGGGTGGAACGGCTTCCTCGCTGGTGTTGCTGGCGCGATTGGAAGACCCACAGAGCGGGTTGTCCTCAGCACGCGAAGGCGAGGCGGCGAAAGCCGCGGAAGTCGGCCGGGCATGAGCGGGCACAATCTATGCGGCGCGATAGCTGCGGTAGGCCGTCTTAGCCAAGCTGCTTGGGGCAATGCGATGTGGACTGCGGTGCGGCCGCGCCATCTGCATCCTCCGGGGTTGAACTGGCAGGCGCCTTCGGGCACGAGCGGTTCGGTCCCGTGGAACATCGTCGTCTTACTGACGCTGCTGACGCTGCTGCCGGCGGTGGTCATGGCGGTGACTCCGTTCGCGCGTCTGCTGGTGGTTTTTCACTTCCTGCGCCAGGCATTGGGCACGCAGACCGCGCCCAGCAATCAGACTTTAATCGGACTGTCGCTGGTGTTGACGTTTTTTCTGATGCAGCCGGTAGGCGACTCGATCTATCAGTCCGCAGTTGTGCCGTTCGAGCGCGGACAAGTCGACGCTTTGGGCGCGGTTGAGCGCGGGACTCCGCCGCTGCGCCACTTCATGCTCAAGTTCGCCCGGGAAAAAGATCTCGCGCTGTTTCTCGAACTGGCGAAGGTCCCGGCACCAGCGCGGCCCGAAGATGTGCCCATGCGGGTGGTGGTGCCCGCCTACATTCTGTCGGAATTGAAGACCGGCTTTCAGATTGGCGCGGCGCTGTTTCTACCCTTTCTGGTGGTTGATCTGGTGGTGGCGGCGGTGACCGCGTCCATCGGTATGTTGCAGCTTCCGCCGGTGGTGATCTCGACGCCGATCAAGATTCTATTGTTCGTCATGGTCGATGGCTGGAATTTAGTGGTGGGGTCGCTGATGAAGAGCTTCAGCTAGCAATTTCTTAATTGATCAAGGAGCACGGCATGGGACCGCAACATATTGTCGAGATTATCCGGCACACTCTGGAAACCGCTCTGTCGATGGGCGCGCCGCTGCTCATCGTCGCCACCGTCGTGAGTTTGCTGATCAATGTCGGGCAGGTGCTCACGTCGTTACAGGACCAGACCGTCTCGACTGTGCCCCGGCTGTTTGCGGTGGCGGCAGCGCTGCTGGTGCTGATGCCGTGGATGACGAGGCGAATGGAGATGTTTACGGTGCAACTGTTCTCCGACTTTCGGCCGTTCGCGCGGTGAGCGTGGCGGCAAAGATGCAAGCGTGATCTGGGAATGATTGGGAATGATTTGGATGACAAACGATTTCAGTCAGGGATTTCCGCTCGAGCAACTGCTGGCGGCTGCGGTGTTTACCGGGGCGCGAATCTCCGGGCTGATGGTGTTTTGTCCTTTTCTCGGGAACGCCGCGATTCCCGCGCCCCTCAAGGCAGCTTTGACGTTGGTGCTGACCGTTCTGATCCATCCGCTGCGCGGCCCGTTGACGCTCGGTTTGCAGCCGTGGCAGTGGGCCGGGGTGGGATTGAGCGAGGTCGTGATCGGACTGCTGCTCGGTTTGGCGGCGAATTTCATGATGGAAGCGCCCCTGCTTGCGGGACAGATTCTGGGCTTGCAAATGGGATATTCGCTGGCGTCTCTGTTCGATCCGCAAACACAAGCGGACACGCCTGTCTTGTCGACCTTGCACCAGTTGGCGACATTGCTGATTTTCTTGCAACTCGATGTGCATCACTGGCTGCTGCGCGCTTTGGTGCGCAGCTTTCGTTACCTGCCGCCGGGAGAAGCCAGAGCCACCGGGGCGGCGATCGGCGCGCTGTTGCACGGGGCCGGAGGAATTTTTCTGGCCGGGGTGCAGATCGCGGCGCCGGCACTGGTGGCGACTCTGATTGCCGACGCCGCGCTGGGGTTTCTGGGGAAGGCTTCTCCACAGCTGCCGGTTTTGTTTGTAGGACTGTCGATCAAGAACCTGCTGGGCGTGGCCATGCTGGTGGCCACCATCGTGTATTGGCCGCGCAACTTCGCCATACGCTTTGCCGACTCGGTCGCATTGGGCGAGCGGCTGCTGCACTTGGCGCACTGAAGTTTTGACACCGAAATCTTGACAACTGAATCTTGAGACATGGCCGACTCCAGCAAAACCGAAAAAGCATCCCCGCGGCGGCGGCAGAAGGCGCGCGAACAAGGGCAAGTTGCGCGCAGCCGCGATCTGGTCGCGGGGCTGGGAACCATGGCCGCGGTGATGCTTCTGAGCTGGCAGATGCCGTCATTCGCCGCCGAGTGGCGCGCACTGTTGCGGCACGAGTTGCAAAGCGCGGGCACGCATCCAGTTCCGGAGTGGCGTGGCAGCCTGGTGGTGCTGCGCGGTGTGGCCGTTGCCTCCGGTGTGAGCTGGCTGGTGGCGACGGCGGGAGGTCTGGCGCAGGGAGGAATCGTCTTCGCTCCGCAGGCGCTGACGCCGAATTTCAGCCGTTTCAATCCCGCCACGCGCTTTACGCAATTGTTCTCGCTGAGCGGTCTCAGCCGCCTTTTGAAATCTCTACTGCCGACTGCGGTGGTCGTCTATCTGGCGGTCGCGGTGCTGGCCCGCGACTGGATGCGCTTGCCCTCGTTGCTCGGAGCGAGCCGCGGCGGGGTGATGGTCTTCACCCTCAGCCGCATGTTCGAGGTGACGTGGAAAGGGTCGCTGGTGCTGCTGGTCTGGTCGGCGGCCGACTATCTGCTCGAACGGCAGCGCCACGAAAACGAATTGAAGATGAGCCGCCAGGATCAGCGCGATGAGTTCAAGGAGACCGAAGGCAATCCCGCGGTCAAGCAGCGCATCCGCCGCCTGCAGCGCCAGGCGCGGCGGCGGCGCATGCTCAAGGATGTCGAGAGAGCCGCAGTGGTGATCACCAATCCCACCGAGTTCGCCATCGCCCTCGAATACCGCATGGAAATGGAGGCGCCGGTACTGATCGCCAAGGGGCGCAACCTGCTGGCCCAGCAAATTAAAGAAGTGGCGCGGTGGCACGGCATTCCCGTGGTAGAAAATCCTCCGCTGGCCCACGCGCTCTATCGCGCGGTGGAAGTCGGGCAGGCGATTCCTCCGAAGCTGTATACGGTGGTCGCGGAAATTCTGGCCGCCATCTGGCGGGCACAGGCGCGGGCATCGCAGCCCGCAGGCGTGCAACGCGCGGCATCGGGGAGGAGTTAGCTCATGGCGTCTCCTGCCCTCGCCGCGCGCCCATCATCCGCCCCAAAGGCTTCTCCGACGGAATGGATCATGCCAATCTCCGCCGTCGGGCTGATCTTCGTCATGCTGATTCCGCTGCCGACCTTGCTGCTCGACCTGCTGCTGGCCCTGAGCATCGCGGTATCGGTTCTGGTGCTGTTGTCGGCGATCCAGATTTTGCGCCCGTCGCAGTTCTCTGTCTTTCCCAGCCTGCTGCTGCTGATGACGCTGTTCCGGCTGTCGCTGAATCTGGCCTCGAGCCGGCGCATTCTTTTGCATGGCAACGAAGGCGTGGCCGCAGCGGGGCATGTGATCGAAGCCTTCGGCCAGTTCGTGGTGGGCGGCAACTATGTCGTCGGATTCGTACTGTTCGTCGCCCTGATTGCCATTCAATATTTAGTCGTCGCCCACGGCGCGGTCCGTACCGCCGAGGTGACGGCGCGTTTCACCCTCGATGCGATGCCGGGAAAACAGATGGCCATTGATGCCGATCTGAATGCCGGGCTGATCAATGAAGGGCAGGCGCGCGAACGGCGCCAACAAATCGCCCGTGACGCGGAATTTTATGGCGCCATGGACGGCGCGGCGCGCTTCAATCAGCGCGATGCCATTGCCACGATTCTGATCACGGCCATCAACATCATCGCCGGATTTCTCATCGGCGTCTTCCAGCTCGATATCCCCTTCCGTGAAGCGCTGAAGACTTACACGGTGCTCACTGTCGGCGACGGCTTGGTCACCATGATTCCTTCGCTGCTGGTCTCGATGGCCGGAGGCATGGTTGTGACCCGCGCTTCCTCCGATGCCACGCTTTCGGTCGACGTCGGGCGGCAGGTATTGTCCCGGCGTGTCCCGCTGTGGATCGCGGCGGGCGTGATGCTGTCGCTGGCGGCGATTCCCGGACTGCCCAAGGTTTCCTTTTTTATTCTGGCAGCGGGCCTCGCCTTTTTGGCGTGGCGCGCGCCCAAACTGGCAGCCGAAGCGGCGCTGGCCGCATCCGGAGACAAAAAAACGGGCAAGGAAAAAGAGAAAGAAAAAGACAAAGAGTCGGTTGAAGATTTGCTGAAGCTCGACGAACTCAGTCTGGAGGTCGGCTACGGGCTGGTTCCCCTAGTCGATCAGAATCAGGGTGGGCAGTTGCTGGCCCGGGTGCGCGCACTGCGGCAAAATCTGGCGCAGCAACTCGGCTTCATCGTCCCACCGGTTCACATCACCGACAACGTGCGGTTAAAGGCGCGCGAGTATGTCATCGCTTTACGCGGCGTCGAAATCGCCCGCTGGGAGATGTATCAGGACCATCTGATGGCGATCAGCTCCGAAGGCACGCCGCGGCCGCTGGGTGGCGTTTCCACGAAAGAACCGGCCTTCGGGGTAGCCGCAGTCTGGATCGCTCCGGCTCTGCAAAATCAGGCCCTGGCGTCCGGCTACGCAGTGGTCGATCAGACTTCTGTTCTTGCGACGCACTTGGCCGAGGTCGTCAAGCAGCACGCGCACGAACTGCTCAGCCGACAGGAAGTCAAGCGGCTGCTCGATCGGTTAGCCGACAGCCATCCCAAGCTGGTGGAAGAACTGGTTCCTAAGATTCTGAGCCTGGGCGAAGCGCAGAAAGTCTTGCAGCAATTATTGCGCGAGCAGGTTTCGATCCGCGATTTGGCCACGATCCTGGAGGCTTTGCTTGATACCGCTCCGGCCTCGAAGAATCCGGTGCAACTGGTGGAAGCGGCGCGGCAGGCGCTGGGACGGGCCTTGGTGCGGCCGCTACTTTCCGACAACGGCGGGCTGCGGGTGGTCACGCTCGATCACGCGCTGGAAGAAGAACTCGGACGCGCTTTCGGCGGTCCCGCGATTCCGGCGGGAAGCACGGGGATGCAGCCGCCTTTCGCGCGCCGCATTCTTGACGGTCTCAGGCGGCTGGCGGGCGAGCAGGTGGCGGTGGCCACGCCCGTGCTTCTGTGCGCCAGTCCGGCGCGCTATCACCTGAAGAGGCTGCTCGAACCGTTCCTGCCCAAGGTCGTTGTGCTGTCTCCATTGGAGGTGCCCGCCCTGGTGGAAGTGCAGTCAGTGGGAATTTTGCGATGAAATCGGGGACAACAATTTGCGTGTGTGAGGTCGCGGTGAAAGATCTTGTTGCAGCGACAAATCTTAGAGAAGAAAAAAATCAGTTATGAGCAAACAAAGCGCCCAAGCCTACACCGTCTGGCAGGACAACGAAGAGCGCGATCGCATCCTGCTCGAACAATTGCCGCAGGTGCGCTATCTGGCGCGCCGCATTCACGAGCGTCTGCCGCGTCACGTGCTCCTTGAAGACCTGGTCCACGCCGGGGTCATTGGACTGATCGATGCCCTCAACAAGTTCGACCGCACCAAGCACGTGCAGTTCAGCTCCTACGCCAAGTTCCGCATACGGGGCGCGATTCTCGACAGCTTGCGGGAGATGGACTGGGGCCCGCGGGAACTGCGGCGCAAGGCGCGGGGAGTCGAAGAGGCTCACCGCAAGCTCAGCATGGAATTGAGCCGCGCGCCCACGGAAAACGAAATGGCGGCGGCTCTCGGCTTGGGGCTGAAAGAGTTTCAGCAACTGCTGGGCGAACTGGACGGCCTCGAAGTCGGCAGCCTGCGCATCGAGTCGCCCTGGGACGGCAAAGAAGAAGACCTGTGCGACTACCTGCCCAGCGCGCCGGAAGACACTCCGTTCTTTCGCTGCCTGCGCGGGGAGATGAAAGATCTGCTGGCCCGCGTGATTGCCGAGCTTCCGGAAAAAGAGCAGCAGGTGCTGGCGCTCTACTACTTCGAGGAACTGACCATGAAAGAAGTAGGAGCGGTTCTCGGGATCGGGGAGTCGCGGGTTTCCCAGATTCACTCACTGGCCGTAGTGCGATTGCGCGCGCGGCTGGAACAGTTGATGCCCAATGAAGGAAAGGTAGCGCGCACGGCGCAAGCCAGCAGTTAGTCGCCGCTTCGTGCGGCCGATGTGCGTAAGGAAAGGAGCAGAATGCAAAAGGTTCTCAGCCAGCAGGAAATCGATGCCCTGGTGCGGGCCGCCCGCGGCGGCCGTGGCGAGGAGCAAGCTGCTGCCGGACCGCACATCGAAGTGTGGGACCCGCGGCGGGCCGGGCAGATCGGGCGCGAGCAACTGCAGGCCATCACCATTTTGCACGAGGGATTTGCCCGCAACCTGACTGATTCTCTTGGCGCCTATCTGCGAATCGTCTTCAGCGCGACCCTGGTTTCAGCCGAGAACCTGGCCTACCGGGAGTTTCTGCAACGTATTCCGGAGACCACATATCTGGCCTCCTGCCGTCTGGATCCGATGGGAGTCAGCGGCGCCCTGCAACTTGACCTGAAGGTGGCTTTTCCCATCATCGATCTGTTGCTGGGAGGACAGGGAACCGGCGCCGCGACCACCCGCGAAATTACCGAGATCGAAGAACAAATCCTGGGAAGCGTGGCTCGTATCATCTGCCGCGATTTGGGCTTGGCCTGGCAGGCAGTCTCCTTGCAGGTGAGCTTCGATCAGAGAGTAGGCGTCGGCGAGGCCCAGCGGCTGCTTCCTCCGGAAGAAAAAGTCTTGTCTTTGTGTTTTGAAATCACGATGCCCGATGTGCGGGGAGGCTTGAATCTGGCCTTGCCCGCGGCGGCATCGAATGCATTGCTGCGCAAAATTTCCGCCTCCTGGAGTTACCACCGGCCGCGCGGCCAGGAGGGAGCCAGGAAGCGTGTGATGACGTGTCTGGAAAATTGCCCGTTCGCGGTGGAACTCGGCGCGGACAACATCCACGCCTCGATTGCGGAATTGTCGGGATTGGAACCGGGCCGGGTGCTGAGGTTTGACCGCAGTGCCACGGCTCCGGCCTCGCTCCTTGTGGCGGGCGTCGAAATGTTTCAGGCTTTTCCCGCCCGCCGTGGAACTGTGCGCCTGGCGACTCTGCTGGAACGCTCGGAGGCATCAGCGGAGATGCGGGAACAGGAAAGGGAGCAGGAATGAGCGAAGCTGCGGAGTCCGCCCGTCAGGCCGATGCCTACGCCTTCGTGCAAGCCTGGGCCGACGCTTTGTCCCACGTTCTCGGCCAGATCACCTCCACATCCGTCCTTTGCGTTGCGCTCGACCAAACTCCCGCCCAATTCCCGCCCGCAACCGAAGCCGATCTGTGGATCGCGTGTACATGTTCGGGTGGGCTGCGCGGCGAAATGAGCCTGCGGCTCAATCCGGCAGTAGTGCTGGGCTTCGCCCAGGTGTTCATGGGCGAACCGGCCGCCCCTGAAGCGAAGTTGACTTCGGACCACCGCGAAGCGGTGCTGGAACTGTTCCGCCAGGTAGCGGGCCTGGTCGCGACTTCACTCAAACCTCAATGGGGTGAAGTGCAGTTGCGGCTTGAGATGTCGCCCGGCGCGCCCTCCTGGCCCGCATCTTCGATCTCTTGGCTGCAGGCGGGAAAAGAGGAAACGGCCGATGCGCTCGTCGAGCTGCACTTGAGCGCGGCACTTGCCGCGGGTCTGCGTCAGGATAACCGCAGCGAACGTGCGCCTTCGCCCGCTCCCGCGAGTTCTCCTCCGGCCTCGACGCCGGCACAGGAAGAAAACAAGCTGGCCCTGCTGATGGATGTCGAGCTGGCCATGACCTTGCGCTTTGGCGGGCGGCGCATGCTTCTGCGGGAGATCCTCGATTTGTGTCCGGGAGGAGTAGTGGAATTGGACCGCCAGGTGAAAGAACCTGTGGAACTTCTGCTAGATGGCAGATTGATCGCGCGGGGAGAGGTAGTAGTGCTCGACGGTAACTACGGCTTGCGAGTCACAGAGGTAATCGCGGCGAAAGGCAACTGAGACGCGAAATATGCCGGAGACAAAAATCCATCGCGGTTTCTGGGCCGGCATAGCGTGGAATAAGCTGTGGCGAAAAGAGAACCCCGGATGCAGTGCCCGCAGCTGTACCCACGCACACAACATTTGGAGCCGCATGCGGCGCCAGCAAACCAGCATCCGCGTCCACGGAGTTCGGTATTGCGTGCCTGAGTGTTTGGAAGGAGCTCTGCACGCGGCGATAAAAACGGCGGGATCCGTCGCGCAACCCAACCCCGCCGGGCACCGCATCCCACTGGGGCTGGTACTGCTCTCGCGCCAGCAGTTGACAGCTCCGCAGCTGCGTTCCGCGCTGGACGCTCAGCGTTCCGCGGGACGAGGGCGGATTGGAGAGTGGCTGCAAGACATGGGCTTCGCCGACGAGCGGCAGATCACAGCCGCTTTGGCCCGCCAATGGTCTTGTCCCATACTGCAAACGAATAACTCCCTACTCAATCCGGTGCTGCTTCCACAGATTCCCATGCTGTTGCTGGATTTGTTTCATATGGTTCCGGTTAGCTTCGTCGCGGCCACGGCGACGTTGCACGTCGCCTTTGCCGATAGGATCGATTACTCGGTGCTCTACGCCATCGAACAGATGCTTGACTGCCGCACACAGCCTTGCGTCGTCGTTCCCAGCTTGCTGCGAGAGAGTCTGTCTGCGCTGGGCGAGCGTCGGTCGGCGACTGAATTCGTGTTTGACCGGGTATCCGGTATTTCAGAGTTAGTGGGCATCGTTTCCAATTACGCCGTGCGGGTGTCCGCGCGCGAAATCCGTCTGGCTTCCTGCCGGCCATACAGCTGGGTGCGCCTCGATTGCGCTTCCGGTCAAACTCTTGATCTGCTGTTGCGCATGCCGTCTCATTCACACTCCGAATAGTCTCACGTCTCATTCCGCGTCGTGCCCGGTCTCTAAAGTCCCGCGACTATCTTGCCGACAAGAAAAGAGCTGGCGCTAGTTTGGGCCGATATTCGCAGAGCGCCCACCCGACAAGGATCTACAAGCACCATGGACAATATACGCGTGCTCATCGTTGACGATTCTTCGGTAATGAGAAAGATCGTGGAGAGGTCGCTGCGGCAGGCCGGACTGAGCATCGCGAAAGTTTTCGAAGCGGGCAACGGAGCCGAAGCGCTGGGAACGTGTCAGGAAAATAAGGTGGATCTCATCCTTTGCGATATCAACATGCCGGTGATGGATGGCCTGGAATTTATAAAATCCTTGTCGGGAGTGAAGAACGCCAAAGGAACACCCGTGGTAATGATCACCACCGAAGGCAGCGAAGGGCATGTGGTCCAAGCGCTGGCGGCAGGAGCCCGCGGATACATTCGCAAGCCCTTCACTCCAGATCAAGTAAAAGAGCAGGTAGTTCCAGTGCTGGCAGGCAAATAATGGGCGCACATCCAACGCCAGCTCCAAGCCAGGACCGCAAAAGCTGGGGTCCGATCCTGCAGCATGCGGCGCAGGAAGTCTTTGAGCTGATGCTGAGTTGTCCTTTGACAGTACCAGCCGGGCCAGTTGAAACCGAGGGTCTTGACATTGTGTCGATGGTGGGGCTAGCCGGACAACTGTGTGGGATTATCTCGATCCGCTGCAGCATTAAGTCCGCAGGGCGCATAGCTTCGAGCATGTTGGGCATGGATGTCGCTACCGATGGTCCCGAGATGTGGGACGCGGTGGGCGAGATATGTAACATGGTCGCTGGGAACTTCAAGAATAAAGTCCCCGGACTTGGCGATGGGTGCATGTTATCGGTGCCCACGGTGATTAGTGGCGACAGCTACCGCTTGCATTCGATGGCCGATTCAGGCGTTATCCATGCCGTTTTGCTATTTCAGGAATACCTGATCGTTCTCACCTTAGAGGTCCACAGTTAGAGAGTCCACCGTCAGCTTCAAGTCTCAATCTTGTTTCGGTGCGACCGTTTGGTATGACCGGAAGATCTTGCCGGGGAAAACATCGCCGACCCGGCAACATTGTCCCAATATCTCGCTGGCACGAAAACCATTCTCCATAAATCCTGCGCCGTATCTTATGGATCGGCCATCTCTCGTTGGAACCTCAAGTGCTCTTGTCTGATCGAGGACTACGACGATGGACAGTGGCTATTATGCGGCGTGTACGGGATTGGCGGCGCAAACCCAGGCGCTGGAATTAATTGCCAATAATCTGGCAAACCTGGGCACGACCGGATATCGGGCGCAGCAGGCAACTTTTCGTTCGTTGCTGGCCGGGCCGGGGACGGTGCCTCTGAATCCGCTGAATGCGGTGATCAACAGCTTTGGCTTGCTGAGCGGCAGCCGCGTCGATGAGACCCCCGCCAACCTGAGCGCCACCGGTAATCCTCTGGACCTGGGTCTGGGCGGCAAAGGATTTTTCGCAGTCCAATCGGGACAGCAAATTCTCTACACGCGGAATGGCAGCTTTCACGTCGCGCCCAACGGGCAACTGATGACGGCGAGCGGGGCGACCGTGCTGGCCGAGCAAACCAATCTGCTCGCGCCACCGGTGCCGGTCAGTCTTCCCGCCGGTGCCGTCACCGTCAGCGCAGATGGAACCATATCCGTGAATAGTGCGGTAGTAGCCAAGCTGCGCCTGGCCGAATTTTCACCTGAAACCAGCCTGACTGCCGAAGGGAATTCTCTGTATTCGGCACCTGCAAACGCCGAGCAGCCGGCGCCTGCAACCTCGGTTCATCAGGGCATGCTCGAAAATTCCAATGTAAACCCGATGGTGAGCGTAGTGCAGCTCATAACGGTACAGCGCAATACGGAAATGTTGCAGCGCGCTCTCACCGTCCTTGACAGCCAGCTCAACCTGGCGGCAGTGCAGGATCTGCCGCACGTGTAACAGAAAGAAGAAAGACGCAGAAGACGGAGAAGACCCATGATTCGCGCTTTATATACAGCAGCCAGCGGCATGGCCGCGCAAGAACTTAATCTGGACAATATCGCCAACAATCTGTCGAACTCGAGCACCACCGGTTTTCGCAGCCGGCGGTTGCAGTTTGAAGATCTGATTTATCAGACGTTGATCATGCCCGGGGCCGCCGCGACCCAGCAAACCACGGTCGTCGCCGGATTGCAGGTTGGCCTGGGAACGCGCTCGGCAGCTTCGGAAGTAATTCAATTGCAGGGCGATTTTACGCAAACAGGAAGTCCTCTTGATCTGACGATTCAAGGCCAGGGATTCTTTCAGGTTCTGCTGCCCAACGGACAAACCGCCTACACGCGTGACGGCAGCTTCCACACCGACCCCAGCGGCAATCTTGTGACGCAGGATGGTGATGCATTACAGCCGGCCATCACCATTCCCACCGGAGCGACTTCGGTCACGGTGGGCTCCGACGGCACGGTGAGCGTGACTCAGGCCGGGCAAACCGCGGCGCAGCAGGTTGGCACGATACAACTTGCGCTGTTCAACAATCCAGGCGGCCTCAACAGCACGGGCAGCAATTTGTTTCTGGCGACGACGGCCTCGGGTGATCCGGTAGTGGGAACGGCGGGCGGCACCGAAGGTTTGGGGTCGATTGTACAGGGCATGCTCGAGCAGTCCAACGTCAGCGTGGTCGATGAATTCGTGAACATGATCGTAGCCCAGCGATCCTACGAAGCGAATTCGCGTGTGGTGAATGCCGCCGATCAGATGTTGCAGACCATCAATAATCTCGGGCGTTAGCGGAGTGGGGAGAAGTATGAAGCGGCTTCGCATTTTTGTTGCGACGATGGTTTTCTTTGCGGCATCCCCGCTCGGGATTGGACAGCGATGTTTCGCCGTATCGCGTTCCGCCGAACGCTCCGAAAAAACACCGCCGGCGAAAACCAGTGCGTGCGCGGAAATCGCGGCCTGGATGAACGTTGTGCTGCGAGCGGGCATCTCGGCTGGAGCAGACAGTCCTTCGGTTCCAAAAGAGATCGCACATGGCAATCTACAACCTCGCAATCTCGATTGCGGCGGAGTGCCTTCTCTTGTATCCAGCACGCCGCTCGAACTGGTGAAGGTTTTCTATGACCGAACGCTGCATAGCTGGGAATTTCTTGTGCGCTGTGCGCACACCACCGATTGCGTCCCATTTCTGGTTCGCTGGCCTCAACCCGCGGGCAGGAATTCTGCGCAGCCGGATCAATTTGCGCTTTCGCAAGTTCCTCCGGCTCCGCGAATCAATCTCCGGGCAACACAGCATTTTCTGTTGCGCCCAGGAGAAACCGTGACGCTGGTATGGGACCAGGACGGCATTCGCGTCGTATTGCCTGCGATATGCCTTGATGGAGGAAATGTAGGAGAGTCAATCCGCGTACGAACGACGACGGGTGGACGGGTGTTGCGGGCAGAGATTGTGAACGAATCCCTGCTACGGGTCATTCTATGAAGATTGTCCCAACGCCAGGCGTCAAGGTTGCGGTTGAATGTCTTCTCGCCTTCGCATTGATGTTGTCGCTGAGCACGCGGGCAGCGGGGCGCGCGAAACAAAAAGATGGGGTCAAGCGCGATGCTTTGGCCGAATACATACGGAGAGTCAATGGGAACACTCCGCCCGCCGCCACGGGCACATTCGGAAGCCTGTGGATCGACACGGGACGGTTGGCCAATATGGTTGCCGACTACAAGGCTTCAAGAGTAGGCGACTTGGTCACCATCAGCATCGCCCAGAATCTCTCGGCGACGAGCACGGGAAACGTTTCCACCAACCGGGCGTTCTCCGCCAGTTCGGGGATCACTGCTTTGCCGGGCCAGTTAAAGACGGCGGGCGTGGCCAACTTGTTTTCGCCCACTTCGGCGCAAGCGCTTACTGGGAAGGCGCAGGCGACCTCGACCACTGCGCTTAGCACCGTTCTTACCGGACGAGTCGTCGCGGTTCTGCCTACAGGGACTTTGGTGGTGGAAGCCGAACGGCAGATTGCAATGAATGACCAGCGGGAAACGGTGATCCTGCGGGGCCTGGTGCGGCCCGGGGATCTGGATGCGACCAACACCGTGGCTTCCAACAGTGTGGGCAACCTCGAAGTCGAGGTGAAGGGCAAAGGCGTGATCAGCGAAGGCACGCGCCCGCCGAATCCGATCGTGAAATGGATTCTGCGGATTGTTGGTTTTTAATTTTTCAAGTTTCAGACGAGAGGAGAGATTCGTGCTGCGGTTCCTGGTTCCGATAGCGTTCAGTGGATTGCTGCTGTGGCCCCAGTTGGAGGCGGCTGCCGGAGTCGTTGCCGAAGTGGCGGACCACAAGGTGCTGATCCGCGATGTGGCCACAGTAGAAGGGATTCGCGACAACTCGCTGATCGGCTACGGACTGGTGGTGGGACTCAAGGGCACGGGCGACAAGCAACAGACTTACTTCACGATCCAAACTTTGGCCAGCATTCTGGCGCGCATGGGCGTCGAAATTCCTCCGAGTGTGGTGCAGACGACGGTGCAGGTTAAAAATGTCGCAGCCGTTTTTGTTACCGCCAACCTGCCGCCGTTCTCGCGGCCCGGTATGCAATTGGATGTAATGGTCTCGTCCGTCGGCGATGCGCGAAGCCTCGAAGGCGGCATGCTGTTGCTGACGCCCCTCTATGCAGCCGACGGACAAGTATATGGCGCGGCTCAGGGTCCCCTGGTGGTCGGCGGGTATGCGACCGGATCCTCGGCGAACTCAAAAACCGTGAACCATCCTACCGTGGGGCGCGTGCCCAATGGAGCCATTGTCGAACGGGACAGCAGCGTCGATCTTTCGAAGCTGCCGACGCTGTCGTTGCTGCTGAACGACGCCAGCTTTACCACTGCGGAAGAAATGGCGGCGGTCATCAATCAGGCATTGGGACCGGGCGAGGCCGCGGTCATGGATGGGCGGCAAGTGAGAATCCAACCGCTTCCGGGAACAAATCTGACGGCTCTGCTGGCCCGTATCGAGAATCTCGAAATTCGGGTCAAGCGAAGGGCCAAGGTGGTAGTGAACGAGCGCACCGGCACGGTAGTGCTGGGCCGGGACGTGCGCCTCGGAGCGGTGTCGATTCTTCACGGTAATTTTTCCATCGAGGTGACGACGACAAGTTCGGTCTCCCAGTCCAACCCGTTCAGCGGCGGGCAGACGGAAGTCGTGCCGCAGACGAAATTGAGCGCCAGCGAAGCTCCAGCGCGCAACGTGGAACTGGAAGAAGGCGCCAGCGTCGAGCAGTTGGTCACGCGGCTGCAGGCTATTGGAGCGACGGCGCGGGACGTGGTTTCCATTCTGCAGGCGATCAAGGTGGCCGGCGCCTTGGAAGCCGAACTGGAAGTGATTTGATTTTGGGCCGCCCAATGGAGGACACACCGCGATGAGCAATCCATCTTTGGTACCGCTGCCAGCCTTACCTGTGGATTGGGCTCGCCGAGCAGCCGCTCCTTCGCTGGCGCGAGGAGCAAAAGCGGCGCGGGAGTTTGAGTCCTTCCTCGTGGGATCGCTACTGGATTCGCTGGAGAAGACCTTTGCCACGGTGCCGGGAGAGACCGATGTGCCCGGTCAGGATGAATACAGCTACCTGGGACGGCAGGCTCTAGCCTCGGCCGTGACGGCCGCCGGCGGGTTCGGCATTGCCAAGATGATCGAGCAGCATCTCGGCGGCGGATCCTCCGGCCAGCCTGCAGGACAGCACGAAGGTAATGGGGCGAGTCCTTACAGGCAGGGGGAGGGAATTTGATCCGATTGGCTAAAGCTTTTGCAACTCTTGCCGATAGAGCAAGATAAGAACAGTGGAAGGGAAGGCGGCAAATAATCCGCTTCCGGATTAAAGTTTTTTAAAGTGGCGCCGATCCTTGAATTGCAAGGGAAATAATTGCAAGGGATATCAAGGGGAGGAACAGTGCAATGAGAATCAATCCCGATCACGGATCTCAGCCTTTGGTCGAGAGTGGCCGTTCGAATACGGCAAAGACTTCAGCCGAAACCAGCCAGTCTTCCGGTGTCGATGCGGTGGGTCAGAACTCGCTCGGGCAGGATCAGGCGCAGTTATCTGGCGCCGGGGCGCAAATTTCGGCGTTGACCGCTCAAGCCTTGCAACTGCCCGACGTTCGGCAGGAACGGGTGCAGAGCTTGCGCGAGGCTGTGCAATCCGGCAGTTATGCTCCTGACCCGCGCGCGGTGGCGGGCGCTATCCTGGACCAGTTTTCGCTGAAGCCGGCGGCATAACGCCAGACCAGAGTGACTGAAGGCGATAACAAGGCAAGAAAAATGTCGTCGAGCGATCTCATCATCACGCTGGATTCTCCGACCGAATCGGCGGAGCCGGTTTCTTCCCCCGCGGGCGCGCACTCGCGCCAGGCCAGCGAAGAAGCTGGACAAAAGAAACGCCGCCAGCCGGTCAATAAAACACCTAGCGACGATGCTGCCGATCTGTCCGGGGACGAACCGCAACACGGGGTCGACCGCTTGGCGTAAGTAAAAATCTATTGAAGCGACCAGAATCGGGAAGGCCTGAACTGAGACACTGCCAATGTCGACGACTGAACAGACCGGCTCTAATTTCGCGATGCTCACGGACTACACCATTCAGAGCTCTATGGCTCTCCTGCATGAATTAGAGGAGAGCCTCAAAGCAAGCCAGCGGGCGTTGCTGGCGCTCGATGTCGCAGCAACCGAGCGCTGCACGCGGGAACAAGTCCGCCTGCGACGCGGTTTGGAGGCGCTTCTACGAAATCCAGATTCGACGGCCACGATTTCACTGCGAGAAAAAGTCAGGCCCGAGCTTAATCTTTCGCCTCAACTGTATGAATTGCGCGCGGCAGGGAAGCGGGTTCAGCATCTGGCGCGCGTGCAAACGGCATTGTTGCGCCATTCGCAGCAGTTTCTGTGCGTGCTGGCCAATTGCGTGGCCGGTCCTGGAGCCGGCTATGGCCCGCCGCACCAGCCAGGAGTCTTCAGCAAATGTCATCCCTGAACGCCAGTCTCGCGATCGCCCTGAGCGGGCTTGACGCCGAGCAGGGCGCGATGGCTGCCACCACCAACAATGTGGCCAACGCCAACACTCCCGGCTACTCCCGCGAGGTGCCGATTCTGGCATCGAGCGATCCAGTCGTGGTCGATCCGCTTACCTTTGGCACAGGCGTGACTCTGCAATCGGTTGAAAGTATTCGCGACCCGATCCTTGAATCGCGCATTCAACAGGAGACGCAAACCCAGGGCCAGTTGGGTTCCCTCGTCTCTGCGTTGCAGCAGACACAGGTAAACTTCACCGGCAAAACCGGCGATATCGGCTCTGCCATTACAAGCTTCTTCGACAGCATCAATCAGCTTTCGACCAATCCTTCCGATTTGTCGCTGCGCCAGGGAGTCCTCACAGCCGCCAGCAATCTTGCCACTGCCTTTAATTCGACTGCCAACAACCTTACCGCGCAGGACCAAAGCCTCGATCAGAGTGTGATACAGAGCGTAGGCCAGATCAACACGCTTACGCAGCAGATTGCCCAGCTCAACGGACAGATCAGCGATCTCGAAAATGTCGGAGAAGACGCAGGAAGCTTCATCGACCAGCGCACCCAGGCCATCGATCAACTTTCTTCCCTGGTGGACGTCTCCGTCATTCCCAGCGATAACACGCTGACCCTCACCACGGCCAACGGCACGCCGCTGGTGACCGGCCAACAGAGTTTTCAGCTACAGACCCAGACCAGCGCGTCGGGATTGCACGGCGTCTATTCTCAGGGCAACGACATTACGAGTTCCATCGTTTCCGGACAACTGGGGGGAGAGATTGCGGCGCGCGATCGGCAGATTCCCGCGATTCAGACCCAGGTCGATACGTTGGCCGCCGGCCTGGCCAACGCCGTCAACACAGTACAAACCGGAGGATTTGACTTGAACGGCAATACCGGCGCCGATCTGTTCACCCTGCCGCCAGCGGGAGGAACGGGGGCGGCGGCCGGTCTTTCGGTAGCCATCAACAATCCCGCGCTGATCGCGGCCAGTTCTGACGGCACGGTCGGCAGCAATGGCAATGCGGAAGCCATGTACGCTCTCAACAGCCAGCCGCTCATCAGCGGCCAAAGTCCCACGGATTATTACTCCGGCATTGTGTTCAATGTTGGCAACGCTACAGCCAACGCCACAGCGGAGCAGAACGCTTCCAGCTTAGTCTTGCAGCAATTGAACGATCAGCGTTCTACGATCTCCGGCGTCTCACTCGACGAGGAAGCGGCCAACCTGGTGCAGTACCAGCAGGCCTATTCCGCATCCGCGCAAGTCATCACCGCCATCAACGATATGATGTACGCCGTCATTAATATGACCACGCTCACCGGATAATCCACCATGCGCGTCAATCCCAATCCGTATCCCGACCTGCTTGCCGCCGTGAACCAGACGCAGCTGCAAATCGATATCGACGAGCAGCAGATTACCACCGGGCTGAGCGTCAATGTTCCCTCCGACAATCCCGCCGCAGCCGCAGTGCTGGTGCAGAATGCGGACCAGACCTCGCAGGCCGATCAGTTCCAGCGCAGCATCGGCGGCATCCAGGGGGAAATCCAAAATGCGGATGCCGCTCTCAACTCGGTCACGGCCGCGCTGCAGCAGGCAATCAGTCTGGGAGTCGAAGGCGCCAACGGCACGGTCAACACCTCCGACCGCGCGGCCCTGGTCACTCAGGTACAGGGCATACAAAGCCAGTTGCTGAACCTGGCGAACCTCAGCTATCAGGGCAATTACGTCTTTGCCGGGACTGCAACGCAAACCGCGCCGTACGCGCTCGATCCCAGTTCTTCTTCGGGTGTTAGCTACCAGGGAAACTCCGGAACAAATAGCGTGACCCTGGGCAATCACTTCGCGCTGCAAACCAACCTGCCGGGATCCCAGTTATTTTCCGCCTCCGGCAACGACATGTTCCAGAGTATTCAGGATCTCATCACCAGCCTTGAAAGCGGCACGGGGATTGGCACGGCGGTCACGGAGGTCAGCAATTCCTTGAACTACGTCGACGGTCAGCGCGTCTTTTATGGCAACGCCCTGAACCAGCTCACCGCACAGCAAACTTATCTCAGCAGCGAAACCACTGAGCTCGCGCAGCAACAAAACACCGTGGGCGGCGCGGACCTGACTACCGTGATCAGCAATTTAACCAATTCCCAAACATCGCTGCAGGCAACACTCGAAGCGGTGGGTCAGACAGCGCGGATCGATCTGTTTGATTATCTGAAATAGGAAAACGTCAAAGGTTTAGCCCCACTCAGGTTCAGGGCGATCGCGTTCAGAGAGCCTGGCGCGAGGCCCGAGCCCACTCGGCCGCGGATCGGACTCGGGCTCGCTGCGCTTCCAGGCGCGCCCGCTCCATGAGCAACTGATTATGAATCGAAGGCAAGATCTCGCGCAGCCGTTCCACGTTGCTGCGATACAGTTCCAGTTCCATGTTCAGTTCCGGATCGGCATCGTTTGCGGGCAAAGGCTCAGCCCGCAGCCAGGCGCCGGCGCGCAACAGTTCCGAGAGTAATCCGGCCATCTGTTCCGGTGTCACCACAGCCGCCTGACCGCTTTCGCCAAATATGCTGTCCAGGCAAAAACTGAGACGGCTATTGGTCTCGCGCAAGTTGTGCAGGCGAGATGGCATCAGGCGTTCCAGTCGGTGCAAGCGGTTTCGGATGCTGAGGTCACCGGAGCAGTCGGTGCGGGTAGCAAGGGACCCGACGAGGGAAGAGACTTGGGCATCGCCGTATCGCGTTCTACTTCCTGCCACGCTTCGTGAACCAGCATGAGCTGGGAAATCTGCTGCTCAAGAATCCCTCTGGACTGTTTCCTCTGGGCGTCGACGAGGCCGATCCTCAGGGAGTTGTAAAACTGCTGTAGATTCCTGGCTACGTCGCCACCGCGCTCCAGGTCGAGCGATCCCTGCAGTTGCGCGATCACGGTGAGCGCGTGATTAATGCTGCGAGTACGCGCCTCAATATCGCCTTGTTCCAGGGCCATGACAGCGCGACGCAAATCTACGATTGCCTGCTCATAGAGACAGATCACCAATCGCACCGGGCTGGCTCCTCGCACAGCTATTTCGCGGTATGAAGTTCTTGCGTCCATTTACTAGAGCCCCGAAGTGAGAGTCGGTCCGGCGGAAGTCGTCGCGCCCGAACCGGAAGTGCTTGAGCCCAGCGTGCCCAGGGTCTCGGTCACCTCCTGCAGAAGCAAGGGGTACGACTGCAGCGAAGCGTTAACGGCGTCATACTGCTGCGTCAATTGCGTCTGCTCGGTGGTCAGCTGGGTTTCGAAGTTGTTGATGGTCGTGGTCAGGTCCGACTGCTCCGCCTGGTTCTGTGTGAGATCCACATATAGAGGGCCCTGCGTGGGGTCGGTCAACGCGGTCAGATCGGTGTTGAAGTTGTTGGCAAAACCGGTGCCTGAGGAATTTTGAAAAAAACTCTGCACCGCCGAGGGATTGGCGGCCACGACCTGAGCAAACGTCTGCCCGCTTGCGTTAGTGCCCACCGACAGGGTGCCGTCGTTGTTTGTGTTAATGCCCAGTGAGGCCAGATTGACGAATCCGCTGTTGCCGCCAATGGCGTAAGAGGCGTCGGACAGAATCCTCGATTGCAGCGAACGCAAGGAAATGTCCGACTCCAGAGGCGGCGCCGGCACCGACCCGGTCGGGTCGACGACGTATTGCGTATTGATGGTGCTGACTAGGGTGTTGTAAGCGGAAACGAAGTTGTTGACGGCGTTGGTGATCTGGCTTGTGTCCGGCCCGACGGTAAGCTGCACCGGAGTGCCAGGCGATTGGCTGAGCAGATTCAGCGTGACCCCTTGAATGGCTCCAGTTACGGTGTTGCTGCTGCTGGTGAACGGGACACCGTCAATTGTAAGAGCGGCATTGGTGCCACCTACCGGCGCGTCGAAGGCTAAAGTCGTATTGCTGTTGCTTCCGGTCGCCAATGCTCCGCCGGTGCCCGAAGTTTGACTTTGCAGCGATAAGCGAGAACCGCTACCGTCGCTCACCACGCTGGCCGTCACTCCCCAGCCGTTGGCGGTGCTTTGTGTATTGATGTAGCTGGCCAGCGTGGTCAGCGTGTCATTGCTGCCGGCTGTAATAGCGATATCACGTGTGGTACCGCCGACCGATAACTGAATGTCGCCGCTGGTCTGCCCGCTAGCCAGAAACGAAGTGTTTGCGCCGCCAGTGACGGGATCGCTATAAAGCGTACCTGCCGTGGCCAGGCTGGTCACGACGATCTGGTGAGTTCCATTCACGGCGGAACTCGAAGCGGTTGCGGTCACGATCCCCGGTTGCGAGGATGTCGCTGCCTGCGCGGTCAGAGCTCCCGCCGGATCGGCGAGGGCAGCAACGGCGCTCTGCAAGTTCGTGAGATTGTTGTTGATCCCCTCCAGCAACCCGTTCTGGGTCGCCAGAGTCGTCTGCTCTCCCTGCCACACCGACAACTGTCCGCTCTGTTCGGAGATGATTTGCTGCACCAAAGAGCTCACGTCAATGCCCTGGCCCGAAAGGATGGTGGAAGGATTTAAACTAACGCCCATTGGTTTTTCCTCCTTCGGCCGCCTCTTTAGGCGCAGTTTGCTGCGCCAGTTCTTGAGAAATTTCGTGGCTAAGATTGAGCATCTGCTCGCTCGGCACTTGCAGGATCAGGCTGCCTTGCTGGTTCACGAACTGGTAGACCACGACATGATCCGAGGTATCCCACTGCAATTTGACTTCATCCTGCGGGGTTAGAGCCTGTATCCCCGCGCTTTGTGATCCGCCCGCTTCCCCAATCGAAGCGCTTCCCGCCGAGGGAAACAATGGCGTTTGCTCCGGGCGGACGTTTCCCGCTTGGGCCTGAGGTTCGGCCGGCGGAGGAAACGTGAGTGCGGGACTTACGCTCATGTCGAGCTACCCAGAACTTTGAGTTACCCAGGAGAAAGGTCGAAAAGGGGCAGGCTACTCTGCCCCTTTTCGCTGAAATTATTGCAACAACTTCAGTACGAGTTGCTGTTGCTGGTTGGCCTGAGCCAGAGCGGAGATGCCGGTCTGTTCCAGGATGGAATACTTCGTTAGATTCGCCACATCAGTCGGAATGTCGGCCGCGGTGATGGTATTTTCCGCCGACGTCAGGTTTTGCACCTGGCTGTTGATGACGTTGCTGGCGGCGGTAAGCCGGTTGACGCTTGCGCCCAAGGTGCCGCGCGTGCTGGCCACGTTGGAGATGGCCGCATTGATCAAAGTCAGCGCTGTTTGCGCATCACTTTGCGTGTTCAAATCCGTCGTGGACAAGTTCACCGCGCTGCCGCCGCTGCCGTTGGTGATCGACAACGTAGACAGTCCGCCAATATTCACCGCAATCTGGCTCGATCCGATGGCCGTCGAGTCGCTGAGGAAAATGTTCGTGGTGGTCGAAGCTGTAGTAGTCGGGTTGGTCAGTGTCCCAAGCACCGTCCCAGTGTTGGTGGAACCGACGGCGACGTTATTGTTGTCGTTAGGGTCGGTGACCACCAGGCTGCCAGCCGAGTTGAGGTAGGCACTGAGTCCCGCGGGATCCGTGCTGGGATTATTGATAGCGCTGATCAGATCTCCGATGGTGTTGGTATTGCCGGCATTCGAGGTAAAAGAAAAAGTCTTGCTTCCTACCGTGAAGCTGTAGATCTTGCTGGCTCCCAGAACAGTAGCGGTGGTTAATCCCGTTGCGTTGCCGACTAATTCGTTGAGGTTGGGAGTTGTTGTCCCAACGGTGTTGGGCGTAGTGAAGGCCGTGGGCGCACCTTCCACAGGAGCGCCAAGCACGGTGTCGGTTGTGCTGACCGCAAGGTCGGCGCGACTCAACGGGTCGGTGATTTGAAGGAC
This sequence comes from Candidatus Sulfotelmatobacter sp., assembly GCA_036513255.1. Taxonomy (GTDB): domain Bacteria; phylum Acidobacteriota; class Terriglobia; order Terriglobales; family Acidobacteriaceae; genus Sulfotelmatobacter. The sequence goes on along the minus strand of DATBZH010000079.1, from coordinate 9,753 downwards.
GCCGTTGACGATTGCTGCTTTTGCGCCGACAGTCGTGTCGCCGTTAATTGCATTGATCAAACTCTGCACGGTGGAAGTTGCAGCGGCATTAGGGGTAAAGGCGCCCACTACGGCGTGAACCGTCTCCGCCACAGCAAGGTCGCTATTACCGTTGAGATCGACAATTTGCAGATTGCCGGCCGCATTTAGCGAGCCTTGGTAGCCGGCGTGGCTGGCGTCGGTGCCGGTGACGGTAATGTTAGTGGTGGAGGCGCCAGTGTTGATCGCCTGCTCCAGTTCTCCGATTGTAGATGCAGCTGTGGCCGTATAAATCGTGGTGCCGCTGGCCCTCGTCGCCGTTATGACGTCGCCTGAGGTGAGCACCGTACTGGGTGTAAGGACGTTGGCGCTCGTCACCTCGTTGAGGTTTGCGCCGCTGGTGGCGGCAGCCGTGTATGTAAAGGTGACTCCGCCTGCGGTAACCGAAGTCTTGCCGCCCACAGTTAGCACGTCATTCACGTTCAGTGGGGCAGTCGTGGCATTATTGGCGCTATTTGCGGCGTTGAGGTTGGGCGCGGTGCCGCTTTGAAAGACCGCCTGCCCGTTGTACGTTGTGGCGGTCCCAATGCGGTTGATTTCTGCCAGGATGGATGAATACTGCGCTTCAATGGCGGTTCGCTGTCCGTTGGAGACTGTGCCCGTGGCCGATTCCGTGGCCAGTGTCACTGCGGTATTCAGCAGGTTGGTGACCTGAGCCAGAGCGCCATCGGCGAGTTGCAGTTGACCGACGCCGTCATTCGCGTTCGACACCGATTGGGTCAGCGCGCTGATATTGGCCTGCAAGCCATTGGCAATCGAGAGACCGGCGGGATCGTCGGCGCCGCTGTTGATACGTGACCCTGAAGACAACTGTTGCAGCGTGTTGCTCAAAGCGTTGCTCGTCAGAGTAAGTTCATTTTCCGCCGTCAGAGATGGAATGTTATTCAGGATACCGAGAGGCATGTTGTTTCTCCTTTGCGTGCATCGGTCCCGCCTTCTTGGAAGCGACCCCGCAGCGTTGCATCCCTGCGAAGGATCCGTTCCACTTTCATGCTCGGAACCCGTATGTCTATTGCCCATATCGGCGATCCGCTGCGGCCCTTTAGAACATCCCTGCGATTTCAACTCTGCCGTTCGTAACCCAAGGTAACGGCATTGTTCCTCGAATGGCATAAACCCTGTCCCCACTTCGCCGATGGTCCCGCAGGGCCCGTACGTCCACATGGACCTGATAAGAGGCGGAGAGAATGATTGTGCTGACGCGGCTGAACAGCAAGGCCCTGGCGGTCAATTGCGACCTGATTAAGTTCGTCGAGCAGTCGCCGGATACGATCGTCACCTTAATCACGGGAGAAAAAATTGTGGTACGGGAGTCCTCGGAAGAAGTGCTGACCCTCGTCATCGAATTCCGCCGCTCAGTGCTGCGAGGTCTTCCCGTCTTCTGGGATTCCTCTTCGTCGCATGCTCCGCCATCGCCTCCGATAGCTGGGCTGGAGCCGGAGAGATAAGCGTGGACAAGTCCAGCGTTGTCGGAATTATTCTTGCGCTCGGTGGAATCGTCGCCGGTTTGCTGATCGAAGGTGGCAACCTGCGACAAATTCTGCAGCCGACAGCGGCGATGATCGTATTTGGCGGAACGCTGGGCGCTGTGTTGTTGCAGTTTCCCCTGCCTGTCGTTTTGAACGCGGGGCGCAGGCTGGGATCAGTATTCGTCAACCCCAAACAGAATTCTCTTTCGATGATTCAGCGTCTGGTTGAATATGCGCAGAAAGCGCGGCGGGAGGGACTGGTCTCGCTCGACGCAGAGCTGAAAGATATTGATGATCCCTTCCTCAAAAAATCACTGATGCTGGCGGTCGATGGCACCGAACCGGAGGAGTTGCGCAAGATCATGGAACTGGAGCTCGACAACCAGGCCGAGTACGAGGAACAAGTGCCGCAGGTGTTTGAATCGGCCGGCGGTTTCGCGCCCACTATCGGCATCATTGGCGCGATCCTGGGCCTGATTCAGGTGATGCAACACCTGGACAAGATCGACGAAGTCGGCAAGGGTATCGCGGTGGCGTTTGTGGCGACGATTTATGGAGTCGGTTCCGCCAATCTGCTTTACCTTCCTGTGGCCGGGAAAATGAAAGTGCGCATTCGCCAGGAACAAATTGCCCGAGAGATGACACTGGAGGGCGTGACCTCGATCCTCGAGGGAATGAATCCTCATACCCTTGAAGCCAAACTGGTGGGCTTTTTGGTGGATGCTGCCTCCGGGGAAAGAATTCCGCAGGAAGTAAGCCAGTGAGTCCCCGGCGCCGACAGAAACACGCACATACTAATCACGAGCGCTGGCTGGTTTCCTACGCCGACTTCATCACTCTTCTTTTCGCCTTTTTTGTGGTTCTCTACGCATCGGCGCAGGTTGATCAACGCAAAGCAGGCAAGCTCGCTCTTGCCATTCAAGTGGCCTTCCAGGAACTCGGAGTCTTTCCCGCATCCACGACGCAAATTCCTTTGGACTCAAGTGAGCCCATGCCGTTTGCTACCGTGCAGGCCATTCACAATGTGAAGCACAACACTGAACTGGGACCTATCGCTCCCTCTCCGCAGGGCACTCTGCAAGCGTCTAGTGCGGATTCGGAAGCGGATCTCTCCGTCCTGCAAACCGAGTTGCAGCAGGCATTAGGGCACGAAATTTCTCTGCATGAAGTTGCCCTGCACCAGAACACAGACGGGCTGGTCATCAGCATGCGGGAATTCGGTTTCTTTGACAGCGGCTCGGGATCTTTGAAGGCTTCCGCATTGCCGACCCTCGACCGCATTGCGTCGCTTCTCGCCCTACGCACCTACCAACTCCGAATCGAGGGTCACACCGATAACGTTCCGATTCATACAACGCAGATTTCATCGAACTGGGAATTATCTACAGCGCGCGCCACGGACCTGGTCCGGTTATTGATTATGCGTTACCGTTTTGCGCCGGACCGCCTAGCAGCCGCCGGGTACGCTGAATATCATCCCATCGCCAGCAACGACACGGAACAGGGTCGATCGCTGAATCGCAGAGTCGATATCGTCGTTCTGAAATAGGAAGTGCCCGACACATCCCCACTTTGTTTCCACATAAAGTTTCGCCCGCGGCACGCCGATAAACACATAGTCCGATGCGCAACCTTAGTCCTGTTTGGAAGGCGCATCCCGCGGGTCTGCCAGCGGACTTGCAGATGATGATTCCGCCGATTCCAAAGGCTTTTTTGCATGACAACTGCGCCGATGCCCGTAAGCAATACCCAGAACGGACCGCCCGACCCGGAGCTTGTCCGTCTTCGAGATCTCATTTATCAGGCGGCCGGCATATTCCACCCCGACAATAAACTGAGCCTGCTTTTGGACCGATGCACCCGGCGCATGAAAGCGCTGAGTAGCTCAAGCCTTCACGAATACTTCGAGTGTCTCACAGCGAAGCCGGGCCGCCAGGCGGAGATGGTCGCGCTGCTCAACGAAATTACCATCGGAGAGACCTGCTTCTTTCGCAACCAGCAGCAACTCGATGCCTTGCGCCAGGTCGTCCTGCCCAACATTATTGCAGCCAAAGCCAGGCTTCCTATTCATCGCTTGCGCATCTGGAGCGCAGGCTGTTCCACCGGCGAAGAACCTTACACCTTGAGCATGCTGCTCATGGAAGAGGCCAAAGGACAGCTCAAGGACTGGACAGTTGAAATTCTGGCCACCGACCTCAACGAACGTTCGCTGGCTCATGCGCAGGCTGCCCTCTACGGCGCTTACAGCACCCGTAACTTGACCCCCTACTACCGGCAGAAATATTTTCTGCCCGTCGAAACGCAGCTTCAGGTTCAACCCGCCGCGCGCACCAGCGTGACCTTCAGCCGGCTCAATCTTTCCGACGCCGCCCGCATGATTTTCATGAAGAGTCTGGATCTGATTTTCTGCTGCAATGTCCTGATTTATTTCGACCTGGCCTCGAAGCGGCGAGTGATTCAACACTTTTACAACAATCTTTTGCCTCACGGATATTTTTTTATGGGCCACTCCGAATCGCTATACGGAGTGAGCGATGATTTTCGCCTAATACATCTGCCCGGAGCTACCGCCTACGTGAAAGCCGAACGCGCCAAGCCGGGAGGAATTCAGATATGAAAGCCGCGCCCGCGCCCATCGACAACCTGCGCCAGCGGATGGAAGGGCTGCGCCAGATCCCCACCATTCCAGCGGTCCTGGCGCCGTTGATGCGCTACATGCAGCAACCTGTCGAGCAACTCGACGTGCAGAAGATCACCGACATGATCGCCCAGGACAAATCTCTGGCCGCCCAATGCCTCGAAATGGCCAACAGCCCGCTGTTCGGCCGCTGGAAGAAAGTGGAGACTCTGCGCGGCGCAGTCATCAGTTTGGGATTTCAGCGAGTCGGCGACATCGCCATGTCCTGTGGAGTCTTGAACCTTCTGCCTCGCAATGGCATTGGCAATGGTATTGATCCCGTCGTTTTCTGGGAGCACTCACTTGGATGCGCCCTGGTGTCACGTCATCTCGCGCGCAAGATATCTTTTGCCGATCCCGGCAAGGCTTATCTCGCGGGATTGCTTCACGATATCGGAATCATCGTGAATCTCTGGGTGTTGCCCAAGGAATTTCAGGCAGCGTTTGAGAAAGGGAAACAGCAGAGCATTCCTTTGCACGAAGCCGAGAGAGAAGTCCTGGGATTCGATCACTGCGAAAGTGGACGCCTGTTGGCCGAGAAATGGGATCTGCCTTCCGATCTGGTCCAGGTCGTCGCCTTTCATCACTCGCCTCAGCAGTCGACCGACCACACCGGTCTGGTGGCGCTGGTCGAACTCAGCGATCTCTTGTGCCGCATGAGCGGACTGAATCATGGCTACATGGAAGCGAGGCAGGTCAATGTTTTGGAAGAACCCGGATTCGCGGTGTTAGCGGAAAAGTGTCCGTCCCTGGCGGAATTCGACTGGGCCCGGCTGACGTTTGAACTCGACTCTTACATGGATGACGTACACGCTCTGGTGCGCACAATCTACCGAAAATGACCTCTCAACCTGAAACTCCGGTGAAGATCGGCGTCCTGGTGGTGGACGACAGCGCTTTCATGCGCACCGCGCTGTCCCGCATGATCAACTCCGATCCCGCTCTATTCGTGGTTGGAACGGCGTGCAACGGAAACGAGGCATTGGAGAAAATCCCCGCACTGAATCCCGATGTGATCACGCTCGACGTCGAAATGCCCGGGCTGGACGGACTAGGAACACTTCGTTGCATCCGTGCGCGGTATCCCCGTCCGGTGATCATGGTCAGTTCCGCCACAGTAGCGGACGCGAAGATAACCTTTGAAGCTTTGGGCGCCGGAGCTTTCGACTATGTGCCCAAGCGGTTGTCTTCCACTTCACTAGACATCATCCATATTCGGCATGATCTCATCGCCAAGCTCAAGGCGGCGGCTGAATCACAGCAGCGGCACGCTTTAGTTCGCGACCGTAAGCCGCCTCAGTCGACGAACGGCTTGGACTGGGAGAACTCTTCTATCAACCCGGCCATTGTCGCTATTGGCACTTCCACTGGCGGTCCTCAAGCCTTGGAGGTGATTCTTACCCAATTACCTGCGGATCTTTCGGTGCCAGTCCTGGTCGTACAGCACATGCCCCCCGGCTTCACCAAACCGTTCGCAGAACGGCTAAATACAGTCTGCGCTGTGAAAGTGCAGGAGGCGTCTCACCGCGAACCGCTTCGTCGCGGTGTCGTATACATAGCGCCTGCTGGTATCCACGTGACCGTCGAGCGGCCTTCAAGCACGCTCGCCCTCATCAATCTGACACCAGAACCCGGAGATAGTCTGCATATTCCATCGGTCGACGTTATGATGGCGTCGGTGGCGGCGGAGTTCCGCACTCTGGCCATGGGCGTGATCCTCACTGGAATGGGATCGGACGGGGCTCAGGGAATGAGCGCAATCCAACGCGCGGGGGGAATCACCATAGGACAGGACGAATCAAGCTGCGTGGTATACGGCATGCCCCGAGCCTGCGCTGAGCTGGGCATCCTGCAGAGGGTTGTGCCCTTGTCGCAGGTCTCGCAGCATATCCTGCAAGCGACGCACTATCGCAAGCTCGCCTGAACGCCGTCGTTAGCACGGCCTGGCCGTGCTCTGCGGTCAAGCAACTGTCTCACCATGTGTAAAAGAGTGGAAGCGGCAAAAGGCTTTCGCAAGAGGCTCTCACCTTCTTCTTTTTGAGTATCTTGTTTTTGAGGATCATGGACGTTCATCTCATCCAAATAGCCAGTCACCAACAGGATTTGCATCGCCGAATTCTTCTGGGACAATCGTCTGCCCAGTCGGCGCCCGTCTTCCCCTGGAAGAACGATGTCGGTCAATAACAGATCGATTGGGCCCGTATGTTGTTCGTACGTGTTGTGAGCCTCGGTTGCGTCCCTGACCGCAACCACCGAGTAACCCGCAGATTCCAGCACCGTTTGGGTTACGCCGCGGACAAATGCCTCGTCTTCGACCAGCATAATCGTTTCCCCGCCATTACTTCTCAGTTCGCCGTTTGCGATACTTTCCATTTCACCCTCGCCCCCCGGTCTAGATGCAGCTTTGCTGCCATATTGCTTCCCTGCGCTCATTGCGTACGAGAGCATGAGACTTCAGTAGCGACACCGATTAAGAAGCGAGTTGCCACGCCTCGCAAGGCCGTGAAAATAGGGCCGTCGCGCCAAAATTACAAATTGAGTCGAGAGGAATGAACCGAAGAGCGAGGATCAGACTTAGCTCTCTGATCCTCTGTGATACTCGGATACTTGCATTAGTCTGCCCGTTGCGGGAATTGCAAGTGGGAATGAGAACTTTTCTGGCATACACACCTAGCACCTTCGTGTTCCATATCCCAGCTATTTCGGACCGGTCAAAATCGTTTCGTTCGGGTCCAGCACGACTTGGTGTGTTCCTGACGGCCCCGTGAGTCTAAAACTCGATTCCTCTCCGTCGGCGAACACACGCCCCAGCAAAACCAAAGTCCTGTTCGGCAGATGGGCGTATACGGGAACGGAAGTTACGAAATCTTGCGGAGCATCTTTCTGTACAATCGTTCCGCTTACCATTACACCCTGTCCCTTGGGAACGATCTTCACCGCCTTCAATTCCAACCTGGGCAGGGCTGTTCCGTTCACCCAGTCATCCACGAACCACTGCAGAGAACTTTTGCCGTTGTAGCGTAAAGCCGGGGGCAAGTCTTCCGCGAAAATGGCAAACAGTTCGGCGGTGGTGACCGCTTTCCCCTGATAACGCTCGCGGATCTTCCGCAGTGCGCGCGTGAAAGGCTCGTCTGCATTGCTATGCATCGCAACCCGGCCATGTCTCTCCTCGATCGCCCCGTCCTGCAACATGGTGCGCAACATGTGGAACAGCCACGTCCCTCGCCCATAACTGATCGCGTCGTATCCATCTGGAAACTTGGAAGACAAGAGGCGGGTTCCCAAAGTTACCGGCCCATCATCCTTCATCGGCAGGCCGTCCTTATTTTTCTCCACCAGATCGCGCCGGTATCTCTCCATGATCTGCCGAAAGCCTGCTGGATTTTTCGCCTGCAACATCATCAGCGAGCAGTAATTTGCCAGCCCTTCAGAAAACCACTGATCACGATAGGTGCTCCAGGTGATAAGGTCGCCCCACCATTGATGAGCGGTCTCATGCGCCGGAATTTGGTCCTGCATCAGGATATTCACAGGTTCCTGCCGGATTTGGGCGCGTTCGTCGTCAGTGAGGAAAGCGTAAGAAGAAAGAAAAACAAGTCCCGGCCAACCCTGACTCTCTCGTCCCGGCATTTGCGTTAGCGACAACCGGCTGTATGGGAACGGACCGAAACGCGCCGCGTAGTACTCAATCGCCTCCGCCGCTTCTGCTGCCACGCCGGCTTCATTGCTGGCCGGCGACGGCCGGTTAGGAACGACTATTCGGATACCCTCTTGCGGGGGACGCGGATTGTTAATATCGGAGCCAACCACTTGTGTGGGCGCGCTGGGAAAGGTTTTTTCGACGTTTGCTGTCGCATAAGTTTCAACCACCACGCCGGCGGCCTGCGTTCTCGCCATCTTGTACTTACCCAAATTGAATCCCGCGACCGGGATAGGTCTGTCGGAGGTCCAGTGGGATAGTTGTTGGGGCTGCGCTTTTGACTTCGTGTCTTCAGACAGCGGCACGGGCTTGCCTGTCGCCACTAACGTCCAACCGGGCGGATACCGAAACTCCAAATCGAAATCCGCCATAGCCATTCCTCGATTGGGATACCAGGTGCCTCGGGCCCCGACGTAAAGAAGTCCGCCACCAGCTTCCGCCAGCACCTCTCCGCCGTACACAAATCGCAATTCGATCTTCTGGCCTGTCCTTGCCGGCTCCGGCAGGACGATCGCAACCAGATCATTGCCCTGGCGAGAGAGTTGTGTCCCTTCCATCGCCGGATTGTGAATGAACTCGACTGGATGTCCGTTCATCTCCACCCGTTCCACTTGCAGAAATCGCGACAACTCAAAGAGCAGTGTCCGCGATCCGCCTTGCTTGACCTCGATTTGCAGCCGCCCTTCGCTGTGAATTTGTTTCGGCGGAGTCACATCGGTCGAGATCCAATAGCTCCGGATTGCGATTGGGTTTTCCTGGCTCGCTGCCGATTCGGGTTCCGCGCCCAATTCACTTGTTGCCTGTTTCCCTCCCGTCGTGCGGGACACTGAGAATGAGGTCCACACATCATAATAAGAGTCGCCATTTTCCAATGTGCCTGCTTGTGCCGCCGCTACCTGCTCTCCCGCGGCGGAATCGAAATAGACGTCGAAAATCCCCTGCTTGATTCCCTGCAGGCGCGCGTGCAGCATTCGGTCGCCGGGATCGAACCCGTCCGGCGTTCCTCCCGTTTCAGTGCCTGCTGCTGGTAGCAGTCGACTAAAACTCAGCAGCAGCCGCATGGCGTCTGCGTGCGCCAGGTTGCGCGCGGTTGCCGACCAATGGGATACAAACTCCGCCGCATTGTCGGGCGGACGCAATCCCGACTGCAATTCAGCCGCAGTGTCATCGTTGAAGCGAAAATAACCGGTCGCAAAACGTTCTTCCACAATCGCCGCACCAGTGAACAAGCTCAGCGATCGTCGTTCTACCTCATTCGGAGGCGTCAGCAGGATCTCGCCTTCGCCCTCAAAAAACGCACCCGTGATGCGCCCCATTACATCCTGCGTGAAGGCGATGGTGCCGTCTTCGAGGGAAATGTGGATGGCCGGGCGCTCGATCGTTGCGTCACGAACCTTGTACACCCGGTTTGGGTCGAGGCCGACTTGCCCCAACTGCAAATACAGCGCTTCGCCGGGGCGGGCGACTACTGCGGTCGAGTCAGCATCAGCGGCGGCAAAAAGAAACCCGTGCGCGACCACGCAAAGGACCGCTGTGAGCGCCACATTTCGGATATCAAGTATTACCTTCGTCACGCGGGTAAGCCTATCTCCACTTGCTAGAATGCGCCTGAATGCACTCACGTGTCACGCTCGGCCTGCTCTTAATGGTTTTGCCTTTCAACGTAGCTGCAGCCGATACCATCCACTTGAAAAACGGACGCACGATTCTTGCCGATCATGTGCGAGAGAACGGAAATCATTACGAGTACGAAATTGGCGACGATTCTTACGCAATAGCCAAGTCGACGGTTGATCACGTGGATGCAGGTGGCAAGCCCGCAGTCGCCG
>DATBZH010000078.1:0-3876 GCA_036513255.1 Candidatus Sulfotelmatobacter sp. | reverse complement strand
ACGCCGCGATAGCCGAGGTTATTTTGTACGCCCATCACCAGCACGGGAACGCTCTCCGCGGGGTTGACTGCCGTGCTTGAGGCGCCCGCAGCCAAGTTGTAGGAGATCTTCGTGGCGTTCGGAGTGGTAATGGTTTGAGTGGCATGCATGGAGATATTCAGTGCTACCACGGCCACAACAGCGGCCAGCAGCAGCGTCGATATGCGGGACAATCTTGCGTCTTTCATTCGGTAGCCCTCCGTAGATTTGTTGTTTGGCCCTGATATGTCAGGGGCTAGGACGAAGTCGCGCACTTGCCGTGGGCCTTCGTCGATTATCGTTGAGTGGCCGCGGCCTGGTACACCTTTGGCCGCTCTTCTTGCCACATGCCCCCTCATTTCTTAGAAAATCCGTTAAGAAATCCGGCGCGTTGTCGTTATCCCCTCAGCGCCACTAGCAGCGTTCGCCGGTAGTAAACGCCCAGAGCCAACGCGCCTCCAAGGGTGAGAAGGCCGGAAGCGCCTTGCATCCAGCGCTCGCGCCGTACCAGCGCATCGGGCCGGAGAGTCGCCGCCTGGGCGCTGCTGATTGGCGGCATCACGAACGCGTTGTTTTCGATCTTCAAACGCGGCGACGCCATTTCCACCAGCAACCCCGTCGCGAATATTGCCCACAGACACAAAACGAGCCACGATTGCTGCATTCCCGGCAACGAGTTCTGCTGCGTTTGGTTTTGCATTTTCAAGCTGTTCTCCTTTTCTCGATAGATAGTGCGAAGGCATGCGGTAACGTTTCAAGAAAGCGCGGCAAAATTTCGATATCTCAAACTTTGTGAGGATCGGTGCAAGGAACGGGTCTGTAGCGGAGCTCCCCCGGCCCCGCTACCCGTGCCATCTTGATTCGCGGCGCTGGAATCTCAGGCTCTACTTGGAATAACGGGAAGCGCGCAGGAAACACGACACGCGTCGGAAGAAAAGTTTGTATCTCGGAGTGGTGCCTTGGGTGGGGCGGGACTCACTCCTGCGAACGTGGGACGGCAGAATCTAACCTACAACGACGATCCGATTGATCCGTTAAAATCCCACCATGCCTCGCAAGTCTCACGGACACGATCCTCATAACCGCCCGCAGAAAAATTATTGCTTCGCCTGCGGCCCCGACAATCCTGACGGTATGCACCTCAAGTTTGCGTTGGATGAAGCCCGGCAGACCTTCGTCTGCCGCTTTCGTCTACCCAAGCGCTATAGCGGACCGCCCGGCCACTGCCACGGCGGCATCATCGCTACCATCCTCGACGACGCTATGGGCAAGGTCAATAAACTGCGCAACGTTGTCGCGCTCACCCGCGAGATGACGGTTGAATATCTCAAGCCGGTGCCGCTGCAAAAGCCGCTGCGTGTCGAAGGCAGGGAAGTTTCGGTTCAGGGACGCCAGCACGTCAACGCGGCCGAAATTACCAATGAAAAAGGGGAAGTTCTTGCGCGTAGCCGGGGCGTCTTTATCGTGATCGATCCGGAGAAGATGTTCGCGAAATACGTGAAGAAGCAGGGGAAGAAGTAGGAACAGAATCGCTGATGTCGGTGGAATACAGCGCGGTGATCCCCGCTTCCCGCCGCGTTGGCGGGAAGCAGGAATAAGGCCGCAAACAATTACTCGCCTTCTTTGCGCTCTTCGGCAACCACCGCATACTTCTTTACGGTCGCCAGGAATATCTTGCTACCTGAAGTGGGTGCGGTCTTGCCCGAGAGGATGAACTGGAACGGAATGATCTTCCCGTACAGCACGGCAGTCTCATCGCGATCCTGCTTAATCGACGCACCGTTCAGATCGATTCCGGCGAAGAGGCCACGCGCGCGCGAATAGGTGAGGATTTCCGCTTTCAGCTTCCAATCCGTATCGCCTTCCACTTCGCGCCCAACCGGCCCGGCCGCTCCACTCGCTTCTGCGCCAATCTTGAACTTGCTCGTCAGCAGGTTGTCCATTCCTTTTTGGTTCATCACCAGCATCACCAGATCGATCGCCTGACCGCCCAGCTGCAGCCCCCAGCTTCCGCCCGTAATGGAAACAGGCGCCGGTGCGCTCCAGCCGTTTCGCGCGCTGTTGGTTGTGCGGCAGGTCGCAACGCCTTTGCCATGGCGTCCGCCGAAACCTACGGCGATATTGATCATCGACGGAATCACGATCACGCATTTCGCGTCGCTCAGAATCTTGGTTGGAATCCCTTTATCGGGCGTGCCCATGATTTCGTTGAGCACGTTGGCCGAAGTGTCGAGGCGCTTGACGATGTCAGGCGCAGTCTGCGGATTGTTGGTGTCAAACTTGGCCGGCGGCGTTGGCTTGCTGTCGCCCTGTTGCGCCGAGCCCAGCGTGGAAAAGCCTACTAGCAACATGGTGGTGAGTAGAACGGTAGAAACGGATTTCATGAGTTCCCCTTTTCGCCTAGAGATACGATTTTGTTTGAGGTTACGCGGAACGGTGGCTCGATCCCATGCGGCCTGGACAGTAAAGAATTGAATATTTGTACTCACACGCCCATCCGATCTCACCCATGTCGTGGCTTATCCAGCAGTACCGCGAATCGTGAACGAGCTGTAAAATGAAATAGAGAGCCGCACGCCCAGGCCGCGGCCTAATCTTCGCCACAGCGAAAAGGTTCCGCTCAAAGCTGAGAACTGACAGCTGAAAGCCGAAAAGGTTCCCAATATGTCTACCAACAACGGCAATACCACTACTCTCCGCCTCAAGACCGGCCTCGCCGAAATGCTCAAGGGCGGCGTCATCATGGACGTTACCGACGCGCAACAGGCCGTCATCGCGGAAAAAGCCGGAGCTGTTTCCGTCATGGCACTCGAACGCGTGCCTGCGCAGATCCGCGCCGAAGGCGGCGTTGCCCGCATGGCCTCGCCGAAAAAGATTCGCGAGATCATGGCTGCCGTGTCGATTCCGGTGATGGCGAAGTGCCGCATCGGACACTTTGCCGAAGCGCAGATTCTGCAGGAGCTCGGCGTCGACTACATTGATGAGTCCGAAGTGCTGACGCCCGCCGACGAAGCTCACCACGTCGACAAGCATGCCTTCACGACGCCCTTCGTCTGTGGCGCGCGCAATCTTGGAGAGGCCCTGCGCCGCATTGCTGAAGGCGCCGCTATGATCCGGACCAAGGGTGAGGCCGGTACCGGGGATGTCGTCCATGCCGTGAAGCACATGCGCCAGATTGTCCAGGAGATGAGAATCCTGACGGTTCTTGGCGAAGAAGAACTCTACGCGAAGGCCAAGGAGCACGGCGCGCCGTATGAATTGATCAAATTGGTTGCCAAATCCGGGAAGCTGCCCGTGCCGAATTTCTCCGCGGGAGGCATCGCCACGCCAGCCGACGCTTCACTCGTCATGCAGCTCGGAGCCGAAGCCGTGTTCGTCGGCTCAGGCATCTTCATGGGAAACCGTACCTCGTGCACCCATTCGCTGGATACTCATCCCTATGATGCGACCTGCGCCTTCGCTCCCGCGGCGGAGGCCGAAAAGCGTGCGCGGGCGATCGTTCTAGCCGCGACACACTATCAAGACCCGAAAGTATTGCTTGAAGTCAGTGAAAACTTGACCGGAGCGATGAAGGGTTTAGCGATTAGCGGGATTGATGAAGCGAATATGCTGCAAACCAGAGGCTGGTAGCGACCGTCGGGAAGCGGGTGATCCCATTCCAGCCGTTCGTGGCTGGAATGGGAACGCCAAATTCATGCCGCATCGCCTTGACCGATACCAGCGAAGTAACTCGAACAATCTACATACTGCCCGCTAATTTTGCCCGTCTGCTTCAACCGCAGTGCCTTTGCAATCAAGTACATAACGATTTGGCCAACATTGTGCCCCTGAAATTCACAGAATAGAGGAGGCTTCCAA
>DATBZH010000077.1:0-156757 GCA_036513255.1 Candidatus Sulfotelmatobacter sp. | reverse complement strand
AGCCTGTCCAGCTTTAAGGTGCGGGTTCGAATCCCGTCGGGTCCACCGTTTCCCAGCTTGGTAGGGAAATTGGCGAGGAGTCTCAGGACAGGGAGGCTCCTCAAGTAATCTTGACTTACGATTATTGGATGTCGATAATTGAGGTGAAGCTGGACAGGCTTACGCCCCGAGTTGAATTTCGCTCGGGGTTTTACTTTTGAGAGTAATTTCGATTCGTGCTCTGACTGCCACGGGATCTACATCAGCAGAGGGCCGATCTCAACGTCTATGCGAGCGCGCCTTGCGAAAAGGGTTCGTTATGGGCAATAGGTTGTTGATACCGTTACGTATTTGCACGCGCATTATGTCGAGCTCAAACTCTTAGGCATTCCAGCGTTTGCGGGCTTCGCTTGGAAAGCCATGGGGTGGTGGCGTGAACATAAAGAGCGAAAGCACCAGAGGCTGATTGCTGATGCGGTTGAGGTTATTCGGCGAGCGGCACTCGAGATGCTACGCGAGCCAAACAGTAATGCAATTCGATCTAAAACCTTTTGGGCCTCTTGTCTCTTGAATGCTGGCGTCGACTCTTCTGCGCTCAATGAGGCCCTGCGTCAAACCTCTCACCCTATGCCAAGCACGGGACCCGCGCTTGGTACCGATGCAGAGATGTGGGAGGCTGATATCGGTCAACCGAATCTTATTTTCCGCGTGCTGACTGGAGTTCGACAACGCAATCGCGGCTAAACACCCTTCAGCCCTCCGAAAAGCCGCTGCTCCCGCTCGGTATTTTGTTGGAAGAAATCCAAAAAGCAGATTTTCAGGGAATTCAACCTCTCCCACCTTGCTTCTTCTCCTGCTTCGCCCAAGTATCTTTCAACGCCACCGTCCGATTGAAAACAAGCTTCCCCGGCTTTGTATCCGGATCCACGCAGAAATATCCCAGCCGCTCGAACTGATAGCGACTGCCCGCCGTGGCATTCGCCAGCGACGGTTCGAACTCGGCGTCGCTCACGATTTCCAGCGAGTGCGGATTGAGATTCGAGAGAAAGTCTTTGCCTTCTTCCACTTCATCGGGATTTTCTTTGCTGAATAAGTTCTCGTAGATGCGCACTTCGGCGTTGATGGCGTGCGCGGCTGAGACCCAGTGGATCGTGCTCTTCACTTTGCGGCCATCGGGAGTGTTGCCGCCGCGGGTGGCAGGGTCGTACGTGCAGTGGACTTCGATCACTTCATCTTTTTCGTTCTTTACGACGCTGGTGCACGTCACGAGGTAGCCGTAGCGCAGGCGTACTTCGCGACCGGGGCTCAGACGGTAATAGCCTTTTGGCGGGACCTCGCGGAAGTCATCTTGTTCGATGTAGAGTTCGCGTGAGAACGGGACTTTTCTGCTGCCGTCGCTTTCGTCTTCGGGATTGTTTACCGCGTCCATTTCTTCCGTCTCATTTTCAGGATAGTTGTCGATTACCACTTTCAGCGGACGCAGGACGGCCATCACGCGCGGGGCGCGCTTGTTCAGGTCTTCGCGGACGAAGTGTTCGAGCATGGCCAGCTCGACCATTCCGTTAGTGCGCGAGACGCCCGCGGCATTCACGAAATTGCGGATCGCCTCGGGCGAATAGCCACGGCGGCGCATGCCAGAGAGCGTGGGCATGCGCGGATCGTCCCATCCGATGACGTGGCCCTGCTCGACGAGCTGGCGCAGCTTGCGCTTGCTCATCATGGTGTAGGTCAGGCTGAGGCGGTCGAACTCGATCTGCTTCGAAGGGAAAATTCCGAGCTGCTCGATGAACCAGTTGTAGAGCGGCTGGTGGTCTGCGAATTCGAGCGAGCACATGGAGTGCGTGACTTTTTCCAGCGAGTCCGACTGGCCGTGGGCAAAGTCGTACATGGGATAGATGGGCCACTTGTCGCCGGTGCGGTGATGGTGCGCGTGCAGGATGCGGTACATGACCGGGTCGCGCATGTTGAAGTTGGGCGAAGCCATGTCGATCTTTGCTCTTAAGACTCTGGAGCCATCTGGAAATTCTCCGGCGCGCATGCGCTCGAACAGGTTTAAATTTTCTTCGACCGGACGATCACGGAACGGGCTGTTTATCCCAGGCTCGGTGAGAGTGCCACGATGCTTGCGGATTTCGTCAGCGGATAAATCGTCGACGTAGGCTTTGCCGTCTTTGATCAGCTTTACCGCCCATTCATAAAGCTGGTCGAAATAATCGGAAGCGTAGAAAAGTCCGTCCCAGTGAAAACCCAGCCACTTCACGTCTTCCTGGATGGAGTCGACGTATTCGGTTTCTTCCTTCTCGGGATTGGTGTCGTCGAAGCGCAGGTTCGTGTGTCCGCCGAATTCGTCGGCGAGGCCGAAGTCGAGGCAAATGGCTTTTGCGTGGCCGATGTGGAGATAGCCGTTGGGCTCGGGAGGAAAGCGGGTCTGGACGCGGCCTTCGTATTTGTTGGACTTCTGGTCGTCCAGGATAATGTCGCGAATGAAGTTTGAGGCGCGAGGCTCGGGTGCGACATCGCCGTCAGCCCCGGTCGGCGGAGGAACTGGAACCATGTATTGATCTTATCTCAAGAAAAATTAGTCTCAAGAAAATCAGTCTCAAGAAAATCAGTCTCAGGAAACAAGCAGGCGCTTGGTAGTGGCTCAGTTTTTGAATTTTGTGTCAAAGCCAAGCTGGGCGTCACCCGAGCGGAGCCGTTCTTCAGGCGTCTCGCGTGTTCTAAATCCGCATTTCGCTACACGCAAGATCCCTCGCCCCGCCGGTAAAAACGCGGGGGCGTCGGGATGACGCCTTCACCACGTAATCAGAAAATTAAAATTGAGCCACTACCAGTTGCGTCAGTGGGCAAGAGTGGCGGGCTGATGCGCGCCCGAAATCCGTTTTCTGAGATACATCAGAAGCTGCCAGACTTGGATAACCGAGGCGATGCAAAGACCGAGCCAGGTTCCTGCCAGACCGAGCAGGATCGAAAGATTGACGAAGCCTGCCGCCTGCATGTAGTGCGTTGAATTCGATGCGGCATTGTCGGGCAGCAGAAAAGGCTGCCACGCTCCATTGCTGCCATGAGCCGCGTTGATTAAAAAGCTGAGGACGGCGAAGGTGAGGACGTTTTGTAACAGGTGGCTCCAGAGAGGAAATGCGGTCCACTCGGGACGCGCCAGCGTTATTGCCGAGCGCAAGAGGCCGACGAGGGCCAGCAGCAAAATAGGAATATAAAACGTGTGCCAGATTGGCGCGGCTTTCAGGAAGGCCGCTGCCGGCCCAAGGATCATAAAGGGATAGTGCGGCAACAGCAGCAGCCAGACCAGGCCAAACAAACCAAAAATCAGTTCACAGGCGGATTTCGCGAAAGATGTTTTGCGTTCGTGCGTCCGCACGGGAGGAAGTTTGAGCGGATCCCACTTGCATTCTTCTCCGAGGTGGACGCTGGTGCGCTCCACGATGGCAAAAACCAAGGTGATGATGCCAGCTGCGATAAACAATGCGAACCAGAGATTGGCGAGCGTCGTGGCGACGGCTGGTCCCCACTCGCCCCCCGCATTGGCCAGATTCACCGGACCGATAATGAAGACGAAGACTGGAACCAGAATCCAGAGAAGCACCATCTTCAAGACGAAGGCGTAGATAGGAAACAGAGTTGGACCGATCAGGTGCCGCTTCGGTCCCAGACGACCAGCGACCATCATGGGGCTGCCGCAGCGCTTGAGGATTGACGAGACTTCGTCCTGATTGAGGGAACGGCCAAGTTCGGTTTCCTTTTCGTCAATTTGCGAACGCAAATCTTCGCCTAACTCGGCGAGCACGTCTTCTTGCCGGGATGTTCTCGGCAGCCAGAAGCGGACGGCCTGAAGATAACGATCCAGAAGTTCCTGGGGATTCCGGCTAACGGATGAGTTCATATGCGACCTGCCTCTTGAAGAATTCGATCTAACGATGCGTTGATGCTTTTCCATTCGTCCAGCAACTGCTCGAGGATTTGTTCGCCGACGGGTGACAGGCGATAGAAACGTTTGTTGCGCTTGTCTTCTTCGCGCCACTGACTTACCAGCAAGCCCTGGGTTTCCAGCCGCCGCAGGAGCGGGTAGAGCGTTCCTTCGTCGATAGCCAGGCCATCGTCAGCCAAGGCCTTCCGCAGGGTGTAACCGTACTGCTCCGCCCGGAGTTGCGCCAGGACGGCGACGATCAGGCAGCCGCGGCGGAGCTCAAGCTTCAGGTTTTCGAACAGTTCAGTGTCGTGGTTTGTACCGTTCGACATATAGTATGTGACATACACTATATGGCACACAGTAAAAAGTCAAGGAGTTTTTCAAGAGACTGCGAGGAAGGTGATTTTAGAGTCTGGCGGCGCGGATTTCGGGCACGCTCACGATGCGTGTGCTTTGCGGGGGATTCTCGACTGCGGACGTTAACGCCGTGATCATCTGATCGATGGTTACCAGGCCGAGACGGAGCGCACCTTCACGAGTTTGCGGCAGCAGTTCAGCGAGCTTGTACATCGGCAGCAAAAGATAGGGCCACCAATGTCCGGGGCCTAGGACGTACCAAGGGCGGAGAATAGTTGCGTTGAGACCGGCCGCATGGATCGCGGCTTCGACTTCGGCGCGCACTTGCACGTAGGCCTTCATCGTGGGCGCGGGTTGGCCTACGCTTAGATATATGAAGTGCTGCACGTTGGCGGAGCGTGCTGCCTGGACCGCTCCGAGGCCGGAAGGTAGATCTATCTGACGAAACTGGGCAGCCTTCGCGGGACTCGGATGCGCCACACCCACTAGTTGCACGAACGTGTCTGCCGGCGCGATTTGGGCGGCGTAGTTCGCGCCGTCTAATGCGTTTCCCAATACAGGCGTGCAGGCGGGAGGCAACTTGTTCTCCGATCCCGCACGGACCAGGGCTCGAACCTGATGTCCGCGCTGGAGCAACGTGGCGATCAGGCGGGGGCCCATGTAGCCGGTGCCTCCGGTGATGAAAACACAATGCGGTTGCGGTGTCGTTGGAAGTCCCCAGTTTATTTTAGCTGTCAGAATCAATTACGGAATCGTAAGGGCTTTGGATTTCAAGAGCCATTGTTGAGCGATTAACCGCGCACGCGGAGAATGATACGCGCCGACCGGTAAGCGGGCTAGCGCTGAGGCAATAATCACGCTTGCGATTTTTGCGCGCGAATGACGCGGGGGATGGACTGAAGGTCGGCGGTAATTTGAATGTTGTCCCACGCACGCAGAAGCTCCCGCACTTCGTTGACGATGGTTCCGCTGAGTTCCATCACCAGCCAACCGCCGGGCTTTAGCGCCGTGTGCGCTTGCGGGATGAGGCGGGCGATGACTTCGATTCCGGTGGGTCCGGCGAAGACTGCGTTGCGCGGCTCGAATTTGCGGACTTCGAGTTGAACCTGGTCTTCTTCGGACTCGCCGACGTAGGGCGGGTTGGAGACGATGAGGTCTAAGCTTTCTGCTTCCAGGCCTTCGAGAAGATCGGTGTGGTGGAAGTGAATGCGATTTTCGAGTTGATGGCGGGCGGCGTTGGCGCGGGCTATTTCGAGCGCGGCGAGGGAGACATCAGTGGCATGGATTTCGGCGGGAGGAAATTCTTTTGCCAGCGCGGCGGCGATGCAGCCGGAACCGGTGCCGATGTCGGCGATTCGAACCTCAGACATCGGACGTCGGACGTCGGACTTAAGATTTGCATCGTCGGGTTTGAGGTCTGAAGTCTGAGGGCCGAGGTCCGCCTTGCAGAGTTCCAGCACGGTCTCGATTACGTGCTCAGTTTCGGGGCGCGGAATCAGGACGGCGGGGGTGACGATGAAGTCCATGCCCCAGAATTCCTGATGGCCGGTGATGTACTGCGTGGGGGCGCCGCGGGCGCGCTCGGCGAGAGCGGAATCGTAGCGAGTGGCTTCGTCGGCTGTGAGTTCACGCTCAGGATGGGCGTGGAGATAGGCGCGGTCGCAGTTGAGCGTGAACATGAGGAGCAACGCGGCGTTCAGGCGTGGCGAGGGAACCTGTTGCGCAGTGAGGCGGGCAATAGCCGAGGTTAGGGCCTGCTTGAGTTGCACGTCTCCATTTCAACACAGAGGGGCGCAGCCGATGCGATGCAATCGGCTATGCGTGGTGCGCTTGGGGGAATTCGAACTCCGGATTGCGGCGGGCGATTTCCGCATTGAGAACTGTGGCGAATGCGACCCAGGCGGCATAGGGAATGAATGCGTTGGCGGCGGCACGGTCGACTTTGCGTGCGGCTACCATGTAGGACGCGATCGTGCCTTCCAAAGCCAGCACGTCGGCGAGAGCCAGCGTGGGACGGTGCTGGCCGAAGAAAAGCTTCGACCATTTTGCGTTGGCGGCGAGTTGCGAAATCCATAGGCGAAGCGCCTTCTTGCGTTCGCGGGACGGAGCGGCACTCCAGATGCGCCAGCCGGACCATGCGATGAGCGCATAAAGCGCGGTCCAAACGACGGGGAAAACTTTGTCGGGCGGAGTGAAGGATGGCTTGTCGAGGTCTCGATACCAGGAATCGCGGCCGCCCTTCTTGCTGTATCGTGCGCCGTACCAGGCCGCGCCGGCAGTGATGACGCCAAAGCCCGAAAGGGCGATGAGAGAGCGTGATTTTTCGCGAGGCATGATTGTCGTTGGGTGTCTGATATGGCATTACGGGTTGCCGTCCTGGCAAGAGATGATTCAGCCGGAGGCTCAGAGAAATATCAGATATATAATCTGAGAGGACTACGAACGATGAGTTACGCGCTACATAAGTTGTAGCGGGCATGAAAACGACCCGATACTTTCGCGAGCAAGTTTTGCGCAAAAGGCCTTATATCCAGACTGAGTGGTGTGAAAGCATTCTCCACAGGCCAATTACTCGCCTGGTTCAGTCGGACGGACGAATTCGATTTTGGGGTATCGTACCGGAGTTCGGAAACCGTGTCCTTCGGGTTGTGACTCTAGCTGACGGGGAGACAGTGCACAACGCATTTCCAGACCGGGATTTCAAGGCTCCGGCACCGTAAGGGAATCGACTATGAAACTCAACTATGATCGCGAAACCGATTCGCTGTATATCGACCTGAACTCGCGCCCCAGTGCCGATTCCCGGGAGATTCAGGAAGGCGTGGTGATTGATGTAGACGCCAAAGGGAAGATTGTGGGCATCGATATTCAGCACGCGTCCGAAATCTTAGACCTGTCCACGTTGGAGGCGGGTTCGTTGCCCATACCCACATTGCAGCCACCACAAGCCTCGGCGCGGTAAACTCCTCGTCACCTAGAGCCTCTTAGGTCTGTTGTTCCAGCGGCAGACGGTTTCCCTATGCTCGCCGCTGCCATTCGTAACTGATATCAATCATGTGGCCGATGTGGTGCTGCATGTGCGCGAAACACTGTGCGACCATGTCGAGGCGGTTCTTAGCGTTTGCGCCGACGCCCGAGTATTCCTTTGACCAATCCTCGAGTGATTGGGCACGGATGGTTTGCAGAACCATTGCGATTGCATCGTCCAGACGTTGCAGCGCAACTTCCTTTGGCGGCGGATTTGGGTCGTCGAATTCGCGCGCGCGGTCGCGCATGTATTCGGTTTGCGCGATCTGCGCGCCAATGTAGTAGTTCAGATTGCCGGTGAGGTGCAGGACGAGGTGGCCGAAGCTGTTTCCGTAGGGATAGGGCTTCTGCCAGAACTGTTCGTTCGTAAGCGGGGCGGCCAGTTCGCGGATGCGGGCGGTGTTGGCGGCGTAGCGATCGGTGAGGGCAGTGGTGAGAGTTGCGTGCAGGTCGGACACTTTTCTCCTTTCGACATCAGGGCAACTGCCGGGCGTTGCCCGGTCTCCCCTGAGGAAATGTACCGCAAAGGTAATATAAAATTTGGGGGCGCCCGGCCAGACTCGAACTGGCGGCCTCCGGATTAGAATTCCGGTGCTCTTGGTGGCTCCCGTGGGAGCCTCCGACCAAAAAGGCACTCCCACCACCGTTCCGCTGAGCTACGGGCGCAAACCTAAATCTACTTGCGCCCGTTGGCCTTTAGGGCCGATGTAATGGCCTTTGCCTCCGCCAAGTTCTTCGTCGCCTTCACTGTTAGCTTTTGCGTCTCTTCAGTAAGCTTGTCAAACAAGAGCGGCAACTTCTGTAACGAGCCGATCCGTACTTGCCGCGAGGTATCCCGCAGAAACGAGACGTTATGAGTTTCTGTCACTTCGCACCAGACCCCGTAAAGCAGCGCCCATTTGCCGTTGTGCTTGTCGTATCCAAGGCTAGCAACATAATCGAGCCCGTGCGGGCCGTCATCTTCGGTCCAACGATCCACCTCGACCCACGCGGGCACACCGATTCGGTTGGCCGCCAAGGCAGTCTCAATCTCGGCTATTTGGTTTGAGAGTTGATCGCTGACGGCGTTAAGGGAATTTGCAGAAGAGAATAGACGCGATATTGCTGCATCGGCTTTGCCAGTCACGGCAGCCTCCATTTGTGTAGGTCGGTCAGACCCGATTGCAAGGTAGATTTAAACCTTGCTAACTATTTGATACCAGTCGCGCTCAGGCTTGTCAATTGTCGTCTGTATGTAACAAAGTGCCGCTCTTTACACCACACTGACCGATTCCTGCTTCAACTTTTCTGCCTGGTAGTGTGTCGTTAACGCTTCGATCAGGGGCTGGAGCTTGCCGTCCATTACTGTTTCCAGTTGGTGGATGGTGAAGCCGATGCGATGGTCGGTGAGGCGGTTTTGCGGGAAGTTGTAGGTGCGGATTTTTTCGCTGCGGTCGCCGGAGCCGACCATGGCTTTGCGTTCCTTGGCCAGGGCCGACTGCTGCTTTTCCATTTCGATTTCGTAGAGGCGGCTGCGCAATACGCGCATGCCCTTTTCGCGGTTCTTGATCTGCGATTTTTCGTCCTGGCAACTCACGACGGTGTTGGTGGGAATGTGGGTGATGCGCACGGCGGAATACGTTGTGTTCACCGACTGGCCGCCGGGACCTGAGGAGCAGAAAGTGTCGATGCGCAGGTCTTTAGCTTCGATTTTGATGTCGACGTCTTCGGCTTCGGGCAGCACGGCGACGGTGACGGCCGAGGTGTGGACGCGCCCCTGCTGCTCGGTGGCGGGAACGCGCTGCACGCGATGGACGCCGCTTTCATACTTTAGCTGCGAATAGACGCGACTGCCTTCGATGATGGCGATGACTTCTTTCAAGCCGCCCGCCGACGATTCCGACGCGGAGAGGACTTCGACCTTCCAGCGCTGCATTTCCGCGAAGCGGGTGTACATGCGGAAGATTTCGTCGGCGAAGAGCGTGGCTTCGTCGCCTCCGGTGCCAGCGCGGATTTCGAGGATGATGTTTTTCTCGTCGTTCGGATCTTTCGGCAGCAGCAGGACTTTCAAATCGGCTTCGACAGCGCCGACGCGCGATTGCAACTTATCGAGTTCTTCCTGCGCGTAGGCGCGCATCTCGGGATCTTTTTCGTCGGCGAGCATCGCTTTACTCTCCGCGATGCCCTTGGTCAGGTCTTTGTACTCGCGATATTTTTCGACGATGGGCGCGACTTCCGCGTGGGCCTTGGCGGTCTTCTGATACTTCGAGGAGTCGTTGGCAATATCCGGCGAAGCTAGCGCCTGAGTAAGTTCCTCGTAACGATTTTCTATTTGCTCTAAACGTTCAAACATTGGGTTCTCGGTTCGCAGTTCTCAGTTTTGATGTCGATTTCTCAGCCTTAATCGCAATTCCCGAGGCACATTCGCAGAATTTCACCTGGATTGGGCGAATTCATTCTATGCGTTTTCGCTGAGAACTGAGATGAGGGAACTGAGAACTAAATTCGGGGGAAACCCCCTAGGCAATGACCAACTCGCCGCCGTGATCTTTTTCCAGCAACATAGCCTGGTCGAGTGCAGTGATGGCGCATTGAGCCATTTCGTCAGACGGAGGCTGAGTTGTGATGCGTTGCAGCCAAAGGCCCGGCGCGGTCATGAGCGCGAAGAGCGAGCCGCGGCGCTTGGCTGCGAAACGGATGATTTCATAAGAGACGCCGGCGATCAGCGGCAGCAGCGCGATGCGCGAGGCGAAGCGCGCCCAGAACGTGGTGTAGGGAATCAGCATGTAGAAGCCGATGGAGATCAGCATCACGGTCATGAGGAAACTGGTGCCGCAGCGCGGATGATAGGTCGAATACTTCTGCACTTCCGCGGTCTCAAGCGGCTTGCCATCTTCGAAGGCGAACACGGTTTTGTGCTCGGCGCCGTGGTATTGGTAGACGCGGCGAATGTCGGGCCAGAGCGATACTCCCCAGATGAAGAGCAGGAAGAGGATCAGGCGAATTCCACCGTCGATCAGGTTAAAGATGATTTGGCCGCCAAGGGCGGGGTTCAGTTTCTTGATTTCTGTCGCGGCCAGCAGCGGCAGGTACTTGTACATGAAAATGAAAAACGCCAGCGAGATGACGATGTTGACGGTGGCCAGCCAGGTGCTGATGGTGGCGGCTTTCTCGCGGGTTTGCTCGGTCGCAGCCGTCGCTGGGCCGGAGGTCTCCACATTTTTCGTAGCGGAGCCGTCTTGCATGACTTCTTCGATGGCGACGTTGGCTGAAAAACGAAGCGCGCGGTAGCCGAGCGTCATCGCATAGCCGAGCGTCATGACGCCGCGGATGATGGGCCAGGACATCCACTTGTGTTTTTCGGAAGGGCGTTCCAGCGTCTCGCTCATGGTGACAACTTCGCCCGATGGCTTTTTGCAGGCGATGGCCCAGGCGTGCGGCGAGCGCATCATAACGCCTTCGAGGACGGCTTGGCCGCCGACGAGGGTTTCTTCACCGCTTTCAAGAGCGGGAAGAAGCTGCACGGCTACGAGGAAACGCATGAAATTTTTCAGGAAACGCACAGGTATTAGATGCTCCACAGGCTGTAAAAGCGCCGAGCTCTAGGTTATCACGGATGACGCCGATTTAGGATGGCAGTAAGTGACAGAAGGGCAATGAATTAGCTGTCCACGCGAGCCGGCGGCGGGACAGGGGTAGAGTGAGGAGATATGCAGCGTTTGGCGGAGGCTTGCGAACGGATTGCAGCGACGACGAAGAAGCTGGAAAAGACTCGCATCGTTGCGGATTATTTCCGTTCTTGCAGCACTGGCGAGGCGGCGGTGTCGGCGGTGTTTCTTTCGGGACGGCCATTTCCTGTGTGGGAAGAGACCACTTTGCAGGTTGGGGGAAGGTTGCTGTGGCGAGTGGTCGCCGAGTTGGCTGGTAAAGAGGACTCTGCGTTGACCGATGCTTATCGCAAGCTTGGAGATTTGGGAGCGGTAGCCGGGACGGTGCTGGCGACCAAACCAGATCGAACACTCGGCGTGCTGGAGGTCGAGACTGCCTTTCGGCAGATTGCTGGAGCGCGCGGACCTGCGGCGAAGAACGCGCTCGTGCGGGAGTTGCTTTTGCGGGCGACGCCGCTGGAAGCGAAATACATTGTCAAGATCATGACCGGCGATTTGCGGATTGGGCTGAAAGAAAGCTTGGTGGAAGAGGCGATCGGCAAGGCTTATGGCGCGGCGCTTGCCGCAGTGCAGCGCGCGAATATGTTGTTGGGCGATGTCGGAGAGACGCTGCGGCTGGCGTCTGAGGACAAGTTGCCGGAAGCGAAGATGCGAATGTTTCATCCGCTGGGATTCATGCTGGCGAGTCCGGTTGAATCGGCGGAGCAAGGGCTGAGTTATTTTGCCGAAGCGGCGGTCGAGGATAAATATGACGGCATTCGGGCGCAGGCGCATGTTGCCGATGGTGAGGTGAAGTTGTTTTCGCGTACGCGGGATGAGATCACGGAATCGTTTCCGGAGTTGGAGGAGGCGCTGGCGGAGATGTCTGGTGAGGCGATTTTGGATGGAGAGATCGTGGCGTGGGAGTATCCGGCGGACCTGGCGAAGACGAAGGAGATAGTGGATGAACTGGCATCTGTTGCTAGTGAGGAAGGAGCGACGGAACTTGGCCGGGCGCGGCCGTTCGCTGTCTTGCAGCAGCGGTTGGGGCGGAAGAAAGTGAGCGAGCGAATGTTGCGGGAAGTTCCGGTGGCGTATTTGGTGTTCGATGTTTTGTACGCGGACGGGGAGTTGGTAATTGATCATCCGCTGCGGGAGCGGGCGGGGATGCTGGACCAGTTGTTGGCAGAAGAAGAGAAGAACATCCACCACAGAGGCACAGAGACACAGAGAAAATCGAAATCTGGCAAACAATCCCGTTTGGTTTTTGGAACAGAGAAAGAAATACCACCGACCGCCGTGATTCGTGCCCCGGTTTTTCGTGCTTCATCGAGCGACGAACTGGAGAAACTTTTTGCAGCGGCGCAGGCGCGAGGCAATGAAGGACTGATGATCAAAGACCTGGGCTCACCGTACACGCCGGGCAAGCGCGGGAAGTCCTGGCTGAAGATGAAGCGCGAACTGGCCACGCTGGATGTGGTCGTCACGGCGGTCGAGTTCGGACACGGCAAGCGCATCGGCGTGCTCAGCGACTACACGTTTGCGGTGTGGAACGGAGATCGGCTGGTGAACATCGGCAAGGCTTACTCGGGATTGACCGACGTTGAGATTGCCGAGATGACGAAGTGGTTTCTGGAGCACACGATTGAAGATCAGGGATTCCGGCGGGTGGTCGAACCGAAGATTGTGCTGGAAGTGGCTTTCAACAACATGATGGAATCGGAGCGGCATGAAAGCGGTTATGCGTTGCGCTTTCCGCGAATTGTGCGGCTTCGACCCGACAAATCGGCGACAGATGCCGATACGATCGAGCGCGCGCGAGAGATTTTCGAGAAGCAGAGCCGTACGAGCTGATCGGACTATTGACATTGGTTTGTCCGGTGCTAGCCTGTAAGACATGGAAGTACCTCTAAGTCCCGATTTGCAGGAGAAGATAAGACGCCTTGCCGCTCAACAAGGCCGCGCCAGCGAAAATCTCGTGATCGAGGCGGTAGAGCGCATGGTGAATTACGATGAGTGGTTCCTTCGTGAAGTGGAGGAGGGACTGGCCGCGGCTGACCGAGGTGAACTAGTCGACCACGCCGAGGTTAGAAAGTTGATCGATGATCGGTACCCTGGCTGATGAGCGTTCGCTGGACGGAACCCGCGCTCCGCGATTTCACTCACATATGCGATTACACTCAGGAACACGGCGGTGCCGGGGCTGCTCGTCGTGTCGCTCTTGCCATCCACCAGCGCCTCGATTCGCTGCCTCAGTTCCCGAGCAGGGCAGAAGGGGGCGGAAGCGGGGCACTCGTGAGTTAATTTTCAGCGGGTTGCCATATCTTGCGGTCTATCGTCTCCGTGAGCAAACCGTAGAAATACTGCGCATTCTTCATGGGGCGCAGGATTGGAAATCGAGTGCCGTGTGATGCTGTCCAATGCAATGGACAGATAATGTTATTTCACCAGCAGCAAAGGCTTAATCCCTAAATTCACCGTGTCGTTGCTGACTGGAGCTCTCTTCCCTGTAATGTCTTCGCTGATGATGTAGGCCGAATTTGGAGAGTAGGGCGCCGTGGTACAAACTTCATTGCTGCACGTCTGCGAAGTATCCCACACGATTTGCTTGAGCGGGGCAATCTGGCAGGTATAGATGTTTCCCGACACGGTGCAGGGCGACGGCGTCAGACCGGTGAGCCAGGTGAGAACTTCGTTGTAAGCAAGTCCGGCGGCGGTAGGACTTCCGTCGCTATTTTCAATGGTGCCGGAAAATACATCGCCCCACGTATACCAGGTTTGAAATTGTAGATTATTTGTCGCGGCCAGACCGGCCTGCAAAATTTCATAGTGCGTGATCCACGCGGCTTGCATGTCCGGATCGCTGACTCCGTCCGTTCCCCATCCACCTTCAGTGGTGATCATCGGTTTGCCCAGCATTCCATTTGTATCGGCGATCTGGCGGAAGGTGGTGATCATAGTCATGATGGGAGCATTGGTCGAGAGCGGACTTTCCGGCATAGGCACAGGAACGGGTTGGCCGCCGCCAGTCTGACTCGGGTAACCGTGGAAAGAAATAACGTCGGCGTAGTTATAGCCGCCAGCTTGCAGATAACTCGTCATGTAGGAAACGCCGCTTTTCCAGACGACCGAAGGCGTCGAAACCAGCGCATATGGATCCTGCTTGATGATGGGGTAGGCCGCCTGAGCGAGCGCGAGCATCTGGGCCGGAGTGCCGGTCCAGAACTTGGTATTGCTCATCTCGTTCCAGATTTCGTAATACTTGATATGGGGAGCGGTCTTGCCATTGTAGTGATTGACCACGGCGGTGATGAAGTCGACCCAATCCTGGATGTTGTCGGGCGGAGCGGTGCACGACAACGTCCCGTTTTTGTTATGGAAGCAGGTAGTCTGGTCGGCAACGGCCCATCCTGGGGTCCAACCCATGACCAGGTCCATCAGCGCGACTCCATTTGCATCCTTCGGAGCAATCTTGGCGAAGGCGTCGATGGATTTGAAGTTGTACGTTCCTCTGGATTGGCCCTCAATCGTCGTCCAAGCCACCGCTGGATGCGAAAGAACGCCGTAAGTCACTTTAGGCGGATCGATAGCGGTGGCGACGCCCATGCCAAAAAAAGTGGATGGAATCTGAGCCTGTACCGTAACCCCAGCGAGCAACAGAAGAAAACAACAAAACCCCGCAATTTTGCTCATACACTACCCCATCATTCAAAGTCGATTCTAAAAAGGCCCGGTACGCGACATACGCAAGAGAGATAACACGAAGGGCGGAAAAGTTGGCGCGCCTGGAACAAATAAGAGTCCGACTTCTTTTTTGAAATGCGACCCCATCGCATTTCTCTCCAAGGGGGGAGGGGATGAACACTTGCATCCTTTCATTACTATTCCCCGATAGTCAAGACAAGCTATTGCTTAATGCTCTAGGACTAACCCCTAAGAACTAGAAAGAGTCTGAACGACTTTTTTAGTGCTGATGGCTGTGCTGATGTTCTGGGCTCTCGATAACGGGTATTACACATCCATGAGCAACTTCACAAATGACGTGCTCGAACTGGATCGTCGTGTGGTCAATCTGGAAGTCATGATGCAGGCAGGCTTTCACGTCGCGCAGAATGCGTTCGCTGACCGAGGGCGGGATGTCGGCGATCGAGATGTGGCAGGAGAGCGCGTGAGTCTCCGAGCCGATGCTCCAGACGTGCAGATCGTGAACGTCGTTGACGCCGTCGATCGCACAGATGGCGGATGCGACACGTTCCAGCTTCAGACCGCGTGGCGTGCCTTCGAGCAGGATATTCAAAGTCTCACGCACGATGCCGTATCCCGACCACAGGATCAGCGTAGCGATCGCAAAGGAAAGCGCGGAGTCGATCCAGTAGTTTCCCGTCACCAGGATGGCCCAGCCGCCGGCGATAACCGCGGCAGTGGAGAGAGTGTCTCCCACTGCGTGGAGCAAAGCGCTGCGAATGTTGACGTCACCGCCCGAGCGGTAAAGCAACAGCGCGATCGCGCCATTCATCACCACGCCCAAGGCGGCGACCCACATCATCACCGCGGCCTGGACGTGCTCCGGGTGCTGCAGACGCCGGAAGGCCTCATAAAAAATGAAGAATGAAACGACGACGAGAGATCCCGCATTCACCAGCGCGGCCAAAACACCGGCGCGGTGATAGCCGTAAGTTTTGGTGGAACTGGCTGGGCGAGACTGAAAATAGACCGCGACCAGCGAAAGAAGCAGCGCAAGAAAATCGGAAAGATTGTGTCCGGCCTCGGACAGCAATGCCAGCGAGTGAGACCGGATGCCGGCAACGACGAGCAACGCGATGTAAGCCAGGGTGACGCCCAGCGAAATCTTGAGGACTCGCGTGGGGCTGCCCGCTCCATGAACGTGCGCATGCATGTATCCAGTGTAAGGGTGGGAGAAGCGGTCTTCAAGCGCTGTGCTCAAGTTTGGCCTGAGACCTGCCGATGGAGACCGCAGAGACGGATTGCGCTGATACCAGCCTCTCCCGGCCGACCGGTGGAACCATGGACGACATCGTTCAAGATTTTCTTATCGAGAGCGGCGAGAATTTGGACCGATTGGATCAGGAACTCGTGCAGTTGGAAACGCATCCATCTTCCAAGGAACTGCTCGCCAGTATTTTTCGAACGATCCACACAATCAAGGGAAGCTGCGGATTCCTGGGGTTTGCCCGTCTCGAAAAAGTGGCGCACTCGGGCGAGAACTTATTGTCGCGCCTGCGAGATGGAGATCTGAAGCTCACGGAGGAACTCACTGGTGGTTTGCTGGCTATGGTGGATGCAGTGCGGCGGATGCTGGCCGACATTCAAACTACCGGGGAAGATGGAGTCGAAGACCACTGCGAACTGCTCGAGCGCATGAAGGCTTTATCGCAGGTGCAACCGGAAGTGAAGATGCTGGTCAAACCAGGTATCGACTCTTCGGGGCAGATCGGCACTTCACTCCCTCTTGCGGACGGAAATCTACGCAGTACGGAGCCATCAGAACGAAATCAGATCGCCGAACGCCCGGTTGGGATGGTGACATCGGTATTGCCAACGGGCGAAAACGGCCAAGCTATGCCAGCATCAGGTGCAGTGCGCGAGCCGGAAGTGGTGACCGACCCTGTGCGCATCGGCGTCAACCTGCTGGACCGGCTTATGAATCTGGTCGGCGAACTGGTGCTGGCCCGCAATCAGCTGATGCAGTTTTCGTTGCGCTCGCCCGATGCCGGACTGCAAACGATTTCGCAGCGCATGAACCTGATCGCCGCGGAATTGCAGGAGCAGGTCATGAAGACCCGCATGCAGCCGATCAGCAACATCTGGAGCAAATTTCCCCGTACGGTGCGCGATCTGGCGCATAGTTGCGGCAAACAAGTGTGCCTCGAAATGGAAGGCCAGGATACGGAACTGGACCGCACCATCATCGAGGCTATCAAAGATCCGCTTACCCATCTGGTGCGCAATTCGGTGGATCACGGCTTCGAGGCTCCCGAAGCGCGGCAGCGGGCGGGCAAGGAAGCCGCGGGACGCCTCAGGTTGCGCGCCTACCACGAAGGCGGTCAGGTCAACATTGAGATCAGCGACGACGGTGCAGGACTGAACGCGGATCGCATTCGCAAAAAAGCCGTAGAGCGTAGTTTGATTGCGGCGGAACAGGCGGCGCGGCTGGCGGAGGGAGACGTCTTCAATCTGATTTTTCTGCCGGGATTTTCCACGGCGGAGAAAGTCACGAACGTGTCCGGCCGCGGCGTGGGTATGGATGTCGTCAAAACCAATGTGGAAAAAATCGGCGGCATGGTCGATGTGACTTCCAAGGCCGGGGTGGGCACGACGGTGCGCATCAAGCTTCCGCTGACCCTGGCCATCATTCCCGCACTGCTGGTGAGCTGCCGGGGCGAACGGTTCGCGATTCCGCAAGCGGGCCTGACGGAACTGGTGCGCCTGGAAGCCGACGAAGCGGCTAAAGGAATTGAAATGGTCCATGGCGTTCCGGTCTACCGGCTGCGCGGCCGTCTTTTGCCCCTCGTTTACTTGAGCAAGGAACTGCGACTGGATCCGCAGGGCACCGACTCTGAAGGCCGCGATGCCGCTATAAACATTGCTGTGCTGCAGGCCGACGACCGGCAATTTGGTCTGGTGGTGGATGAGATCAACGATTCCGAAGAAATCGTAGTCAAACCTTTGCGGCGGCAACTGAAGGCGGTGAAAGCCTTTGCCGGCTCGACCATCATGGGAGATGGAAGAGTGGCTTTGATTCTGGATGTGCTGGGGTTGGCCCAGCGAGCGAGTGTAATCACCGAAGCCCGGGAGCATGGGTTGGGCGAAAAGAGCGCGGCTTTGCGGGGGACGGCTCGCGCGAAGCGCCGCTACCTTTTGTTTAAGGGACCCCATGGATCGCGCATGGCTATGCCGCTCGATATTCTGACACGGTTGGAAGAGCTGCCGTCGGCTGACGTGGAAAAAGCCGGCAAGCAATGGGTCGCGCAATACCGGGGAGAAATCCTGCCACTCGTCAATCTCGATTTCGCTTTGGAAGAGCGCCGCCAGACGCGCCGGGAGGACTCGAAGCTGCGAGAGGACGAGTCGGACGCTCCATTGCAGGTGCTGGTGTGCGATCACGAAGGACGCAACGTGGGTCTGGTGGTGGAGCAGATACTGGACATCATCGAAGATGCCGCTGAGTTGAAATATCCCGCCAGCCGGCCCGGCATCCTGTACTCGACCGTGATAGACGAGCGGGTGACTGAACTCATCGACATTCCCGCCATTCTGCACGCTGCGGGCATCGGTTCGGCAGAAGTCGCAGCTCATTTCGCGAAATCCGCCGAGGCCCACTAAGTCATGCACCAGACTTCTCAGTTCTGCACGTTTTACCTCGATCAATTGCTGTTCGGCGTGGATCTGAAGGAGGTGCAGGAAGTGATCCGCGAGTTGCCCATGACGCCGGTACCTCTAGCGCCCGCCGTGGTCAGCGGCTTGATGAATCTGCGTGGCCAGCTGGTCACCGCTCTCGATTTGCGGCAGCGGTTGGAACTGGGACCCGGAGAGCCGGGAGTGCAGCCGATGAACGTCGTCGTCCGCAGCCCGGACGGAGCCGTCAGCCTCCTGGTCGATGAGATCGGAGACGTGGTGGAAGTCGAAGAGGCGACCTTCGAGCGTCCGCCGGAAACGCTGCAGGGCAAAGTGCGCAGCATGATCCTGGGAGTCCACAAATTAGATGCACGGTTGCTGCACGTGCTGGACGTTGAAAAGGCCTGCGAGGTCGGAGAAAACTTTGCGGCAGCCGCTTCTTCACAGTAAGGCAACCTACGTCCAAGCGTTGATTCTCTGTGCTGGTCCGCGTCTTGCTCCTAACACCATTTCAGCTAAAGAACCCCTGTTTTCATGCCGATGGGACTAGGGAAGGCAGTATGAAGTCTGCGGCTTTTGCGGTGGGCGGGAGCATTTTATGAAATTGCTCAGCAATTGGAACGTGGGGAGGAAGCTGGCTCTGGGATTCGGAATTGTCGAAGTTCTGCAGATCGTCCTGAGTATGTTCGCGATCGTTCAGCTCTCCAAGGTGGACCGGAACACGACCGAGATCGCGGCGAGCTGGCTGCCCAGCGTACGAACGATTGCCGAGCTCCGGTTCGACACTTCAGCGCTCCGGCGCGACACCTTGAGTTACGTAGTGGCCGGAGACGAAAGAGAACATTATGAGCAGAAGATGAATAAGGATGCCGATGCCATCGCTGGAGACGAGAAAGACTACGAGCCGCTGATTACGTCCGAAGAAGAACGCAATCTCTACCGGGGATTTCGCGACCAATGGGACAGATACATGAACACGCGCGAGCGCACATTGGAATTGGCGAAACAAAATAAAGATGCTGAGGCAATCAAGCTGCAACAGACAGAAGGCAGCCAGTTGTTCGACACGGCGGGAAAATATTTGAAGGACGATGTTGACCTGGGCAACAAAGGCGCGCTGGAGGCGGCGAGTCAGGCCGCGTTAGTCTCTTCTTACACCCGCTACTGGGTTCTCTCGCTGTCGATCGGAGCGCTTGGCTTTGGTTTTTCGGTTGCGACGAGCCTGGCGGGATCGATTTCCTCATCCGCGACCAAAATGCTGGCCATGATTCAGGAAGTCGCAGCCAAGAACCTGAGCATCGAGGACATGAAGATCGCCGGCGAGGATGAAATCGGCAGGACTGGCATGGCGTTGAATGCGATGAAAAATTCCCTGCATGAAGTCGTCCAGGGAATTGCCGACACGGCGCAGCGTGTAGCCACCGCCAGCGAGGGACTTTCCGCCGCGAGCCGGCAGATCACCACCACTTCCGAAGAGACGTCCGCCCAGGCTGGCGTGGTTTCACATGCCTCGCAGGAAGTGAATCAGAACTTGCAAAGCGTCTCGAGCGGTGCCGACGAAATGACCGTCACCATTCAGAGCATTGCGACCAGCGCGCATGAAGCGGCCACTGTGGCTAGCAATGCCGTACAGACCGCGCAGTCCGCGAACGCCACCATCGGCAAACTTGGGGAGTCCAGCGCCGAAATCGGAGAAGTCATCAAGGTCATTACTTCCATCGCTCAACAAACCAACCTGCTGGCTCTCAATGCCACGATAGAAGCGGCCCGTGCCGGAGAATCTGGCAAGGGTTTCGCCGTTGTCGCCAATGAAGTGAAGGAATTGGCCAAGCAGACGGCCAAGGCCACGGAAGACATCAGCCGCAAGATCACGGCTATTCAGACTGACACCAAAGGCGCGGTCGAGGCCATCGCCAGCATCACTGAAGTGATCAAACACGTGAACGACATTTCCGGCACGATTGCGACGGCGGTAGAACAACAGAGTGCAACCACCAACGAGATGACGCGCAATGTGACTGACGCAGCGAAAGGTTCCGGAGAGATCACGAACAGCGTTGCGGGCGTGGCTGAAGCGGCGCGGGGTACCTGGAACAGCGCGCAGGAATCTCAGAAAGCGGCGCACGAACTGGCCGAGATGGCAGTGCAACTGCAAAATCTAGTGGCTCAGTTCAAGATCGATCACCGCAAGGCTCACCAGCCTAATACCGCGTCGGCGCGTCCGCCGCATACCAGATCAGCCCACGCGGGGGCATGACAGGAGACGGCGCAGGAAGCCCGAGCCGATTGGCAGAACTCAAGAAAAAGCGCGTGCTCATCGTGGACGATGCGGTTGTCGTCCGCCGCACACTTTCAGACGCAATCGCGCGTGATCCCGCGCTCGAGGTAGCGGGGATTGCCAGCAACGGCCGCCTCGCGCTGGCCAAATTTCCTTCTCTGAAGCCCGACATCATCGTGCTCGACATTGAAATGCCCGAGATGGACGGACTGGAAACGGTGCGCCAACTGCGTAAGCTCGATAAGCAGGTTCCGATCATCATGTTCAGTACGCAAACCGAGCATGGCGCATCAGCTACATTGGAAGCAATTTCTTTGGGCGCCACCGATTATGTTGCCAAGCCCAGCCAAACAGATATGAAGGAAACGGTCCTCACAGTTTCGCAGGAGTTGATCCCGCGAATCCACGCGCTGTGCCAGATCCCGGGGCCAGCGATCGTATCTGCCTTGGCGCTTCCGCTAATGCGAGCGGATCAGGGCAAACCGCGTCTGCTGATGCCGCCGCAAATTATCGCAATCGGAGTTTCGACCGGAGGTCCGGATGCGCTGGCCTGCGTGATTCCGTCACTGCCGGCCGGGTTTCCGGTTCCAGTGGTTATTGCCCAGCATATGCCGCCGGTCTTTACTTCCATGCTGGCCGCACGGCTGTCGGCGAAATCGGCCCTTCCCGTGAGGGAATGCAAGTCCGGAGAGCAACTCAAGCCGGGCTGCGTTTTTCTCGCGCCCGGAGACTACCACATGGTTGTCAAAAGTGAGGATGGAGTCGTCCGACTGCACACACATCAAGGTCCAAAGGAGAACTTCTGCCGGCCTTCCGTTGATGTGTTGTTCCGTTCGGTGGCCCAGGTGTTTGGAGCAAGAGCATTGGCCGTGGTTCTGACGGGCATGGGCCATGATGGGTTGAAAGGATGTGAAGTCCTGCACGGCGCGGGAGCGAGGATCGTGGTGCAGGATGAAGCCAGCAGCGTGGTTTGGGGGATGCCCGGTTTTGTTGCTCGAGCCGGTTTGGCGGACAAAGTGTTGCCTCTGGATCAGATCGCCCCTGATATCCTGCGCTCCACCAACTGTAAGCCACTGGAGAATGAATTATCGCAAGCGGCTCGGATGGGCATCGCTCGGGCGGGCATTGCAAAGACTAGCGTTTAAGCAAGCTTCTGAAATAACGGCTGTCGTGGAAAGCGCTGGTTTTCTGCACGTACTCGAGAATCTTTACCATTCTTGCCCGGCCATCGCGGTTCAATTCTTTGAATTGCACGCCCATTCCGCATCCGGGCTCAATTCTCGCCACGACTCCATCCGCGGTCATACTTCCATCTTCGGTAGAAAAGCCAAGTTTGACGGTTGTGCCCGGCGTGAGGATGGCGCTGGTCTCGATATAACAGCCGCCGATGCTCAGGTCGACCAGGTTCCCGAACATGGGAACGCCGTCGTCATTGCAAAATTCAATGGTGACACGGCACTTCAAGCGGGGATGCAAGCGGCGATTCTTGTAGGAGAGCTGCTTCTGCTTTTCCATGTACATCCGACGGTCGGCCTCAGCCAGCAGATGCTCTGCATCGGCGCCATCCTGCGGGTAAATAGCTTGCCCGATGCTCAACGATAAAATCTGCTCGCCGCAAACCTCAAAGCCCGCTTGTTGTGCGAGTGTTCGCAACTGTTCGGCCTTCTTGCCCGCAACGGTGGGAGGAAGTCCCGGAGCGACGACCACAAATTCATCGCCTCCCATGCGGGCCACGTAATCGTATTCGCGGCACGTTTCTTTTAATGCCTGAGCAAACAGGCGCAACACACGGTTGCCTTCGAGATGGCCGAAACGGTCGTTGATCTGCTTGAACCCATCCAGGTCTGAAACCATTACCGTCAAGGTGGTGCTGTCGCGCTTGCAGCGCGCCAGTTCACGATCGAGCTGTAAAAACAACGAGCGTGCGTTGGGCAGGCCAGTCAGATAGTCGGTGACCGCGGAGTTTTCTGCCTGGGCAAACTTGAGGGCGTTCTCAATCGAAAGCGCCATCTTGCTGCTTACCGCCAGTACGATGCGCAAATGGTCGGAAGTAAAAGCGTCACGGTCGCCGCGGTAGAGCGCGAGAACGCCGATCACACCCGCCACGCCCTCCAGCGGCACTGCCAGCGCGGAACGCAGAGTGCTGAACTTAGTCGGGTCATTCAAATATCCAGGTTCCACTGACGGATTACCGTTGATGATCGGTTTCTTGTTTTGCGCGACCCATCCCGAAAGCCCCTGCCCGAACGGTATGCGCAGCGAAGAAAAGAGACGATAGTTGTCGCCGCTGACATATTCGGGCACCAGTTCGTCATCGCGCTGAATGTAGATTGCGATCGAATCATAGGGAACCATCGGCCTGAGCTTCACCGAGAATACGGAAAGGGTCTCACCCAGGCTGAGAGACGCGCCCAGGTCCTGGCTCAACTCGAAGAGCGACTGTGCTTCCTGTCGTGCGGCCGCGATGGAGGAAAGAAACGTCGCGTCCCTGATCTTGGAATCGTGGACCTTGGCATTCTCGAAACCCGCGTCGGGCGCATCGCCGCGCTCAATCTTAACTTCGGTGGAAAGAGGCGAACTCGCGCCATTGGCGGATTTGGCGATGGCCAGTTTCTCAAAGTGGTGGTGGCGTCTTTGTATAATTTCCACAACCTTGGGGTCAAAGGCTTTGCCCGACTCGGAGATAAGTTTCTCGATGACTTCGTGCATGGGCAACGCGCGACGGTATTGGCGGTCGGAAGCCAAAGCGTCGAGATAGTCCACGGCGGAAAGAATGCGCGCGCCGATGGGGATCTCCGCGCCTTTCAACCCGATCGGATAGCCGGTGCCGTCCCACTTCTCGTGGTGGGCGCGCACAATAGGAACGACAGGATACGGAAAGCGAACCCGCTCCAAAATCTCGGCGCCGACCAGAGTATGAATCTTCATCTTCTCGAATTCTTCCGGCGTCAGTCTGCCCGGCTTCGAGATAATGTGCTCGGGCACGGCGAGCTTTCCGATGTCGTGCAGTAGCGATGCCGCGTGCAGGGCTTCAAGATCCGGACCAACCAGGCCCAAATCCTTTGCCACTTCCAGAGCGTAAACGCTAACCCGCTGCAGATGATCGTGAGTAGTTTGATCTTTGGCTTCAATCGCCAGGGCAAGAGCCTCAATGGTTCGCAGATGGAGACTCGCCATTTCTTCGACGTGGCGCTTCTCGTCCTCAAGCTTGCCGAGGTAAAGACGGTAGGAGCGATAAATCAGGTAGACGGCTGGCACGAGAAGAAGTGACGTTTCCCAATTGAACCGATGATTAAACCAGGAGATCACACCAGCGATGCCGGCGCCGACCAGGTAGTAAGGGAACGACCAGAAGTAGCAGTCGACCAGAATTTTGTACAGCGGCCGCCCTTCCGTGAGCGATATCACGGCGGCAATTGCACCGGCGTTGGCGACGAAATAGACGATAGCTGCCAGACCCAGCAGAATCGGCGGGCTGCCGATCAACCGATTAGGCAACGCGCCATTGAAAACCAGGTATGCCAACGCGGTGGAAACCGCTCCCGCGCACACATTAAATGTGACCTGTATAGGCCGGAGACGCTCGGGGTAAAAGCCCTGGGCGATCATGGCGACAGCGCCGAGAATAAGAGTTTCTGAAAAGCTGAGATCCAGCACACCAACCAGGATGAACAGAAAATTCACGGACAACGTGCCGGTGATGCCGGGCAGGTTGACCTTCAATTTGGAAGCAAGAATGGCGATGCCCAAATAGCAGATAAACTCGGCGATATTTTTGCTTCTCTGGTGAATGCCGCCATACACCAAGGCTGCGGTTCCTGCCGCCACAATGAAACCGATAAGCGCTTGAGCGACAAAAGGCATGCCTCTCCACGAACCGGAGTGGTCGGGCAGACCCCTGGAAAAGCCGACGGCAGTAGTCATGCGGGAAATACCGCCAAACTGGCAGCAGTACTGTTCAATAAATATCAGCTAAGAGTCTTAGAAACAATAACTTAAACAGTGCGACACCAAACTTCAGTAACCCATTAAGTGTTTCTTTAGATTGGATGAAACGGGAAGGGGGCCTTATGAGAGCCGATAAGCCCTTTTGACCAGTCCGTAGGCAAGATCGTGCGCCACTTCCAGAGCCTCGTCTTTATCCAGGCGATGCTCCACGACCAGCTTTGCCAGGAATGCGCAGTCCATGCGGCGGGCCACATCGTGGCGTCCAGGAATGGAAAGAAAAGCCCGCGTGTCATCATTGAATCCTACCGTATTGTAGAACCCTGCGGTCTCGGTAACCTGCTCGCGGAAACGCATCATTCCTTCTGGACTGTCGTGAAACCACCATGGCGGCCCCAGACGCAGGCATGGATAATGCCCAGCCAGCGGCGCCAGTTCGCGGCTATAGGTCGATTCATCCAGAGTAAAGAGAATGATCGTAAGGCCGGGCTCATTGCCAAACCGGTTGAGCAGCGGGCGAAGGGCGTCCACATAATTCGTTGGCATGGGAATGTCGGCGCCCATGTCGCGGCCGTATTTCTCGTAGAGCTTGCGATTGTGATTGCGCGCGCTGCCGGGATGAATCTGCATGACTAGCCCGTCGTCCAGGCTCATTCGCGCCATCTCGGTCAGCATCTGTGCACGGAAAAACTCTTGCTGATGCGCATCGGAGTTGCCCGCCATCACGCGACTAAAGAGTTCCGCCGCTTCGGCCGCGGCAAAATCGGCAGTTCGCGCGGTGGGATGCCCGTGGTCAGTGGCAGTGCAGCCAAGATCGCGGAAGCGGATGCGCGTCTTGCGTAACGCCTCGAGATATCCCGCCCACGTTGACGTGTCTTCGCCAGTATTTTCGCCGAGCTGCGTAATGTTGTTGGCGAACCCCGCAAACTCGGGATTGATCACCGGGTCGGGACGGAAGGTTGGCAGTATCCTTGCCTTCCAGTTCGATTCGCGAATCGCCAGATGATCGGCCAGCGAATCGAGAGGCGAATCGGTCGTGGCCAGGATTTCCAAATTAAACCGTTCGTAAAGAGCACGTGGCAAAAACGCCGGCGTCTGCAGCTTCTCTGAGATCGTGTCGAAGTACAAATCGGCGGTCTTTTCGGAGAGCCGCCGCTCCATCCCAAAAAGTTCCTGGAAGGCAAAGTCCAGCCACAGGCGCGTCGGTGTTCCACGAAAAAGATAGTAGTGGCTGGCGAAGATACGCCACACTTTGCGCGGATCCTTCAGTTCCGGCTGCCCGATCTCCAACTCTTTAAGCGAGACGCCCTGGCTATACAACATTCGATAGATGTAATGGTCGGGCTGTACGAAGAGCTTGGTGGGATCGGGGAACGGCTCATTCTTCGCGAACCATACCGCCTGGGTATGACCGTGAGGGCTGACGATTGGCAAGCCTCTAACGCCCTCGTAAAGCGTTCGGGCAATCCTTCGCGTGTTGGATTCGGCGGGAAACAGATGGTCCGGATGGATCAGCATGACTCCGACTCTACCTTTTTCCTTCGCGTCAGCGATGCGAACTGACGACCAGCATACACGGGACAGTTGAGAGTACAGCTCTAGATGGCGCGGGTTGAACCCCGCATGACCAGATGAGTGGGAATAGTAAGATCAGAGCGGGGATCGCTCTGTCTATGAATCAGAGCGTCAAGAGCGGCGAATGCCATTACGGCAAGCTGTGTTCGCGACAGGATCACGGTCGTGAGCGGCGGTTGGGTCAGGTGAGCGAAGGAGATATCGTCGAAGCCGATCAACGACAGATCTCCCGGCACTTTCAACCCAACCTCGTGTATCGCGCCCAGCGCGCCGATGGCCGTGAGGTCATTCGAGGCGATCACCGCCGTGGGCGGCTGCGGCAGTTTCAATAAACTTCGCATGGCCATGGCGCCGCCTTCAATCCGGTGATTGCCTTTTTCAATCAACATCGCGTCGAAGAGTCCGCGCGATTTCAATCCGGAAACAAATGCATCATGGCGAATGCGAGCGGACTCGAGATTCATGGGGCCAGTGATGAAGGCGATGCGCTTGTGATTCAGCGACGCCAAGTGCTGCACCGCTTCGCGGATGCCTTGCGCATAGTCGACTCGGATATTGGCGGAATAAGGGCCCGGCTTGCCCGTGTCCATGAACACGGTGGGAATATTTCTTCGCGTGAGTTCGACCATCAGAGCCGGGTCGCCTTCCGATGTCATGATAGCGACGCCTTCGACTTTTCGCTCGAGCATGCGGCGGATGCATCCGGCCATGCGTTTGGGGTTGTAATCGGTGTTGCCGATGATGACTTCTTTCCCGCGCTGTACAGCCTGATCCTCAAAACTTTTTACGAGGTCGGGGAAGAAGGGATTTGTAATATCGGAGATGATTAGACCCAATATCCGGCTTCGCCCGGACACAAGAGTACGCGCGTGGGTGTTGGGAAAGAAATTCAGTTCTTCGATTGCTTTGCGGACCTTCGCGGCGGTGGCGGGCTTTACTTTCTCGGAGTCATTGATCGTGCGGGAGACGGTCGCAGTTGAAACTTTAGCCCTTTTTGCGACCTCTTTTATGTTCATGCGAACCTGAGGGAAACGCCCAAGGGGAGGAGAAGCGCTATTGTACAACGATTTCGCGGCAAGAGGAGCGGACGCAGAGGCGCCGCCAAGACAGAATAAAATATCTGCCTTGAATGTAAGCGTTTACAGATATTCAATGATCGTAGATAATTCCGGACGACTGTCAGGCCAAACACGCAAGGGAGACTTATGGATCGGCGGGATTTCCTCAAGACCACTGGTACGTTGATCGCGGGAGCGACTCTGGTGCCATCGGCATTGGCGGGCTCTGCGGAAGAACCGGTCGCCGGGCGGCTTGTTCTTCCCATGAACCGGAACTGGCTTTTCAACCGCACAGTGGCGGAGGGGGCGCACGCGAAAGACTTCAACGAATCCGGCTATGAACGAATTGTTATTCCCCACACCAACGTTCGTCTGCCCTGGCACAGTTTCGACGAGAAGACTTACGAATTCGTTTCCAGCTACCGGCGTCATTTCAAGCTGCCCGCGGAAGCGCGCGGCCAGCATGTGTTTGTCGACTTTGAAGGAGCGATGACCGCCTCGACTGTTTGGATTAACGGTACGCGACTCGGAGAATACAAGGGCGGATATACGCCATTTTCGTTTGAGCTGACGCCGCATCTCGATCTTAACGGTGACAATGTGCTGGCGGTAGATCTGGATTCCAGCGAGCGTCCGGATATTCCGCCTTTCGGATATGAAATTGATTATTTGACATTTGGCGGAATTTATCGCGAAGTCTGGTTGCGCATTGTCCCAGGGACCTACATCGAGAACGTTTTTGCGAAGCCGAAAGATGTATTGAGCGAGCATCCCAGTGTGGATGTCGATTGTCACATTCAGCATCTGGATGCTTCTCGAGAACCGTTGCGGGTGGAAGCTGTGTTGCGCGATGGCGATCGGGTGGTGCAGAAAGGTTCGCAGAATATTCCGGCGTCGAGTGCCGCCGCCGAAGACAGTGTGCATACCGTTACTCTCGCGAATCTCAGTTCCATCAAACTCTGGGATCTGGTGCATCCAAATCTGTACAAAGTTGAAGTGTCGCTGTGGCGCGGGAGTCAGCAGGTAGATAGCGTCACGCGTGTTATCGGTTTCCGCGAAGCGCAATTCACCGACCACGGCTTCGAGCTCAATGGCAAGGTGATCAAGTTGCGCGGACTGGACCGGCATCAGACTTTTCCATTCGTGGGGCAGGCCATGCCGGGACGAGTACAGCGGCGCGATGCGCAAATCCTGCGAAACAAGTTGAAATGCAACATTGTACGAACGTCGCACTATCCTCAGTCGCGGCACTTTCTGGATGCGTGCGACGAGCTTGGACTGCTGGTGCTGGAGGAAATTCCTGGCTGGCAGCACATTGGCGACGAAGCTTGGAAGCAGATTTCGATCGACAGTGTGGGGCGCATGATTAAACGCGACTGGAACCATCCGTCAGTCATTCTTTGGGGAGTGAGGATTAACGAATCCAAAGACGATCACGACTTCTATACGCGGACCAATGCGCTGGCGCACAAGTTGGATCCCACGCGGCAAACCGGCGGCATTCGTTATTTTCAAGAATCCGAATTCCTGGAAGATGTCTTCACCATGAATGATTTCGGTTGGCCGCTGAAGCCGCCGAATCATCTGCGCTACCTGAATACTGAATTTGTCGGCCACACTTATCCGACGAAGACAATTGACCAGGTGGAACGTCTCACAGAGCACATGATTCGTCACGCGCGGGTTCACGATCAGCTAGCGTCCGATCCGCAATATGCCGGGGGCATCGCGTGGTGCGCTTTCGACTACAACACGCACGGCAACTTCGGATCGGGAGATCGCATTTGCTATCACGGCGTGACCGATATCTTTCGCGAGCCCAAGCCTGCGGCGGGCTTCTACAAGTCGCAATGCGATCCGGCCGAAGAGATCGTGCTTGAGCCGGCGTTTCACTGGGCGCGCGGCGACGCGTCCATCGGGTTCTCGCACGCCGTGGTCTGCTCCAACTGTGAGCACATCAAGTTCTTCATGGGAAATGAAATGGTGGCGGAAGCAGATCCTGATCGCAAACAGTTTGCGCATCTTCGCTATCCTCCCTTTGTAATAGATATTCCGGATCCCTGGCATAAATGGGGAGACCTGCGCCTTGAGGGATATATCGGGGGCAAGTTAGTCATCACCAAGCATTA
Source organism: Candidatus Sulfotelmatobacter sp. (assembly GCA_036513255.1). Lineage (GTDB taxonomy): Bacteria > Acidobacteriota > Terriglobia > Terriglobales > Acidobacteriaceae > Sulfotelmatobacter. The sequence goes on along the minus strand of DATBZH010000077.1, from coordinate 127,499 downwards.
TTCGGGGAAGGGTATTGATCAGAAGTTTGCGCTTCTGCCCGACGATGCGATTCTCATTGCTGATGGAGCAGATGCGACGCGGGTGGTGCTGCGCGTGACCGATGAGTTCGACGCTATTCGCCCCTTTGCCAATGATGCGGTTAAGTTGGAGTTAGAAGGACCTGGGGAAATTATCGGGGACAATCCGTTCGCATTGATAGGCGGTACGGGAGCCGTGTGGATTCGGGCAAAGGAAGAAGCGGGCGAGGTAAAACTTACAGCGACTCATCCGCAATTGGGAAAGCAGCAAATTGAAATTATGATTGCGCGTGCTGCGCGGGAGATCGTTTAACTTATCCGAACGGTCGTTAGGGTTTGCGCGACTCGGAAGAAACAATGGCTCGCACTGCACCGGTGGAAATGCCTCCATCCACGAGCAACGTCTGCCCTGTTACATAGCGGCTTGATTCTGCAGCAAGAAAAACCACTGCGGCGTCGAGGTCGTCGGGCTGACCGGGGCGTTTCACAGGGATGCGGTCGCAGAGGTATTCCACCCACTCCTTGTTTTCGTAGAGCACTTTGTTTTGGTCGGTGCGAAACCAGCCTGGAGCCAGGCAATTGACCGTGATTCCATATTTGCCCCAGTCGTCGGCCAGACTCATGGTCATTTGGCGTATGCCGCCCCGGCTGGCTCCGTAGGGGGCCAGACCGGCGTAGCCCGCAACGCTAGTGACGGATCCGATGTTGATAATGCGCCCATATTGGCGAGAAATCATGCGGCGCGCCACCGCCTGTGCGACGAAGAAACTTCCCCGAAGATTGGTGTCGAGAATTAGATTCCAGTCGTCCCAGGTTACGTCAATCGCGGGCTTGCGCACGTTGCATCCGGCGTTGTTTACGAGAATATCGAGATGTCCGAATTCCTGTTCGGCCTCGGAGGCCATGCGGTCGATGCTTTCGCGGTCGCGAACATCGAGTTCCAGCGAGATAGCACGCCGGCCGAGAGAAACGATTTCTTTTTCGAAAGCGAGCAGGTGATTGCGACTGCGGCTGGTGAGGACGAGATCAGCGCCGGCCTTTGCCAGTGCCCGCGCCATGTATTGGCCGAGACCGCGGCTGGTTCCGGTAACAATTGCGACTTGACCGCCAAGATCGAAAAGATCTTTGCTCACGATGCCTTCCCCGGTGCGAGAACCACTTTCATCAAATTGGGTTCACGCGCGTAGAGCCGCTCGAACCAGCGCGGACCATCTTCCAGTGAAGCAATTGCGCTGATGAGCGGCTTCACGCGAATCGCTTCACTGCTCATGAGCTCGATGGCGCGAGGATACTCACCGGCGGAAGCGCACGATCCTTGCAGGCGAATCTGGCGCGACACAACCTTCTGCAAAGGTAGTGTGACTTCAGGGGTAACGTTGCCAACCAAAACCACAGCGCCTCCTTTGCGAACACAGTCAATCGCGGCATTTACCGTCGCATTAATTCCAACAGCTTCCACTGCCATGTCGACTCCGGTACCTTTTGTGATCTGTAATACCCGTGGCAAGAGTTCTGGGCCAGCGACGAATGTGTCAGTTGCTCCCAATTCCTGCGCCAGCTTTAACCGTGTGGAATCTACATCGGAAATAAAAACGCGCGAACAGCCGGCCGCACGCAAAGCCTGAAGAAGCAAGAGTCCAATTGTGCCTGCGCCGACGACAAGCGCGCTGCTGTCGGGAGTTGTCGGTGCGAGCGCCACCGCATGAAGTGCAACAGACACAGCCTCAAGCATCGCCGCTTCTTCGAACGAGAGAGAATCAGGCAGGCGATAAACAATGTGCGCAGGAACAACGACAAACTCAGCGAATGCTCCCGCGCGGCGATAATCTCCGCACGAGACACCGAGGACTTGGCGATTGTCGCAGAGATTGACGTCGCCGCGAATGCAGTTGCCACATGATCCGCAATAAATCGTTGAGTCGAATGTGACGCGGTCGCCTTCGGAGAAGTTCTTCACATCTTTGCCGAGAGCCGCGATCGTGCCAGCGGCCTCGTGTCCCATGACCAGAGGTGGAATGCGGCGTCCGGAAGAGCCATCATAGCCATGCACGTCGCTACCGCAAATTCCGCAGGCGGCAACCTGCACTAGCACTTCGCCGGGGCCAGGTGAGGGTGTCGGCACTTCGGCGATTTCGAGCGATCGATATTTTGTCAGCAACAGGGCTTTCATGGTGGCTCGGTAGTCTATTTCGTTTTCGGCTTCATCATGTCGACGATTCCGCTGCCTTCACGGATAGTTAATATCTGGTTGGCCTTTACTTGAGTGAACTTTTCAATCTTTTGCGTGGTCGGCCATTTCACTTCGATGAGATCCACAGTCTGCGATTTCCCCAAGCCGAAGTGAAGCCGCAAGTCGCTCTGCGACATCACACTTGAGCCGCTGTGAACTTCGTCGATCTGCAAGTGAGTGCCCGTAACGATTCGCACGCGCGCGCCGATAGCGGTTCGATTGCATTTGGTTCCGATGAGCTTTAACTTGATCCAGTTCTGCGCATTGCCGCCATCGTTGCGCAGAAGCGATGGCAGATCATTCAGGTTCAAAATCAGCGCATCCATGTCACCATCGTTGTCGTAGTCTCCGAAAGCAGCGCCACGGCTGGAGAAACGCTCAGTGATGCCGGGGCCCATTTCGGACGAGACATCCTTGAACCGTCCCTGGCCGGTGTTTTTGTATACGAGGCGCGGATTTTTGAAATCCTGACCGATACCGTGTCCTTCAATCTCCGGATATACATGGCCGTTGACCTGAATAATGTCAGGCCAGCCATCGTTATCGTAATCAACGAAGGCGCAGCCCCAGGCGACGTAGTGGTTGTTGATGCCGATGCCTGAGGCAAACGTTACGTCGGTAAAAGTTCCGTCGCCATTGTTGTGATAGAGATTGCAGGTGTCGTCGGCGAAATTTGTCTTGAAAATGTCGAGCCATCCATCGCAGTCGTAATCGCCGACGGCCACGCCCATTCCCGCTTGCTCGTGGCCGTTGTCGCTGTAAGCGCAACCGGCGGTCACCGCAATATCGGTAAAAGTTCCGTCGTGGTTGTTGTGAAACAGAATGCTCGGCTCGGAGTCGACCGCTACATAAATGTCGGGCCAACCGTCGTTGTCGAAGTCGTACGAGACCGCAGTAATGGAATAGCGTGGGCCTGGTTTCAGGATGCCGGATTTTTCTGAGACATCAGTAAAGGTTCCGTCACCATTGTTGCGATACAGAACATTCGTGTCGCCTGCCAGACCGCGAGGGCCGCACATGACGGGGATCCCTTTCCATTGGCAGAGGGGATCGTGGCCGGGCGCGGGAATCGTAGCAGGGTCTAATTTGATGTAGTTGCAGACAAATAAATCCAGGTGGCCGTCGCGATTGTAGTCGAGCCATGTGCAACCTGCGCCCCAGCGGATTTGCTCGTCGTAGACGCCCGCCTTGCGAGTGACGTCGGTGAACGTTCCATCGCCATTGTTGTGAAAAAGAATATCGTGTCCCCAGAAGCAGCAGAACAGGTCGTCCCAGCCGTCATTGTCGTAGTCGCCGACGCAAACGCCGGTCTGCCAACCGGTGCGAGCGAGTCCGGATTTCTCCGTAACGTCGGTGAAGGTTCCGTCGCGATTGTTTTTGTAAAGATGAGACGTCGGGGCTTGGCCGGCGGGCCAGTTGGCGTCGAGGCGAGTGCCATTGGTCAAATAGATGTCGAGCCAGCCGTCGTTATCGTAATCAAAGAATGCCAGGCCGCTGCCCTTGGCTTCAATAATGGAACGCTTGTGATCAACCGCGCCCCACACATTCGGGGCGTTGAGGCCGGCTTCGCGAGCAACGTCTACAAACACAACTGGAGACGTTGGCGAAGGAGTCGAGGCGGCAGTCTCGATCGCACACAAGTTTCTCCACTTCCAAATCGGAGTGGTCAGCGCGTCCAGCAGCGTACTTCCAAGAACGACGAGCGAGGAACCGAGAAAGCGCCGACGTGGAAAATTCATAGTCTATCGATTCGGCACCTTTGGAAATGCGCGCGGAATAATTCCGGAGCCTTCTTTGACGGCAATAATCTGGTCGATGAGCACGTTCGTCAACTTGTCAACCTGGCCGCTTGGCCAACTGATTTCAAGTGATTCGATTTTAGTGCGCTTGCCCAGGCCAAAGAAAATTCGCGGATCGTTGGCCGACATGTAGCTCATGCCGCCCTTGGCCTGTTCCACATGCACAAACCCTTCGGACGTTAACTTCAGCGACGCGCCGATGCCGTCGCGGTTGGACTTCGTCCCGATCAATAGAACCTCTAGAAAGTGGTTCGCATTGCCGCCATCGTTGCGCAACAGTTCGGGATAGTCGCCACGAATGTTGATTGCAATATCGAGATCGCCATCGTTATCGAAGTCCGCAGTGGCGAGGCCGCGGCCCACGATGGGGCGCATAAAGTTCGGTCCGAGAGAATCCGAAACTTTGGCGAATTGTCCTTTGCCTAGATTGCGAAACATCAGTAGAGGCTCTTTGTACGTCACTTCGCTGTGGTAGAGATTCACATTGTCGAGCATGGCGCCGTTCAATTGCAGAATGTCGTCCCAGCCATCGTTGTCATAGTCCATGAACTTCATGGAGACGCCGCTCAACGTTATGGCTTTGTTGCCGATGCCGGAGCGAAACGTATCGTCATCGAAAGTTCCGTCTTTGTGGTTCATGTAGAGACGGTTCAATTCGAAATCAAGGTGAGTGATGTAGATGTCCTGCCAGCCGTCGCCGTTCACATCGGCGGCGTCAATGCCCATGCCCGCTTCGTAGCGGCCGTCTTCGCCAGCGGCCACGCCGGAAATAAAAGATACGTCTTTGAAAGTTCCGTCGTGATTGTTGAGAAAAAGAAAATTCGGCCACGAGTCGTTGGCGACGGCAATGTCGGTCCAGCCATCATTGTTGAAGTCGGCGAGAACTACGCCCATGCCCTTCGCTTCGGGCTTGCCCACACCTGAGGCGTCGCTTACATCAGTAAAAGTTCCGTCATGGTTATTGTGGTAGAGCTTGATTCGTTGCCCCTTGTAGTTGCCGGGGTGACAATAAGAACGGTAGCCGGGGCGGCGTTCGCCGCACCAGATATTGTTTTTCGGCGACCACTCGATGTAGTTGGTGACGACGAGATCGAGCCAGCCGTCTTTATCGTAGTCAAACCAACCCGCGCTGGTGGACCATCCGCCGTCGTCGGCCACACCAGCTTTCGCAGTGATGTCGGTGAAGGTTCCGTTGCCATTGTTGCGGTAGAGAATGGCGCTGCCATAGCCGGTCACATAGAGATCGGGATAGCCGTCGTTGTCGAAGTCGCCGACGGCAACGCCCTGGCCGTAGTGTCCGCTGCCGCCGACGCCTGCTTTGTCGGTGACATCGGTGAAGGTTCCGTCTCCATTGTTGTGGTAAAGAGCGGAGCGCAAGGGGTGAGGCGGCTTGTAAATATCGGTTGCGGCTGACTGGACGAAATAGAAATCCATCAGGCCGTCCTGGTCGTAGTCGATCCACGCCACGCCGGTGCCCATCGTTTCCAGATAATATTTTTCGTCGGTGGCAGTGGCATCCTGCATGAAAGTGATTCCGGATTTTTCCCGAACGTCGGTGAAGTGGACGGAAATTGGAGTGTCCAGAGGCTTGGGAGTTTGGCCGGCGAGAGCTGTGAGATGCACTGCCACGATGACAATGGCGCTGAATGCGAGACCAAGGCTGCACTTTATGCCGACACTGAGATTAGTATTCATCTAAAGGTGTCCGCGATTTCACAGCGTGCGGTCCGCCAAGGCGAGCGCCAACTGCAGTAACTGTTGCCTTGCTGCCACCGGCAACGGCGCTCCCGCGGGCGAGGGCGATGCCGGAGCTTTGGATAGAGTTTCCTCAATGCGATTCACGTCGAGCCCACCTGCGTTGCTTCCTTTGAACCGGTTTAGCACTTCGCGTGCCTTGTCGATTTGTCCAGTCTGGTAATAGAAAACGCCCAGCGTGGAATAACTGCCGGCCCATTCCGGCAGCAATTCCACAGCACGCTCGAACCGCTGTGCTGCTTGTTCCGTTTTTCCTTGAAGGACCGAGACAATCCCCAATCCCCAAAGGATTTTGCCGGAGCTTGGAATGCGCGCGAGACCTTTCTGCAACGTCGCTTCCGCAGACGCAGCGTCGCCCTGGCGAAGTTGGACCAGTGTAAGGGAAAGATAGTACTGATCGTTGTCGGGATTGCGGGCGATCGCATTGCGGAAAATGTCTTCAGCTTTTTCCATGTCGCCCAGGTGCGCGTAAATGTCTCCGGTGAGAGAGAGAACGGCGTCATCCTGCTGGCCCTGAGCGGAAATGCTTTGCACGGTTTCGAGAGCCTGGGAATAGAGAGCCTTGCGAAAGTACGCATCGGCCAAGTCGAACTTCACGTCGTTGGAATCCGGATTGGCGCGCAAGGCCGATTGAAAATGCGGGATTGCATCATCGTACAAACGGAAGCGCGCCAGCAATACGCCCACGCCGGTCTGAGTTCGATAATCGCCGGCACTTAACTGATCGAGTCGGGCGATGGCCTTGCGGGCCTCTTCAAGCTTGCCGAGCTTCAAATAAGCTTCGGCCAACAAGTAAAGATCCTGAGGCTGGTCGGGGTGCTTCTGAATTTGTTCGTTCAACTCCGTCAGGTCTAGTTCTGTGCGCGCGACCGGCGCGAGTTCGGAACGGTTGTTGAGGTAGTCGAAAAGATGCTGGTAGGGATACGGGCCCGTAGGAGCATCTTTGGACAAGGTCTGAAATACGCTGAGGTCACGCTGCGCGGCTTCTGTCTGATGGAGATTTCTCTCGACCATCGCCAGTTTGTAATATCCAGTCGAGGGATTGCGGCTGGACTTCACGTAACTTCGAAGCAGTTCCGCGGCCTCGGCAAATTTCTTTTGTGCGATGCGCAGGTTCGCCAACTCCAGCAGCGCGTCGGGAAAATCGGGATTCGAGCGAAGCGTTTCCTGGAATAATTTTTCGGCGGCAAGTTCATTTCCCTGACGTTCCGCGATGTAGCCGATATTGAACAGACAAGTCGCATCGCGGTGATCCAGCTTAAGTCCCTCTTGAAAATATTTTCTGGCTTCGTCGAAACGGCCGAGGCGCCGGTAGCAGAGGCCCAAAAAAGCATAGGATCGCGCAGAAGGATCGACCGCGATGAGCTTCGTGAATTCTTCAATTGCACGATCCGGCCTTCCTGCCATGAAGTAGCCCTCGCCCAGGGCGGCCTGGAGATCGGCTCGCTGGGGAGCAATTTTTAGCCCGGACTCAAGCAGCGGAATCGCGTCTTCGAAATAATTCTGCGACATGCTCACGCGGGCCAGGAGAAAAATGATGTCGAGGTTGTCGGGTGCAAGCTTGTGCGCCCGCGACAGTAAATCCAGAGCGTCCACAGCCTTGGATTGATCGGCATCCACCTGGGCCAGCAGATACAGAGTCTCAGGGGAATCAGGTTTCAGCTTCAGCGCCCGGCTTAACGTAATTTCAGCTTTCACAAAATCATGGCCGCGAAGATAGGCTTGTCCCAAATTGTAGAGAATCTCGAAAGTTTCTGGCTGCAGCGCGTTGGCGGTCTCCAATTCAAGCTCGGCTTGGCGATACTGTTTGACCGATGCCAGGAACACGCCGAGAGTGAAGTGCAGCCGGACATCGTCTTTATTTTGCGCGGAAAGTGTTCGCGCCAGTGCCAGACCCGCAGCAGTCTGTCCAGACTGGAGGTAGCAGCGGACAAGGTTGAACCGAGTCTCCATGTTGGCTGGGCGGATTCGCTGAAAGTGAGGAATGGCTTCTGCTGGCAACCCTTTGGCCATTAGCAGGAGGCCCAAATTGTAGCTCCCATCGCGATCGGCGGGATCAAGGCGCAAGGCTGTGCGAAATTCTTTTTCCGCCAAATCGGGCTTATTCTGCGCGACGTACAAGTTCCCCAAGTTGTTATGCGTTTTGGTGGAATTGGGACTCAACTTCAGCGCATGTTCGAAGGCCTCGAATGCGCCGGGATAATTCTTTTCGCTGCTGTAGGCAATTCCCAGCAGGTTATAGCCGACGACGCTGGTGGGATGCAGCGCGAGTTGTTCCTGAATTTTCTGCTTTGCCTCTTCAGTGGCACCTTGACGCAGCAGCGTTTCCGCTTCTTCGAAGGGAGATTCTATGGTTTGGGCGCGAGCGCCTCGGACCGCGCCTGCGGTCTGAGACAAGGCATGCGAACTAGCAACGGTCACGCTCAGCGCAAGCGCAATCGCCCGGCTGAGCCTTAACCAATTGGGGCAGCCAGCCTCATCCGAGAATGGAATGCAAGTCAATATGGCCTTATTATGCTCGCGCTCTGATGTTTATTGCGGAACCGAAAGTCAATTTAGCATTCCATGCTCGCTAGACCGTTTTTGGCTGACGAATATTAGAGACGGGACCCTCATACCGGCGACTGGATTTTTTGACCTTTGATGCACCCTTAGTGGAAAACTACTAGTTTTTTATTGACAACGGATTTAGACCTGTTCTATGTTAGCGCCCATCGAATGTATACGTTTACATTCGACTCCATTTCATTTTAGCGGGCTGGGCTGTGCAAATTTGAGGAGGCAAAGGCCATGAAGCCTTTTTCGTTGCGGATAGTGCCAGCAGTTTTAGTTCTGGCGGTTGCCACGCTGCTGTTAAACGCAGAATTCCTCCAAGCCCAGGTAGACACGGGCTCCATTACAGGCACCGTGACGGACGCGTCCGGAGCCGTCGTCGGCGGCGCTAAGGTCACGCTTACGAATGAAGGTACAGACGCCGGCTTAACCACTTCGGCTGGGGCGGATGGCATCTACGATTTCAGCCCGGTCAGAATCGGAACTTATAGACTTGAGGTTTCCGCTCCCGGCTTCAAGAAGGAAGTTCAAATTCACGTCACGGTGGACGTGAGCGCCAGGGTTCAGGAAAATTTCAAGCTCCAGCCCGGAGCCGTTAGTGAAACCATAGAAGTCACGTCGTCCGCGCCTGTGCTCCAAGCCGAAGATGCGTCGGTGGGCCAGGTCGTCGACCAGCGCAACGTAAATAATCTTCCTTTGAACGGCCGGAACTTTACTTTCCTCGCCCAACTTGCGGCCGGCGTGAACACGCCCGAGGCGGACACGCGCGGCAATGCCGGGAGCGGTGCTTTTGCAGCCAATGGCAACCGGCCGGCGCAGAACAATTACATGCTCGACGGCATCGACAATAATTCCGACACAGTCGACTTCCTCAATGGCACGAATTTCGTGGTGTTGCCTCCGGTCGATGCGATTTCGGAATTCAAGGTTCAAACCTCCGACTTCAGCGCTGAGTTTGGCCGGTCCGGAGCGGCGGTTCTCAATGCCACTATCAAATCCGGAACAAATCAGTTTCACGGCGATGCCTGGGAATTTTTCCGTAACGATAAGCTCGATGCCGCCGACTATTTTGAAGACGCTGGAGGCGTGCCCAAGGGTGAACTTCGCCAGAACCAGTTTGGGGGCACGCTCGGTGGCCCGGTCATTAAGAATAAGGTTTTCTTCTTCGGCGATTTTGAAGCTCTGCGCAGGATTCAAGGAACGATTCTCACCGGGAGCGTTCCGACTCTCGCGGAGCGCAACAGTGGCTATACCAATTTCCAGGATCTGATCACCGGACAAACGGGCACTCAAACCGATGCCTTAGGCCGAACCATGCCGATCGGAACTATTCTCGATCCGGCAACCACGCGTGCTGTGGGGAGCGGATTTGTCCGGGATCCGTTTGGTATCTGCCCGGCTAGTACTACCAACTTCACACTTGCGGCATGTAACCTGAACATGCTCCCCGCTGGGCGCTTGGATCCAAATGCTATCAAGCTGCTGAATCTCTATCCCACGCCAACGAGCAGCAGTTCACTTTTTTCGAATTTTGCCAATTCTCCAAAGCTGGACGAACACAGCAACGCTTTTGACGTCCGGCTCGACCTTAATTTCAACGACAAGAACCAGTTGTTTTATCGGTTCAGCTACAAAGACGATCCGGAATTTATTCCTGGCATCTTCGGAGGAGTGGCCGACGGAGGCGCCTTCCAACAAGGCAACCAAACCGCCATTGGGCAACAGAGCGCTTTGGCCTATACCCATGTCTTTTCTCCCAGTCTGGTGAACGTTGCACGTGCCGGGTTCAATTACTTGAATACGACGCGCGCAGGTCCAGAGGCCGGTAACCTCGGTCTGCCTGCCCAATACGGTATCCAGGACATCCCCCAAGTTTCCAAGAACGGCGGCCTTCCGGCTTTCGGCATCAATGGGCTTTCTACTTTGGGCAGCAACTCGTTCCTGCCTTCGGATGAAGTCAGTTCCACGTTCCAGTTGACGGACGACCTGACCAAGATCTACAGCAAGCACACGTTTAAGATGGGTTTCGAGTGGCAGCACGTCAAATTCTCCACACTGCAACCATCGTGGTCCCACGGAGAGTTCGACTATAACGGCAACTTCACGGAGATACCGAACGTTGATGAGGGCCAGACCGGTCGGGCTGCATTTCTGTTGACGCCTATTGCATCGACCGTGGCGGGAGGCGTGCCTTACGATGTAGGAGGCTCCACAAATATATACGCCTCCAACATTTACCTCACGGATAACGGTAAGAACTACTATGGCACCTACTTCAACGATGATTGGAAGGTCACTCCCAAACTGACCGTCAATCTGGGCTTGCGCTGGGATTTCTTCGGGCTGGTATATGAGCACCACGGAGCTCAAGCCAACTTCGTTCCCGGCGGCGCACCTACGGGCGCTCCCATGTATATCCTTCCGGGAGGAACGAACCCGGCCGATCTTTCTTCGAGCTTTACCAACTTGCTGGCCGCCGACGGCATCGCGCTCGACATTACCAACAAATACGGCAAAGGGTTGGGCAATTCGCAGAAGGCAAATTTTGCGCCTCGTGTTGGTTTCGCTTACGAGGCGACCTCCAAACTCGTGGTTCGAGGCGGATTCGGCATCTTCTACAATGGCTTTGAAAATCGCGGCTACTCGCCAAATCTCGGCGAAAGCTACCCCTTCCAGTACAATTTCAACTTCACGCCTCCGAATGATGGCACGCCGCATACGTATCCCGGTTGTGGTGCGGCAGCCTCTACCGGGTTCACGTCAACTTTTGAGACGGGGTTCGCCTGTACTCCGCTCAGTCCAACCTTGGTTGACGCCAACGGATTAGCGTTGCGCGGGATTCAGTTCAACTACCAGACTCCCTATACCATGAGTGGGAACTTTACCCTGCAATATCAGTTGACGCCCACGATGACGGTGCAGGCGGGGTATGTGACTTCTCTGGCGCGTCATTTGGAAGTGTTTCCCGGCTCCAATAACCCCACGGCGATTTTGCCCATTAACACCCAGCTCACCAATACCGCGGGAGCGAACGGCACGGTCGGCAGCGGGGCCTTTGCCGCTTCCCAGGGCGGATTGCAATTTCCAGATTTTGGGGGAAATAACAGCTACGCGGCCACAATTGGCAACAGTTTCTACCATGGCCTTCAGACCACCGCAGAAAAGCGCTTCGCGCACGGGCTGAATTTTCTGGCTACGTATACCTATTCAAAAACGCGAACGGACGCTGTTGACCTGCTGAACGGTGGAAGCAACGCAGGCTACCGTGCTCCGGGCATCCCTGGGCTCGGCATTCACTACGACTACGGACTGGCACCGTTCGACATTCGCAATGTCTTTCATCTTAGCGGTGGCTATGAGCTTCCGTTTGGGAAAGGCAAGCCCTTCTTAGCCGACAACGGATTCGCAACCAGAGTGTTTGGCGGCTGGAGCATTAACGCGAGCGCGGTACTACAAGGGGGTCAGCCTATTACTCTGACCTGTCCTTCGAATACGGTTTCCACTACCGCAGGCGCGAATTGTTACGATTTCCTAGTCCCTGGACAGTATCCGAAAAGAGGATTGCACATTGACTCCAATGGCAAATTAAGTTTCTTTGGCAATCCTGCGGCGTTTGCCCAACCTGCTCCTTGTACGGCTTTGCCTTGTCCTGTTTCTGCCTTAGGAGGTCCCCCGGACCAGATTGCCGGACCGACCTTCAAACGGATGGATTTCTCGACATTCAAGAATATCCAACTGAACGAGCGTTTTCGGCTGGAGTTCCGGGCGGAGTTCTTTAACATTCTTAATCATCCGAATTTCAACGCGCCAAATTTCGGTGGCAATGGCGTGGTCGCGGTTTCGGGGTCGGGTAACTTTACCAGTTCGACGTTTGGCGAGATCGGATCGACACGCGATGCTCCTTATGATCCGCGGCAGATTCAGTTTGCGCTGAAGCTGTACTACTAAGTTCGAAAATTGGGGCGGAGGACGCCTTTTATACGGTGTCCTCTATATTTAACTCGTTTAGGAATCGCGCCTCCGTCCTCTCCGGGGGTGGTACCATGCGAACACTGTGAGCCCGAAACACTGGTCGATCTCTGTTTTCATGGCGATCCTGGCTCTTGTGGTGGTGTTGGCATCTCTGGCGACGGCCCAGGAGCAGATGGGCGTATCGAGCCATGAGCTTGATCGTGCATTCCAAGTGGCGGTCGCGCAATACAACTCCGGCAAGTTTGCGGATGCTGCCGCAGGACTGGAGAGTCTGGTGCGCAAGGTACCGGAGAATTTCGACGTTCAGGAGTTGTTGGGGCTCGTCTACGCTGCCCAATCGCAGGAAGCCAAATCCAACGAACACCTGGACAAGGCGGTGCGCTTAAAGCCCGATTCGGCGCAGGCGCGAACAAATCTAGCGGCAAATCTGGTGCGCACGGGAAAGCTGGAGCCGGCCGAAGAGCAGTTCAAGAAGGCAGCCGAACTGGAACCGCAGAGCTTCGACACCAATCACAACCTGGGAGAGTTCTACGTGCGCATCGGGAGACTCCGCAAAGCATTGGAGTTTCTTGGGCGCGCGCAGAGAATCGATCCATCCTCTTACGATAACGGCTACGATCTGTCGCTGGCTTACATTCTGACCGGACAATTAGCGGATGGCCGGCAGCAAATCCATGATCTTCTAAAACGCAAAGACACCGCGGAGCTGCACAACCTGCTCGGCGAACTGGAAGAAAAAGACAACCAGTTTGTTACCGCGGAAAATGAATTCGAGGCGGCTGCTCACGAAGATCCCAGCGAGAGCAATCTTTTCGATTGGGGAAGTGAGCTGCTGATGCACCGCACGCTCGGTCCGGCAGTCGACGTCTTTCAGAAAGCCACGGAGCGCTATCCCAAATCGCCACGCCTGATGATCGGGCTCGGCATGGCTCTCTATTCGCACGGCAACTACGATGAAGCGGTCAAAGTCTTATTGAAAGGTGCGGATCTCGATCCCTCCGACGAGAGGTGTTATCTCTTTTTGTCGCGAGCGTACGACAGCTCTCCCAGCCAAGCTGAGGAAGTGATTCAACGATTTCGCCGCTTTGCGGAACTGGAACCGGACAACGCGAAAGCGCTTTATTACTATGCGATGAGTTTGTGGAAGGGTAAGCGGGCGGAAGATCCCGATCTCGATCTACATCAAATAGAAATTCTGTTGAAAAAGTCCGTGGCTGCGGATCCAAAATTCCCAGAAGCTCACCTACAGTTGGCGAATCTTTATTCCGCGCAGACCAAATACACCGAGGCCATACCGGAATATGTGAAGGCCCATGAATTGAATCCGGACCTGGCCGACGCATATTATCGGCTCGGGCAGGCCTACGTACGAACTGGCCAGAAAGATCGCGCGCAAGAGCAATTCCAGGTCTATCAGCGCCTGCGCGAGCAGCACCTCGCCGATCTTGACCGGCAGCGCGCGGAGATTCGACAATTCGTTTTGTCGGAGAAAGACGGGGCCGCTTCGAAGCAGTGAGTGCCGGTGGATCCTGCTTTGAAAGGGCGAGCGGCTTTAGCCGCAGCCGACGAGTAAATGAGACGATCTTACAAATCCAACGAGGCAAGATTGAGCCATGACCTCGTCTGGAACCGGCGCGAATTCTTGCGGAATACCGCTGGCCTGGCGCTGGGCGGCGCACTGCTCGGCGCCGGAACGATGGCTCGTTCCGTTGTAGCTCCCAGCAAAAGAAAAATAGTGGTAATCACTTTCGGCGGTGGCGCGCGTGACCAGGAGACTTTCGCGCCTGAGGGTCGGGCGAACATTCCGCACCTGATGGGCGAACTGATTCCGCAGTCGACATTCTTCACGCACGTGCGGAATCGGGGCATCCTCGGCCACTATGTCGCTACTGCAAGCCTGGCTACGGGAGTCTACGAGACCATCAACAATTTCGCCTCGCTTCCGCCGGAACATCCCACCGTCTTCGAGTATTTTCGCAAAGATCTGAAGCGTCCGCCGTCGGATGCGTGGGTCGTGGCTCCCAGCAATGGTTTCAATCGAATCGGAGAAAGCAGCCACCGTTCCTACGGCGCCGGTTTGGGAGCGAGAGTGATTCTTCCCAAACATTTGCTGACTGCCGCGCTGTCGAGCGGCCACAGCGATTACCAGCATCTATTGCGTGATAACTACGAAACTCCGTTTTACGCTCCGGAACTTGGCGGCGGTGAAGTTGAGTTGCAGCAACTGGAAAACATCCTGAAGCTGTCGGTCGATGACTTTAAGGCGCACGCGCGTACGCTTTCGAGTCCCGATGAACTTTCCGTGTATGTCGTACGGCAGTTGATGCGTCAGGAAGCCCCAAGCCTCTTGTGGATCACGATGCACGATATCGACATTGCACATGCCGGCGCCTATTCGCTCTACATCGACGGCATCCGCCGCACCGATCGCCTGTGCGCAGAAGTTTGGAAGGCGATCCAAAGCGAGCCTGAATATGCAGGCAAGACGACGCTTTTTATTCTCCCTGATTTCGGGCGCGACTCCGACGAAGATTCTGGCGGCAACGGATTTCAGCATCATCGCACCGGAGATGCGCCTTCGCGCACGACCTGGATGATGGCTTTGGGCGCGGGTGTGCGTGAGGGCGTGGTTTTCGACCGCCTCACCGAGTCTACCGACCTGGTCCCGACGCTTGGGGCCATGCTGAATTTTTCTCCGTCGCTCGCCCAAGGCAAACCAATTCCAGAGCTGGCATAGCCCCATGTTTCCACGTGAACTCAAACCGGAGCACTTCAAAGCCTATCCTCCAGAAGCCCGGAAGATCGTCACGGACTACATTTCAACTCTGCAAAACCTCCCTCTGACGTTTGTGCCCAACCTGTTGCGAGAAGCGATTGAGTACGATTTCAAGTTTCCGGCGGAACGCAGCGCGCTGGAAAAGGAACTGGCGAATCTGCGATCTCTTTCCGCCGCCCAGCAGAGAGACTGGTTGCAGGAGTTTTCACAAATCGCGCTTTCGTCCGATCTCGAACAAACGGATTGGGTCGACTCGCCGGCTCAGTTTGTCGAACGGCTGTCGGCACATCTTTGGGCGACTCACCAGCTCGATGCGTTTCGAAAAGCGGCGACCGATTATGCCGATCGTTTGCATGCCGCGGTGCCGCCCGAACTGCCCCCAATCGCGCGCTTGGGAATTGCGGTCATAGGCCAGGCCGTCTCTTCATACGACGAACCTTTATTTCGCAAACTGCGGCCGCACGGAGCCTATTTCAGCCGCGTGAAGTCCGAGGGCGGCCTCCAGCTATTGCTCGATGCGGTCGCTGATCGGGCGAAAAAAAATCCTCTCGCTTATGGCCATTGGTATGTCGATGGCGGCGAAGAAGCGAAACATTCCCCAGCACTCACGTGCGTTTCGTATCACGCGCTGGAAACTGTGCGTGCTGAGTTGTTGCGCAGAATGCGCGCGCAGATTGAAAAGCCTGGCATGGGGCCCGAGGCCCTCAGAACGCTTTTGGCACAAATGAATCCTGCCGAGCTTGGCCTCAACAAAACAAACGACCTAGTGCTCGATCATTTCCAGATGAAGCTCCTGACCGAGGGATCAGGCACACAAATCTTCAGCACTACCTTCGCTCAATGGACCGCACGCGAAGCTCTTCGGCGAGCGCAGCCGTGTACATTGCTGGTCCGCTTCGCTCCTCGACAACGGCAGAAGCCAATGAATGAATTACTATCGGACAAACAAGATCAGGTGGAACTTGATCCTCTCGGTTCCTTGATCGATGCCGACCTGGGCGCTTATTACAACTGGATCAATCAGCAGCGCCTTCCCGGTGCCGAACAATCTTCCTTCCTGGCATGGTTTGAGAATCACAGTGAGGCCGTAGCCATCGGGCCCGCAATGCCTCGAGGAACGGAATCAGCCAAGCCGGCCGATCTCCGGGAACTGCTTTCGTGGATGACCTAGGATATTCCTTGGAGCTATTCGGCCCTCAGGGATGAATCCTCGCGGCCCATCCGCCGCCGGGCGACAATTTCAGTTTTAGTTCTGTGCTCTTGTCGACTCGAGTCTTCACTTGCTTGTAGTCGCTGGCATTGCGGTCGGCGTTGACGCCATCCTGATAGGCTTCCATCGAATATTTGCCATCGGGGAGGAATGACAGATCGATGTCGATCTCCCGTGGCGTCCAGTTCGTCATCGCGCCCACATACCAGTCGCGGCCACTTCTGCGCGCCACCACGACGTACTCGGCGATTTTTCCATCGAGAACCTTGGTCTCGTCCCACACGGAAGGCACCGGCCCGAGAAACTCCATAATCTGCGGCTCGCGGAGATAATTCGATGGGCTGTCGGCGAGCATCTGCAGCGGGCTTTCGTAAACCACGTACATAGCCAATTGATGGCAGCGTGTTCCCAGACTCATCGGCCGCTGAAAGATCGGAGCAAAACTAATCTTCTGCGCGTTGATCATCGCCCCCGGGGTGAAATCCATAGGCCCCAGAAACATCCGCGTGAAAGGCAGCGTCACATCGTGGAGCGGGTCGGTTTCCGCGCTCCACTTATCCCACTCAAGCCCGCGAACCCCTTCGGTGCTGATCAGGTTCGGCCAGGTACGGGTCATCGTCGCCGGCTTCTGATCGCCGTGAAAATCCACCAGCATTTTGCGCTTGGCTGTTTCCATGCTGACCTTGTGATAGTAGTTGATCAACAACTGGTCGCTGCGCTGCATAAAGTCAACTTTGATCCCCTGCACTCCCCATTTCGCAAACTGATCGAGAGCTGGAATAAGCTGAGCGTCGAGCGTTTTCCAAACAACCCAAAGAATCACGCCAACATTTTTCTGCTTTCCGTAGGCAACAATCTCTGGAATATTGATATCGGGAACCACGTCGAGAAGATTCCCAAGCTTGTACCAGCCCTCATCCAGAATGATGTAGGGGATGCCGTATTTCGAGGCGAAGTCGATGTAGTACTTGTAGGTCTGGGTGTTGACGCCCGCTTTAAAGTCCACATCGTAAACATTGTTGAAGTTCCACCAGTCCCAAGCGACCTTGCCTGGCCTGATCCATGACGTATCTTGAACTTGCGACGGCTTTTCCAGCAGCCACACCAACTGGTTTGTCAGTAAATCCCCATCTTTTTCAGCGATGCCAATAACACGCCATGGAAACGTACGCGTCCCGCGCGTGACTGCGATGTAGTCGGCGCTCTCCACGACTTTGAAGTCACGGTCCCTTTCCAGTTGTTCTTTAAGCGGATAGGGAGGGAAAGTAGCAGCAAGCGCGTTACCGCTTGTTCCGTGCAGCCAAAGGCCGGGATAATCTTCCACATCCGATTCCGCAATCGCGACCTTTACTCCGTCCCCAACGTCCACCACCGATGGCAGCGTGGCGAGCGACTCGGGCGTAATCTGGCTCATGGTCTGCGGGAGATATTTTCTTTCATTGTGGGAGAAAAAACTTTCCTCGCTGGGATAGTAAACGGTGTGGTCGCCCCCGAAATTGAAAACAGCTTCTTCACCGTACACATGCACCTGGGCTTGAGGCAGCGAGGTTTCCAGGCGATAGGCCGTGCCTTCGTTGTAGGCTCGGAACGTCACAGCTAGCCCGCCCTCCAGTTCAAGGCGCAATTCGTGGTAGTTCTCGCGAATCTTCGCAAACTTCTGGCGGACGACAGGCTCAAGAACCTGGTCCACGCTTTGCTCCTTGGCGGAAGCAACCCTGGCATTGGGCCCGAAAATTTTATGCTCGATGTTGAGAGATATCTGAGAATCCTGAAGCAGCGGTTTGCTCTTGAAGAGGACATCGTACTTGAGATGTTCCGCGGTGTGGATTCTGACTTCGACGCGATTGTCCGGAGACCGCAAGCTGTAGTCGCTTTGTGCCATTCCAGAGCCCGCAAGGCCGAGAATTAGTCCAATTAGCGCTAAAGATTCCCAGAGCAAGCACTTCATGCGATTCGTACTCCCTTCAGGAGCAGCCTTTGGATTAGTCGATGTTTTCAACGTTGGTCATTTGCTGGCCGGGCCGAACAAAAGTAAGCGATTTGTGTACCTTTCAGGTTGACACAAGGCAACTCCGGCCTTATGGTTTTTCAGGATTGTAAACGATTACATGCCAGCAATGAGTCTATTTTTCTCTCGACAAATATCTTCGCCGACGAGGGCCGAAATTCCGCGCAACCTCTGCCAAGTTCTGCCTGCATGGGGGCGGCCGGTCGCATGAATTCTTCCTTGGTTACGCGCAAATTTGAGGAAGAATTTGGAACCTCGCCCAAGGTTTTTGCCGCGCCCGGCCGTGTCAACCTCATCGGCGAACACACCGACTATAACGACGGTTTTGTCCTCCCTTGTGCCATCGGATTCACCACTCGAGTAGCGATCGCTCCTCGTCTCGATCGAAAGTTGGTCGTGTTATCCGAGGGATTCCCCGAGCGTTTTGAATTCGATTTGGAAGATTTGCCTGCGACTCGCCGCGGAGCCTGGGTTGACTATGTTCTTGGCGTAGCAGTGATGCTCCGCCAGATGGAAGCGCTTTACTCCGGTGCAAGTGTCATGGTTCAAGGCGGCGTCCCCATTGGGGCGGGCCTTAGTTCGTCTGCGGCAGTTGAAGTTGCCAGTGCCCTGGCTCTCATGAGCCTGAATGGCGCAATTTTTCCTATGCTGCAAGTGGCCAAAATATGCCAGCGCGCCGAGAACACCTTTGTCGGAGCCCGAGTCGGCATCATGGATCAGTTTGTCGCCTGCATGGGCAAGCAAGGCCACGCCCTGCGGCTCGACTGCCGCTCGCTTGCTTACGAACTGGTTCCCATACCCGCGGACGTTCGCCTTGTCATCTGCAACACTATGGTCAAGCATGAGCATGCCAGCGGCGAATACAATCGCCGCCGCGAAGAGTGTGACGAGGGGGTTCGCCTGCTGTCGAAATGGTATCCGGAGATCCGGGCGCTGCGGGACGTGTCGCCCGAACAGCTCGAAAAACATGCCGCGGATTTGCCGGCGACGATCTTTAAACGCTGCAGTCACGTGGTCAATGAAAATCAGCGAGTATTAGACGGGAGCCAGGCGCTAAGCTCCGGGGATCTGAACCGGTTCGGCGGCCTGATGCGAGAGTCGCATAACAGTTTGCGAGACCTATATGCAGTCAGTTGCGAAGAACTCGACCTGATGGTGGAAGCGGCGGAAGGCCAACCGGGATTTTACGGCGGACGCATGACGGGAGGCGGCTTTGGCGGTTGCACTGTCAATCTGGTGAGCACGCAACACGCGGAGGCATTTGCTGACGAAGTCCGCCGGCGATATTTCAAGAAAACAAAAATCAATCCCGATACCTACATTTGCTCCGCGGCGAACGGATCCGGGTTCGAACTCAGCCATCAGTGATGGATCCACATCTCCGGAGGCATTTCAAGAGACTGGTGGCGGCGGTAGGACTCGAACCTACGACCTACGGATTATGAGACCGTCGCTCTAACCACCTGAGCTACGCCGCCACATTTTGTTTACAACGGCTTGGGAAGGAATCCGGATATAGATGCCGCGTGCTTACCGCAACAGACCCTATATCGCTGTCTGATCGGGAGAAACTGTTGGCATGTCCAGCGCGGCGCCATCTACGAAGCCTCAGGACGATTTTACGTCCTTCGCAACGTAGCTGAGATTGTAAATGGTGAGCCGAAGCGGGAGCAAACACCGCCGCTGTCAGTCGGGAAAGAACAAGCCTGTGCCGATCCAGAATTCCGCGAGGGATTTGAGATTCTTCTTGTAAGTGCGAGTGACGGTGTATTCCTTCCCGCCTTTCAGGAGGAGACCATATTCTCCAGTCGAATACGGTCTGATCTCTTCCACAAACAATGTGTTCACGAGCACCGAGCGATGAATGCGAATGAAGCCGTATGGCTCAAGCTTTTTTGCCACCATCGAAATGGACTCACGCAAAAGGTAGGAACTAGATTCTCGATGCAGCAACACGTAGTTGCCTTCAGCCTGAACTGCTACTACGTCGCCAGGATTGATAAAGAGAATCTTTCCCTTTACCTTGAGGGCGACGCGGGGCGAATGTGGCCATGCCGGACTCTGCAAAATTGGGAAGGCTTCCACTAGTCTCGCCGTTTGCTCGGCCACATTCTTGTCGAGAATCGTGCTCAAAATATCCTCTCAATCCAGTTCAGCGCGGGCTTAGAGAGCGCCGGTTTTTGCCCGCCCGCGGCGAAAGCCGCGAAGATCGTTGATTCCATAGTCGCCCTGAAAGTGGTCAGCCGCAATACCCACTTGTGGGAGATGGACATAGCCATTATCATTCGCGCCATGAAGAGAGCAGCTTCTGGGATTCTCCCCGTGATCGCGATAGACCGCAAAGCCCCGCAAGCTCTCCACAAGCAGATCTACGACGCGTATCGTGCAACCATTGTGGCCGGCGGCCTGCGCCCGGGGCAGCGAATTCCGTCGACCCGAGTGCTGGCTTCTGAGCTAGGTGTTTCGCGGTTCCCCGTTCTGAACGCCTACGCGCAGCTTCTAGCGGAAGGCTACTTCGCGAGCCGCGTCGGCGCTGGGACTGTGGTATCCCATCTTCTTCCAGACCAACTCACCTCGAGTGGACCAACCCGCGCACGATTGCCGTCAACCCGCTCAGGACCTCGTCTGATCGCGCATCGCTCTTCGCACCTTCGCCGCATTCAAGCTTCTCCCTGGCGGCTGGGTTGGGGGGCTTTTGGTGTTGGGCAAGTTGCCTTCGATCAATTTCCCCTTCACGTGTGGTCGAACCTGGTCGCGCGCCGATGCCGAGGTATGGACTCCCAGTCATTTCACTACGGCGACCAGATGGGCTATAAGCCTCTGCGGGAAACGATCGCAAGCTATCTGAGAACGGCGCGGTCGCTGCACTGCGAAGCGGAGCAAGTCATGATCGTCAGCGGTTCTCAGCAGGCCATCGAGATTTCGGCTCGCGTTCTACTCGATCCTGGGAGTTCTGTGTGGCTGGAAGAGCCAGGTTACCGCCTGGCACAAGATGCATTCGCGCTGAATGGCTGTCATCTCGTGCCCGTTCCTATTGACGAGGAAGGTCTGGATGTCGCGGCCGGCATCAATCGATGTCCAGAGGCACGGGCTGCGTTTGTTACGCCCTCTCATCAATATCCGCTCGGCGTCACCATGAGCGCTTCGCGGCGACTTCAATTGCTCGATTGGGCTCAGGACACGGGATCGTGGATCATCGAAGACGACTACGACAGCGAATATCGTTACGAGAGCATGCCCATCGCGTCACTCCAGGGGCTCGATGCCAACGCTCGTGTCATCTACGTGGGAACTTTCAGCAAAGTCTTGTTTCCTTCGTTGCGTCTCGGCTATCTCGTCATCCCGTCAGATCTCATCGAACCGTTTCTAACCGTCCGTCGCGCCATGGATCTTGGTCCGCCAAACTTCCATCAGGAAGTGCTCGCGGATTTTATTGGCGAAGGGCATTTCGCCCGCCATATTCGCAGGATGCGGGTTCTCTACGGCGAACGCCGGAGTGTCCTCGTGGACAGCCTCAACCAAGAACTCGGGTCCATGGTCGAGGTCCTGGGCGGCGAGGCTGGCATGCATCTCACCGTGACACTGCCCCGCGGAAGCGGTGACACCGAAATTGCAGCCAGAGCCGCGCAGCAGAATCTCTGGATATGGCCGCTGTCTCCTTCTTACCTGGGCAAAGTGGCGCGCCCCGGGTTCATCTTGGGTTTTGGCAGCACCGCGGTTGCGGAAATTCCCCGCGCCGTTCGCAAACTGCGCGATCTGCTGGCTGGGTAATGAGCACCCCAGCCAACAGATCGGACAGAGACCCTATTGGTTTATGTCCTGCTTGGCCTCCAGCCGTTTCTCCAGGCCGTCCAGATAGCTCTTCTGGCTATCCGGAGCCGCGGCCATCGCCAGTTTCATTTCTTTCGCCGCGTCGTCGAACTTGCTCTGCGACGAGTAAATGCGGGCCAGTCCTGTATGTACGAACCACTGATCGGGATGTTTCTTTGCGTTCTCACGGAAGATCGCGAACGCTTCCTCACTGCGCTTTTCACCCTGCAATCCGCGAGCGAATAAATGAAGCTGTAGCGGGTTGGCAAGATCCAGCGCTTTCTTCTGCGCGGTAGCCGCATCGTCTTTGCGATTGAGTGCGGCCAGGACTTTCGATTTGGTCATCTCGTTGTCGTAGCGATCTTCATTCTCGATGGATTTGTTCGCATAGGTCAGCGCTTCATCCAGCGCGACCTTTTCCGCCAGCAGATAGTTGGCCGCGTCGTCCCAGCTCATCCACGTGTATTGCGAAAGATCGCGAAGTTGCTTCTTCAAGCTAGCCTGCACCACGTCGTGCACATCGACCGAGACTTTGAATGGAACAGCAATCTTCTCCCATTCCAGTTCGACCATGGCCGAATCCGGCTTCAACTGATCGAAGTCGTAAGTCAGCGCGTTATGCATATCCTCCGTCTTAGGCTTCACGTTTACGCGGAGCGCGTCTTCCGCCTGGTCGTAAGTGAAGGATCCCCATGACGTCGAGTTTTTCGAAAAAATGATCGTCCATTCGTCGGCGTTTGGGATCATGTGCAAACCGTAGGCCCCTTTGTCGAGAGGCTTTCCTTCGATCATGACCGGGTCGCTGAAGGTGATGGTCGTGTTCTCGTTCGCGCCGGCGCGCCATACTGCGCCATAGGGAACGAGCCCACCCCAGACTTTGCGATCGTTCACTAACGGCCGGTGGTACGAGATGGTGATATCGGTGACGCCGATGCGTTGTGAAATCTGCGCCCGCTGACTCGGCAAAGGCAGGTCGAGTACGAACGATTGCGCCAGGTTTATGCCCGACATGGCCAATATCATCAGGGAGAATAGAAATACTCGTAAAGCGCCTCGAAACATGGAGGGTCTCCTTCAGTTTGCTTTCGTTGCAGTATCTGGCTGGATGCGCTGCGAATCATGGACGCTCCAAGCCGGGATTTTAGACGTACTCGAAACCGATACGTGAGCCGGGGGATTGTGTTCCAGTAAGAGCCAAGGCATCCCCGCTCAACAACAAAGTGTCTGCCAGATAGTTGAATCCGCCTCCAATATCAGACGGGTTCGCAATCAGCACTGGCCCATAGACTATCAGCACGAGAGCAAGAATCGTGAGTCCCAACCAAGTAGCCGCCGGACGCGCTTCTTTATTAACGATCAGGCCAAGGCTGGTCACCACAAAGACCGCGCCCGTCACATATGCCAAAAGCAGGTGTGCTGGAATCCACGTTGGCGTCAACTTGGCCAAAGGAACGCGTGAAATTTCTCAGTTTACCGGCTTCCGTAAAGCCGCGCCGAGCAACTTGCCCGGCCCCGGCTCTTGCACAAAGGCAACGAGACGGACATTTTTGGGATCTGTACCGGGCTTGAGTTTCAACTGAATGGTTTCGTCGAAACTTTTTCCTTTTTGCAGCTTTCCGATTTTTGTCAGTTGCAGCACCACCGCAACGTGTGTCAGATGCCGACCGCCATTTTCCCCATGCAAGACTTGGGATTCCACGTGGTCGAGGGCAACAGCTACGTAGACGTCGGCATTGTGCCTGTCAGAATTGCCATCGGCTTCAACGCGCGCCCGAAGAATACCCGGATTCCCGGCATCGACACTTACTTCGCCGATGCGCACAGGCACCTTAGGCGCGGCGGCAGCTTCGTGAAAAATTTTATTCACCTGCTGCGGATCGTTGGCCCGCATTTCACTGCTTCCGTCGACGATGATTTCCGGAGTGTACGGCGTCTGAAGTCCCAGCGCACGCACATAGGCGGCTTGCCGCTCGGTCAGCGTCGATGAAGAATTTGGATCTTTCCAGCCATCGTGATCCCAATAATCGACGTGCTCGCTGAGGACGATCAGTTGCGCGCCAGGAACAGGCTGCGACGCGTCCAATTTTTCAAGGAGAGCGTCGGCGGGCGGGCAACTGGAGCATCCTTCAGAGGTGAACAGTTCAACCAGAATGGGATGCGCCTCCGCGTTGGCTGCATCAGCGGGAGCAATAGTGCTTTCAATTCGCAGGCCTCGTCCGTCGGCTAAAGGCACCCCTTGCAGGAATAAAAAGCAGAACAAGAGCGCGCATACGAACAATTGCACTGAACCGCATCGAGACATAGAAATAATATTGGGTGAGAACGTTATCCGTGGCAATAGCCACTTAACCGGATTTTACGCAACCACTATGGCCTGCCAAAATAGTCGCGCATTCTCGCTACTATCTGAGCTTCAGAGGTAGTTTTGCGCTTGCCTGTTATAAGGCAAGACTGGAAACTATAATTACGCGCTGAATAAAATCTATGAAAGCCATCGCGGTAATTCCAGCGCGCATCGCCTCCACACGCCTGCCACGAAAAATGCTGCGGCAGATTAACGGCAAACCTTTAATTGGCATCGTGTATGAAGCGGTGCGATCTTCACCTCTGCTGGCTGATGTCATCGTCGCCACGGACTCCGACGAAATCATGGAGGCCTGCCGGAAGAATCACTGGAAAGCGGAGATGACTTCCGCTGTGCACCGGAGTGGCACCGAACGCGTGCATGAGATTTCGCAGCGCATCGTAGCCGACGTGTACCTCAACGTGCAGGGAGACGAACCGCTCACCCGCCCCGAGCACATCGCCACGCTCCTCGACGTAATGAAGAATGAGGTCGTGCAAGTCGGGACGCTGAAGACGTCTGCGCCTGACGCGGACATTCCCAATCCTAATGCGGTGAAAGTCGTGTCCGATGTGAACGGGCGCGCCCTGTATTTTTCCCGCGCGACCATTCCTTTCGACCGTGACACAACGAGGCCGAAATACTTCAAGCATCTCGGTCTGTATGCTTATCGCAAGGCCGCGCTCGACCGTTTTGTTCAGTTGTCGGAATCAGCCCTGGAAAAGAGCGAGCGTCTCGAGCAGTTGCGGTTTCTGGAAAATGGCATCGATATTTTTGTTGGACTGACTCCACACGACACCGTAGGAGTCGATACCGAAGAAGATTTACAGCGCGTTGCCGAGATGTTGAGAAATCGCTGACTAGTCGAACCAGTTCATTGCGAGACTGCTTCGTGAGCGCGGCTCCAGGCCTGTGCTGCGGCTACGCGGCGCGAAATCGCAGGATGCGAGTGAAACAGCCACTCGATCCACTTCGAGGGTGTGCGCTCCGCCAAATTCTGCTCCGCCAGCTTGTTCATCGAAGCAATGAAGGGCTCGACGCTGGCGATGGACTCGAAGGCATATTGATCCGCCTGTCTTTCGTTGAAGCGCGAGTATGCGTTGAGCGCCGGCATCAGCAAAAAAGACAATACGGTGGAAACAAGAACGAGCAGCGGCAGGTTGGCAAAATCGGAAAGCTCTTCGAACATGTGCTGATCGACCGCGTAGTGCAGAGTCCAGTTGGCCGCCCAAAAGCCTACGAACGTGATTGCCGCCTGTACGAAAATGCTCTTCAGAATGTGGCGGTGAACGTGGTGGCCGAGCTCGTGTGCGAGCACAGCTTCGATTTCTTCAGGCTGATAGTTATCCAGCAATGTATCGGCAAGAATGATGCGCCGCGTGCGTCCCATTCCGGTGAGCGCGGCGTTAGCCTTCTTGCTTTTCTCCGAAAGCTTCCAGCGATAAACCCCACGCACCCGCGTCCCGGCTCGCTGGCTCAAGACAACCAGCCGCCGGCGCAGGTCTTCGTTCTCCAACGGCTCGAACTTATAGAAGATGGGAAACAGCACGACCGGAGCCAATTGAGCGAGCCCCACAAAGAGCGCCATGAAAATTGCCCAGGCGAGCAGCCACCAATGCTGGGGCCACTGACGAATGGTGAGGTAAAGCAGCTCCACCACGATGGCGCCCAGGACCAGGCTGACCAGAAACCCCTTGACCTCGTCCCATATCCACGAGCGCAACGGCTGCGTCGTCAGCTGAAACTTGCGTTCGATCCGAAAGCCGTAGTAGTCGAGTCCCGCTCCCAGCGCTTTGCCAATGATGAGCAACAGCAGGAGATAGAAGAAAACCGACAACGTGTAGTTTTGAAAGCCCAGACGGTAAGCAAGATCGCGCAGCCAGCCGGACCATCCAGTTACAAGCAACACGACCAAAAAAGCCACGCCGAGCACAAAGTCGGCAACCCCAAGCCAGCGCTTGACAGAATTGTAACGGCGAGCCTCAGGCGAATCGTTGGAAGCCAAAGCTGGATTTGCGGAGAAGTCCATGCTTGGTTAGAAGTATCGCATCATTGAGGCCTGCTAGCCGCTGGCATTCACAAAACTCTCGCCCGCAGCCAGTATCTCGCGCACCAATTCCGGCGACGCGGCCTCGCAGTACAAACGCAAAAGCGGCTCCGTCCCGGAAGCTCGAAACAGAACCCACGCTTCGGCCCCATTCTCAAGCGTCGGCGCATCCAGAAAGAACTTTATCCCGTCGAGATTCTCTTTCTTGATCACGCGATATTGGCCGAGGCTCGTCGTGCTTTCGGCGCGCGCATGGGCGATAGCCGCCTGTTTGACCTGCTCGGGAATGTGCAGATCGCGGCGACCGTAGTAGTGCGGCCCGAACTCGCATTGCAGGTCTGCCACCAATTGCCCCAGCGGTTTGCCTTCTTCCGCCATTACATTCGCCAGCAAAAGGCAGTTCAACACGCCGTCGCGTTCAGGCAAAAAACGCGAATAGCCGATGCCGCCGGATTCTTCGCCCCCGATCAGGATGTCCGTTTCCATCATTAGATCGGCAATATATTTAAAGCCGATTGGAGTTTCGTGCAGCTTGCGTCCGTACTTGGCGGCGATACGATCGAGCATGCGCGTCGTGTTGAAAGCGCGCACTACATCACCCGGCCACTTCTTGCGTTCCAGGAGCCAATGCAGCAGGACGCAGAAGATCTTGTGCGAATCCACAAAGCTGCCATCTTCCGCCACGGCACCGATGCGGTCAGCGTCGCCATCGGTAGCGAGGCCTGCGTCGCATTTCTCGCTCACTACGGTTTGCTGCAACAGCGCGATATGAGGTTCGATGGGCTCGGGATTGATGCCAGGGAATAACGGGTTCAACTCCTCGCGAATCGTCACATGCTGGACGCCGAGTTTGCCGAAAATTCCGCCCAGAATTCCGCGGCCCGAGCCGTACATCGCATCGACCGCGAACTTGAATTTCGTTTTGCCAATGAGTTCGACGTCGGCAAACCGGCAAACCGCGGCAATGTAAGGCGTTTTGAGGTCCACTTCCTCAATCGCAGCCTTACTTCCTTGCGGCATCGCCGCGGCCGCGAGTTCTTCTTCGATCCTCTTCATAATCGCGGGCGTGGCTGAGCCGCCGAATTTGCCCTTGAACTTTACTCCGTTCCAGTTCCAGGGATTGTGGCTGGAAGTGACCATGATTCCGCCAGCAGCGCCTTGATTTTTGACCGCGTAGGAAAGCGCCGGGGTAGGAGTATAGTCGTTGGCCAGTTTGGCCGGTATGCCTGCCTCGGCGATAACATCGGCGACGATCTGCGCTGCGCGGTGCGAGGCGAAACGTGTGTCGTAACCGATGAAAATTCCGCGGCGGGGATCCTCGTCCTTCAACACATACGAAGCGATCGCGCCAGCCACGCGGCGCACGTTATCAAAGGTGAAATCGTCGGCGATTACACCGCGCCAGCCGTCAGTACCAAATTTGATCTCTTGAGGCATAGAAACTCAGTGGTCAGTGTTCAGCGATCAGTGGCCAGATACTCCGCAAGCTTTGCTGGCCACTGATCACTGGCCACTGATCTTTACACTAGCTTGTACATTTTTTTCTCGTCCAGATGTTTCACGACTCTTCCCACGTCCTGCGCGTTCTGCCGCGTCGTAATCAGCAGCGCATCTTCGGTTTCCACTACAACGATATCGTCCACACCCACTACGGCAACAAACTTTCCGGGAGCGTGGACGTAACTTCCGCTGGCGTTGAGCAAAAACTGTCCC
Source organism: Candidatus Sulfotelmatobacter sp. (assembly GCA_036513255.1). Lineage (GTDB taxonomy): Bacteria > Acidobacteriota > Terriglobia > Terriglobales > Acidobacteriaceae > Sulfotelmatobacter. The sequence goes on along the minus strand of DATBZH010000077.1, from coordinate 99,264 downwards.
GCGCTTGTGATGAGGTTGGCATTTTGCGGGCTGCTTTTGGCGGTGTGATGTTCATGCAGTGCCGTCCAGGATCCCAAATCGTTCCAGCCGAAATCGGCGGGAAGGCAAAAAATGTTTCCGGCCGTCTCGCCCTTGGCCGAACGCGGTTCGAGCACCGCATAGTCGACGCTGATGTTTTCGCACTTGGGATATAAACGCCGGAATGTGGACGCGAACTTACTAGTAGCGTATGTGGCGGCAATCTGCTCGAGCAGCGGCGCCGTTTTCGGAAGATGTTCCCGGAAGGCATTGGCCAGCGTGCGCGCGCTCCACAGAAACATTCCGCTGTTCCAGAAAAAATTTCCCGCCGCAACGAATTCAGCGGCTTTACTCACATCGGGTTTTTCGGTAAAGCGGCGCACCCGCAGCGCGCCATTTTCGAGCAAGCCGCCTGCCTCAATATATCCGTAGCCGGTTTCTGGCCGCGTGGGCCGCACTCCGAGCACGACAATATTTTCTCCCGCTGCCGCAATCTGAATTCCCCGCTCCAAGGTTGCACGATAGGCATTCTCATCGGCGATCACGTGGTCGGAAGGAAACATTCCGATGACCGCTTCTGGCGCTTGCCGTAACAGCAAGAACGCCATTAATCCGATAGCCGGGCCGGAATTGCGCCCTACGGGTTCGGCGAGAATCTGCGCCGCGGAAAGCCGCGCAAGTTGTTTGCGGATGGCAGGACGAAGATCGTCGTTGGTGACGATCCAGAACCGCTTGGGCTGCGCCGTCGGGAGCAACCGCATGACGGTTTGCTGAATCATTGTGTGCTTGCCGTCGAGCGCAAGCAACTGCTTGGCGCGCTTCTTGCGGCTCAGCGGCCAGAAGCGCGTACCGCGCCCTCCGGCGAGGATTACTGGGTAGAAGTTTGAATTTTTAGTCACAAATATTTACGGATTTCGATTTGTAAAGCGACAGGCTGCCAACTGACTACATTGTCGTCACCGGCTCCGGCAATTGCTTTCCCGGAACGCAAGCGCGAATAAATTCCAGCGTCCATTGGGGACGCACTTCGAAACGTTCGATGCACCCCGGTACCACAATGGCATCGCCCTTAGCCATCGTGACCGGTTCTTTTCCCGGAGCCTCGATCACCCCGCAGCCGTCGACGGCGACAAGTATCTGCGCTGAACTCTTCCCGGAGTCGTCGCGCGTCTTAAGAGCCAATACTTGTTTCGTCTCAAACTTATCCACGACGAAGTAAGCCGCGGCTATCAACGGCGAGTGCAGGTTGTGCGAGCCGCGAATTTCGGCGGGCACCGCGCGTACTACTTTTCCTGAAGAAGATGCCTCTCTCACCGCAGCCAATCCTTCTTTCAGATGCAACTCACGGGGTCTGCCGTAATCATACAAACGATACGTGGTGTCGGACTGTTGCTGGGTTTCGACAATCACGGAACCCGGCCCCAACGTATGAACTGTGCCGCCGGCGACATAAATCATATCGCCGGCGAAAATGTTGATCCAGTTGAGAAGTTCTTCGGCGCGCTGCTCGTGAATCGCCTTCTCGAATTCAGACAGTTTCACTCCCGGCTTAAGGCCCAGCGCGATTTGCGCTCCGGGTTGCGCGTGGGCCACGTACCAGCATTCCGTTTTGCCCCAAGGTTGGCCGACACGAAGCGCTTGTTCATCGTCGGGATGAACTTGCACGGAAAGTTTCTGCAGCGGGAACAAAAACTTCATCAACAAAGGGAACCGCTTGGCGTCGCGGGCGGCTTCGCCCACTAGATCAACCCCATATTCGTTACTGAGTTGCGACAGAGTCTGCCCGGTAAGCGGCCCGTTGACCACTTTGCAGTCGTCGCCGGTCAGCCACGATTCTCCGATATTCTCATCGAACTTGTGATTGGGATAGATGGGCGAGAGGTCGCGCGTGCCCCACGGACGCGGGTCAAAACGCGGAAGCATCAGCAATGGATAAAGATCGGACATGAATGTGCTAGTGACGGCAAAGGCCGCTCGTTACGGAACGGCCTTTGTTGAACCGATTATTTTTACCAACGGCTAGAGCGCGGCAAAGAACTTTCGCATACGCTCCAGGCCGCGATCCAACTCCGCCTTCGACGTGGCATAAGAGACGCGAATGTGGTCGCTGGTGCCGAAACCTTCGCCGGGAACCGTGGCCACATGAACTTCGCGCAACAACTTCCCAGCCACATCCGAGGCCGATTTCACTTTGCTGCCTCGAAAGAACGAAGACACGTTCGGATAAGCATAGAATGCACCCTCCGGCTGCACGCAAGTTACGCCGGGGATGGACCTTAGCCCTTTGACGACGTGGTCGCGCAGCTCGATATATTCGCTACGCATCTGTGCCACGCACTCCTGCGGACCCTTCAATGCGGCGACCGCCGCTTTCTGCACAATCGAGGTGGGATTCGAGGTGGATTGGCTCTGGAGTTTCGCCATCGCGCTAACGACGGGCGCGGGAGCCAGCGCGTATCCCAACCGCCAACCAGTCATGGCGTAAGTTTTCGAAAGCGAGCCGAGCACCACCATGCGCTCTCTGTAGTCGCGCAGCGAACCCACGGAAAAGTTCTTGCCTGTGTAATTTAAATAAACATAGCACTCATCTGAAAGCACCCAGATCCCACGCTCGTGGGCCAGGCGCACCACTTCGGTCATATCTTCCGGGCTCATCACAGCGCCGGACGGATTCGAAGGAGAATTGAGAATAATTACTCTGGTGCGCGGCGTAATCAGGCGCGCGACCATTTCGGTGGTAACGCGGAAGCCCTGCGACTCGTCGGATTGCAACAGGACACAATCTCCGCCCGCGTAGCGCACGATATCTTTGAACGAAACCCAGTAAGGAACCGGAAGAATCACTTCGTCGCCATGGCCGACCAGGACTTGGACTGCATTGAAAAGCGCGTGTTTTCCGCCGACCGACGCGATGACTTCTTCGCGGCGATAATTCGATGCAAAGTCTGTGGCGTGACGATGCACGATGGCATCGCGAAGCTCAGGCGTTCCCGCGACTGCCGTGTACTTGGTGAAGTTGTCCTGAATGGCCGCGATGGCCGCGTCTTTGATGTGCTGCGGAGTGGAAAAGTGAGGCTCTCCAGCGCCGAAATCGACCACGTCGATGCCCTGCGCGCGCAGCTTGTCGGCCTCAGCCACCACGGCCATGGTGGCGGAAGGCTCGATGCGATTGATTCGATCCGTGAGTATGAGCGCTTCAGTCGTCGCTGTGGTCATGCCTTTGTTTTTCCTCTCCGTTTTTTCTGTTTCTTAGATTTGGCCTTGCCAGCTTCTTCCAATCTTTTTTCCAACCTGCGGGCCGCGTCCAGCTTTTGCCGCAGCTTCAGGTCCACTACGTCGGGCACCAGTCCCTTCACCGGCCCGCCTGCTTGCGCGACCTCACGCACCAATCGCGAACTCACATAGGAGTACTTGTCCGCCGGCATCATGAAAACCGTTTCCAGCGTGGGTTCCAGCTTGCGGTTCATCAGCGCCATTTGCAGTTCGTATTCATAATCGCTGATGGCACGAATGCCGCGCAGCACACAGATGGCATCGATCGACTTCGCGTATTCCACCATCAGACCGTCGAACGTATCGAGGCGCACATTCTTCAGGTCCGCGGTGAGTTCTTTGAGCATCTCCAGCCGCTCGGCCACGCTGAACATCGGGGTCTTTTCCGAGTTGCGCAGGATGGCGACCACTAGCTCTTCAAAAATCTTGCTCCCCCGCTGAATCAAGTCGAGGTGCCCATTGGTGGGCGGGTCAAACGAACCGGGATAGATGGCAATGCCCTTGTTCAATCGTCCTCGCGGGAAAGCTCAACGGAGTCATACGCGATTCTATGCGGGTAGGAGCGGGAATGGCAATTGCGGATTCGTAGAGTAGCCGCCAGCGCAGCCGCAGTTAAGAACGGTTGACGATCGGTGTCCGAAGGAAGGGCAACGTCCCAAGCAGAAGAGCCAGGCCTGGGACAACCGTCCAATTGATCAGTGCCAGCAGAAAATAAAGAGGATGTTGCATCACGAAAGCGTTTCTCTCGATCAAAACACTAACTGGGAGCACAAAGCAAAATACGCAGAGCATGACGATCGCGGGAAACAGGCCGGCCGCCAAGCGCGCGAGCCGTTGCCCGCCGCCTCGCCGGGAGAGATAAGCTCCCGCGGCGCCGCACAGAGGCAACAGAATCCACCACGAGGCGTGAATCGCCAGTACTCCGCTGTCCTTCCACCAGAGCCTCGGCTGCAGCATGACGATCCGCTCCAGAAGCATCAGCAAAACTGAAGCAGCCGTCAAAGCAGCCAGACCCGGTAACCACAGAGTTTTGGTTCGGTTATTCATCACATCCTCCTTGCGCCTTGCGCGTCGAATATTTCGAGCCAGTTTCCGCCAATCCGCAGCTTCTTGAAGAGTGAGACGCAAAGCTTCGGGCTCGCACAAACCCTCCTCAAGAAACTGTTCGTAAATGTCTTCCAAATGATCGGCAAGCTCGTCAGCTACTTCTTCTTGCTGCCGCACGCCAAGACCGAGATCCTTCAGTTTTCCTCGAACAATGACATTCCACTCAGGCACCACTCACCCCCGCCAGGCGATCAAGTGCCAGGAAGAACGCGTGCCACTCCCGCCGCAGAGGAGCGAGTTGTTTCTTACCTTCCGGAGTAAGGCGATAATAGCGACGATCGCGCCCTGCCTGATTGCTTTCCCATTGGCCATTGACCCATGCACGCTTTTCCAGTTCATAGAGCATGGGGTAAAGCGATGCGAGGTTGAAACGCAGCGCACCGCCGCTTTTCTTCTCGATACGCTTGCAGATTTCGAAGCCGTAAAGCGGCTGTTGGTCGAGGAGGGCGAGGATAGCTAGCTCGGCGCTGCCACGGGAAATTTTCGAGCGAATGGGCTTGTTCATAACGAATACAGGAATCCTATATAGGAACCCTATATAGGAACCCTGCATTCGTCGATAGTACTTTGGTGTATTGTCCGCGGTGAAGTGAACTACCCGAGCTACGACCCCTAGCGCCTTGCCGCCGCCACAATCGGCGCCTTTACCGCCTCTGTGCCCGTCGGCATTGTAGTTACACGCGCCCCGTGGGCCTGAGCTGCCTGTGCCGGTGTCGCCGGCGCTGGTTGCGGAGGACTCGCAATCAGTCCCAGCGCTTTGCGAACTTCGGTATCGAGTTTGGCCAAGGTGTCTTTATTGTCTTTCAAAAACTGGCGGGCATTCTCGCGGCCCTGGCCGATGCGTTCACCCTTGTAGCTGAACCACGACCCGGACTTCTCCAGAATGTTGTTGTTCACAGCGATATCGAGCAGGTCACCCTCGCGCGAAATTCCTTCGCCATAAAGAATGTCGAATTCGGCCTCGCGAAACGGCGCGGCTACTTTGTTCTTCACCACTTTCACGCGCGTACGGGAACCCGTCACCACATCGCCATCTTTGATGGCCGCGATGCGGCGAATATCGATGCGCACCGAAGAGTAAAACTTCAGCGCCTTTCCCCCCGTGGTCGTCTCCGGATTGCCGAACATCACGCCAATCTTTTCGCGGATTTGATTGATAAAAATCAGGCAAGTGCGCGACTTTGAAACCGTCCCGGTCAGCTTGCGCAGCGCCTGCGACATCAGCCGCGCCTGCAAGCCCATATGGCTGTCTCCCATCTCGCCATCGAGTTCGGCCTTGGGCACCAGCGCCGCCACCGAATCCACCACTAACACGTCAATGGCATTCGAGCGCACCAGGGCTTCAGTGATCTCCAGCGCCTGCTCGCCATAGTCGGGTTGAGAAACAAGGAGGTTGTCGACGTCCACACCTAGTTTCTTGGCATAGCCGGGATCAAGTGCGTGCTCGGCATCCACAAACGCTGCCATCCCGCCCAGCTTCTGCGCCTCGGCAATCACCTGTAGCGTGATGGTGGTCTTGCCGGATGATTCCGGGCCGAACACTTCAACCACGCGCCCACGGGGGAAGCCTCCGACGCCCAGTGCCGCGTCGAACGAGATCGAGCCGGTCGAGATCACCGCAATGGGGACGATGGCTTCCTTCGACCCCAACCGCATGATGGAACCCTTGCCAAACTGCTTTTCGATCTGCGCAAATGCCAACTCAATCGCTTTGCCGCGTTCATCCGCCATGGGAGGTGAAGCTCCTTTTGAAATACAAAATCAATCTGGCCGGATTATACATATAGAATGAAGCGAATAAAAGGCGAATCAAGAGAATTAACTGTGGAAAGGTTCCGAAATGGGCAGCGCCTTACGTGCCGTCACTCTGAGGTCCGCGCTTTTTGCGGGCCGAAGGAACCTATGGGTTTGTCGACAGCGGCTGTGGTGCCGACCAAGTGCAGAGGTCCCTTCGGCAGGCTCAGGGCAGGCTCTTCGTTGGGAGTCCTCGGCGAAGCCGATGATTCCGCTGCCTCAAGGATGACAGACGGACGCGCGATCAGCTTTCAACGGGACCAGAGAGCCGCTTGTACAACTCACTATACTTTTCGTTGGAGCGGCGATAAGCGGCCATCACCTCGGGCCGCACCAGTCGCTGCGAAGGGACCACATTGTGCAGGTAGTGCTCCAGCGCCCGTTCCAGCACAACCCGCTGCGACTGCCCGTTCTCCTTTGCGAAGGAGACGATCTCTTCGAAGAGCTTCGCGTCGATTTCCAGAGCGATCTTGACGGTGCGCGGCATAGTGGCTCTCGGTCAGATTCTAGCTGGTGGACTGGCAGGATCAAGATAAGTCTAGAGATTGCTACGGACCACGCAACGGGTCATGCTGGGGGATCGCCGAAGCGAATGGAAGGCAACTCTTGGTAACATCGCCGGCGTAACTCACTGGCTTGCGGTTCGAACCGGCGCCATGCACAATAGCCCCACGGACCTTCTGGAACGGGCACAGTGCGAAAAAATGCCACACAAGAGCGAGTTGACAATCCTTTGGGACTAAGGCTGGTTCCTAAAATCCTCGACTGGTTGGATTCTTTCAGGCTCAGTAAACGCATAGGTGTGATGACCTACAAAACCTATCGCACAAGAAAGTTGGATAGTGCGGTAGGAAGCGAGGTAGCGGTTGTTGAGCGCATTGCCGCGAGGTCTACCATGGTTCAAGTGATCTGTTGGCCGTGCCTAGAGGAATTCAATTCCCAGTCGCAACACGGTGAAGACCCAGACTACAATCTTGCGTTTGGTAATGTGTCACTAGAAAATGCACTCGCTGGAAAATTACCGCGCTGTACGACGTGCGACAGATCAATGTCACCAAGCGGTGTTGGCTCATCTTCGAATATTGGTGAGCGCCAAAACGAGCTTCGAAGATTTCTGACCGAGTCCGAACAGCAGGTACGATCTTCACTCGCGTTCCGGGCTGCCCGTGCGGTTGCGAAGTTAGGTCGCCGAGAATAGTTCTTAGCTTATCTTCGTCTTCCTAGCGTCGCTACTAGAGTTCGCCCCACAGCCTTCCATCCGACCGTGCAGGAAAAGATATTCCGCCGCATTCGCTTCTAGTTCGCGCGGCGGCGTTTTCATGGGATCCCAGCCGGTACGCAGCAACGCACAAACGAACTCGCTTACCACGTCGAGCACAATCTCTTGCCGGGCGATCCCCGAGTAGAGGAGACCCGACTTGTGCGCGATCATGCCAAGGGCGCCCTCAGTCACGAACAGCGAAATAGGGCAACGGACAGATCCCGAGGTCAGCACTACACGGTAGTACTCGCCAGCTCTGCCGGATATGTCAGAAAAATCAACGCTCTTAACTATCCACTGCTCTGACCTGCTGCTCATTGCACCACCAAAGCCTCTCTCCATTATTTTACCGGCTTCCCGAACGCTGTCACGGATAATCGCTGGACGGACATGGTGCGGCTCGAGTCTGAAGGCCATCTACCTCTGCAGCAAATCCACCGGAGCGGTCACATCATGCACGCGGAAGTACTTGGCCAGCGCCGGATACTTCCGCGCCACGGCCTCATACATCGCGTAAGCGACATTGCGGTAGGAAACATGTCCGGCCGGCGTGGTGCGCAATTCTGAAATGTAGACAGCTTCGGCGAAGTCCATCTTAAACAGCGCCCTCTTCTTGAACGCCAGCGGGATTGCATACTGCGAATTTTCTTCCGCTTCCGGCGAATTGCGCCCGGCGAGATTTTCTATCGCTGCTTGTGTCCGTCCCATAGCGGCTTCGTAGCGGCTGCGCATGTCGGCGTCTTCCACGTCGAGCAGCATCTCGTAACCGTGCTGCGTCGTGGCCGCCTGCATCACCTGGATGCATCGCCGATGCCGGTGCATATCGCGGAAGCCGCCGGTGTCCATGAGAATGTCGAAGCGGAACTGCTGTCCGGCGCGGAAGCCGCGCAGCATCTCGTCGTGCTTGCCGCGGTGCTTTAATCCCAGGTCGATGATCTCGCGGCGCTTGCGCTCCCCGGCAACCTGCACCGACTGCCGAATCTGGCGATAGGAAAAATGGCAGTGTTCGTATAAAAGCGTGGTCGCGATTTCCACTTCCAACGGTTCTTCATCCAGCAGATCGACAATCGTCTTCGACGGCGCAAGCTTTTCGTGCGCCATCAGTTCGCGCGCGGCTTGCCGCAACTCCCGCCGTGTCTCGCTCTCGTAAATATTCGGGTCGGCATACTTCACCAACGTCGGCGCAACACGAACTTCACGCAGCAATTCCTGCTCGGCTCGCGCACCCAACTCCGGATTCACGGCTCGAATCTGCTCCACCAGATCGCGCTGCGAATCAGCGTTTACGTTATAAGCCGCCGAAGTGGCCGCTTTCTTCAACGACACGCCGAGCCCGCGCACTTCTTTATGGGTGTGAGAAAGAAGATGCGCCACCTGCGTTTCGAGCGTGCGCGCATTGACGATCTCGCCCAGCGAAGTGTTCGTAGCCAGCGGCAACAGATACCTCGTGATGTCGAATGCCCGCGCCTTCAGCGTCCGCTCATAGGCTTCCTGCTTCATATCGGCGGGCTTAGGCGTGATGCTGATCAGGTAATTCGTCATGTGCGCCGAAAGGGCTTCATATTCGGCAAATAGAAAATCCAGCGTCTCGCGATAGAGCTTGCGCGCCTCGTCATCGGCGCCGAAATCAGGCGTAAAGTAGCCGCTCTTTTTAAAGTCCTGATAGCGGGTCGACCGTTCCTGCCCATCCCATCGTTGCTCATCCGCCAGTTCGATTGCCGCAAGAATTGAGAGCCGCTCGATCGCCAGCGAAATGTGCGCCAGGTCGGCAATCGAGCGATGGCCGTACTGAAAATAAAAAGTGTTGAGAAACTTCTCCGCCTTCTGGGTGCTGATCTCGCGCAGCGACTCTTTCATCGACAATGCTGAACGCGAATACTTTGCCATCGCGTAGGCTTGAATCTCAGGCTCCGCACCGAACACCGCGAACACTTCGGTTGAAGGTTCAGCAGTTAGCGGCTTCTCGGCGGGTTGTTCGACGCTCGCCGGTTTTTCGCCCGCGGAAGTTTCTGTCGCCGACGTTTGTGAAACCGAGGCCCGCTGCGGCGAGCGATGAACCGAGGCGGCAATGGAAATGACATCGGCGGTTTTTTTGTCGGAAGGCTCGGGCATGGCGGTCACACCATTCGTCACAGGTTGAGGCATGGGAGTGAGGGAATGTTACGCGTCGGCATTGTGAATGCGCAATGCGTTAGAGAAGCGTTAACTTGGTACGCGCTAAACTCGTGGCGTGGATCCTCTGCTTCAATCCGTCGCCCATCGGCCTTGGCTCCTGCCTCAAGGCCCATGGTTGATGAAGCAAATCTGGCACGATCTTTTATTTGCCCACTGGCCCGTTTCAGTTGCTGCGCTGCGGGCGCTGATCCCCGAACAAGTCACGCTCGACACTTTCGACGGAAACGCCTGGGTCGGGGTTGTTCCGTTTCACATGACCGGCATCCATCGCCGCGGATTGCCGCCTGTTCCTGGCTTGTCTCGCTTTCCTGAGCTGAACGTTCGCACTTACGTGACCCATGCCGGCAAGGCGGGAGTCTATTTCTTCAGCCTCGATGCCGCCAACCTCGTCGTTGTTCACGCTGCACGCACTTTCTACCATCTGCCCTATTTTCACGCGACGATGAGTTCTCAGGCACGCGATGGCGCGATTCACTACGCTTCTCGCCGCCATTGCGATGCGGCAGAGTTTCGCGGCAGCTATTGGCCCACGTCAGAAGCGCGTCTTCGCGACAAGGGATCAATCGAGCACTGGCTCACCGAGCGCTATTGCCTCTACACAACCCATCGCGGGCAAGTCTACCGCGGCGAGATTCACCACCGGCCCTGGCCGCTGCAAGATGCCGAAGCGAAATTTGAAACCAATACCGTTGCCTCCGCTGGCGGAATTTCCCTGCCCGATACCGTGCCGCTCCTGCATTTCGCACGCCGCCTCGAAGTCCTGATCTGGCCGCTCCGCCGCGCGGATTCGTCTCAGCGATAGGTATAATTCGGCCTTCTACGTAAATCATTATTCCTGCAACGAAGGTGGAAGCCATTCATGTCTCTTTCAGGACGAGTCGCGCTGATTACGGGAGCTTCGCAGGGCATCGGTCGCGCCTGTGCACTCAAACTCGCCGCAACGGGCGCCACGCTCGCCCTCGCCGCGCGCAATCAGGAAAAACTCGGCGAGCTCATGAAGGAAATCACCGCCGCGGGCGGCAAAGCTGATGTTTTCCCGCTCGACGTTGCCGACGAAGAACAGGTAAAGTCCGCGGCAAAAACCATCATCGGCGAGTTCGGCAAGATCGACATTCTGGTCAACAACGCCGGCATCACCCGTGACCAGCTCGTCATCCGCATGAAGCGCGCCGACTGGGACGCCGTTCTTCAAACCAATCTCACTTCCGCATATTTGTGCATTCAGCAGATCATCGGTTCCATGCTTAAGCAGCGCTGGGGACGCATCGTCAATATCACCAGCGTCTTTGGCCAGATGGGACAAGCCGGGCAGGCGAACTACGCGGCGTCGAAAGCGGGGCTGATCGGTCTGACAATGGCTATTGCGCGAGAAGTCGGATCGCGCAACATCACGTGCAACGCGGTCGCTCCCGGCTTCATCGAAACCGCTATGACGGCTGGCCTCGGCGACGAGTTCAAGCAGAACGCCGTCAAGCAGATTCCACTGGGCCGTGTGGGATCGCCCGAAGACGTGGCTAGCGCGGTCGCCTTCTTGGCCTCCGATGAAGCTTCCTACATCACGGGCCACGTGCTAAACGTGAATGGCGGCATGCTGATGGGATAAAGGTGTCATCGCAAAGGACGCCGAGAGCGCCGAGAAAATCGCGCGGAGAAAAATGAAGAACGAAGCCGCCAAGGCGTCAGACGTCAGTATTTCCTCGGCGATCTCTGCGTCCTCTGCGTTAGAAAGCCTTTCTATTTTCCCTGCACAAACCCTGGCCCAAATCGCACAAGCCCGTGAAGTGTTTCTCGAGTATGCGCAATCCTTGGGCTTCAGCCTCTGCTTCCAAAACTTCGATAAAGAACTCGCGGAGCTGCCGGGCATTTACGCGCCTCCCGAAGGCCGTCTGCTGCTGGTGGAAAAAGAAGGCCAACTCGTGGGCTGTGTGGCGCTGCACAAACTCGGCCCGGGCATCTGCGAAATGAAGCGCCTGTACCTTCGCCCGCAGTTCCGCGGCCAGGGATTGGGACGTGCCTTGGCTGACCGCATCATCTCTGAGGCGCGTCAGATCGGCTACCGTCACATGCGCCTTGACACCGTCGAACCGGTGATGAAAGATGCTGTGGCGATGTACTACAAGCTGGGATTCAAAGACATCGCGCCTTATTGCGAGAACCCAATGCCAGGTGCGATTTATCTGGAACTGGAATTATGATTCCACGGGACCGCGGCTCATCTGACGCGCAGCAATCGATTGTTCGACTTGAGGTTAAAACCATGAAAAAAGCTCTTGTCATACTTCTCCTGATGCTTTTTGCAGTCTCCGCCTTCGCCGCGGACGGCAAACCCGTTTCCTACAAAAGCGGTGACGAGACCGTTCAAGGCGTCCTCTACACGCCCGCGGGCAAAGGCCCGTTCCCGGCGCTGATCGTTATCCATGAGTGGTGGGGATTGAACGATTGGGTCAAAGATCAAGCCTCGAAGTTTTCCGACGAGGGCTACGTTGCCCTCGCTATCGATCTCTATCGCGGCAAAGTCGCCACCACGCCCGACATGGCGCACGAAATCATGCGGGGCGTTCCGGAAGACCGCGCCAAGCGTGATTTGAGCGCAGCCTTCGACTACCTGGCGTCTCAGTCCAACGTAAAGAAGAGCCGCATCGGCGCTGTTGGATGGTGCATGGGCGGAGGCTACTCACTCGACGTCGCACTGCAGGAGCCGACGCTCGCCGCCGACGTCATCAATTACGGCCACCTCGCCACCGATACCGACGCGCTCAAGAAAATCAGCGCGCCCATACTAGGCTCGTTCGGCGGCCAGGATCACGGCATCACGCCCGACGATGTCCACAAGTTCGAACAGACCATGAAACAGCTAGGCAAGAAAATAGATGTCAAGATTTATGACGATGCCGGCCACGCATTCGAGAATCCGAACAACAAAGACGGCTACCGCTCCGCCGATGCCGCCGACGCCTGGAAGCGCACGGCCGACTTCCTGGCGCAGACGTTGAAGAAGTGAGTTGTTGCTACCGCGTCGACCCGTGGCATCGTGCCGGAGGAATCGAAAAGCATTTCAACGCAGAGGCCGCCGAGAACGCCGGGATTTTTTTGTATCTCTAGCTCAGAGTTGTTACTCGGCAGGCTCTGCGATTAATCCCCGGTTTCACGCGGTTTTCGCGCGGCCCGAATTTCCACTTGCCAGAAGTTGCTGCTGTGGTTACTATGTCGCATCCTGAAATGCTTCCTGCAATCAACATTGGCGAAACGATCCGCAACTACCGGTTGCAAAAAGGTATGTCTCAGGGCGACATCGAAAAGCGCACCGGCCTGTTGCGCTGCTACCTTTCCCGCGTAGAGAACGGCCACACCATCCCCTCGCTCGACACGCTTTCAAAAATTGCCGGAGCGATGGAGATCGCCTTATCGCAGTTCTTCTCCGAGTCCAGCCACAGTAACGGCAACAAGGGCTTGCCCCAGCTTTCCGATGACGAAGTCCGCTTCCTCAGCCAAATCCGCCGCTACGCCACCAGCCTGAACGACAGCGACCGCAAGCTGGTGCTCGCCATGGTGAAAAAGATGGCGTCGAATTCCAAGTAAGCTCTCAGCACTCAGATTTTTACGACAATCGTCGATCCGATCGCCTCTGCGCTCCCTATTGCAAAGTGAATAGGTCTGCAGTACCCGCGGTTTCATTGCCCACCACCACGGTAGCGCCTGTCATGGCTACGGAATCGCCAAAGTTTCCCTGGTTGAATTCCGGGTGGAAAGCGAATTTCGGTTGAAACGTTGTTTGCCATCCCCCCGCAGGTTCCACGTAGAGGAACGCGGCTGAGTTATCTTCTCCGCCGAGAAGCAGTTCTTTCCCGCTTTTGGCAATCGCGATTCCGAAAAGAAAAGTAATGTCGTCCGGCGCCGGGAACTGCGCGGTTTCGGTGGCGTTTGCCCACCCGCTCGCAGGTTTGGAGAACAGGTATACCTTGCCCGTCTTGTTGTCCGACGCATAGCCGTCCGCGATTATGGATTGACTGTCCATAGCCAATGCGATAGAAAATCTATCTCCGTCGGACGCTGTCAAGGTGGCAATCTTCTGAATGCCGCCGGTGGACCGTTGAAAAACCAGGACTGCTTTATTGGGCTGGTCCGTCACCGCGATAGTTTCGCCGTTGATAGCGACGGCCTCCGGTCCAACGGCGAGGTTGGACAATAAAACGCTATTGCTCGGGCCCATGTTCGTCCATCCCCCAGAAGCCTGGTCGAACACAAACAGGTACGATTTTTTTGGATAGGCGAAGTATCCCGTGCTGACAATGGTCTTTCCATCGGCGCTCATTCCAAGGTAAAGGCCCAGGTTGTTATAGGCACCCGTGTTAATTAATGCGAGAGTGGCGTCGGGGTGAGTTGTGTCCTGCCATCCGGCGGCAGGACGGATGAAGACTTCGATGGAGCCGATGCCGGTAAACCCTCCGCCCGCGCAGTTGCCCGCGAACGAGGCGATCGTGCCGCCGTCGGCGCTGATGGCCAGAGCCCCACCCAACAGGCACTGATCGGTGGGCATCAATCTCGCCGTTTGATTCATGTAGACCCAACCTGCGGAAGGCTTCTGATAGACATAAATTTCACCCGCGGTTCCGTCGCCCTGGGCGGCTCCGACCGCCACCGTATTGCCATCCTGACTGATGGCTACGTTTCCAAACCCGCTTCCCGATTGATTATCGGTCCCGTTGAGTCCCGCCAATTCCGTAACAGGCCGATTCGATGCGCTCGCGGAGACGGCAAGAGCGAAAAGACTGAGAGTACAAGCGAGAACTTTGTGCATAACAGAGCCTCCTGGAAAGTTGATCAGGGCACCGTGGCCCACGCAGCAAGGAAGGCCGGAGTTCGGGGATTATCCTCCAGTCTTCTCTACGATGCAAGTGCGCAAGACTCTGCAATCGTTGTCGGTGCCTTGGGGACGTCCGCTGCGCGTCTCCGAACCACCACGAGAAATGACTAAGGGCTGAATGCTGACTGCTAAGTGGTGACCGCTGACTTAAGTACCATCCCCTTGGTGACCCTCGGGTAACTCGCCGCCAGCCGCGACAACTCCTACACTGTTGACTGGAGAGTCTTGCGTGACCACCGACGAAGAACTCAACCTTCTCGATTCGCAACTGCGGCGGCTGAAGATCGACTACGAGATCTATTTCAGCAATCCCACGAAACGCCCTCCCACCGATATCGAGTGGAAGGTGCTGTCGCTGTTGCGGAAATTTTCCGACGGTGGGCGGATGAATTTTTCCCAGCGCTTTCGCTACAACGAAATGGCCCAACGCTACGCCATCTACAGCGACCTGTGGCGCAAGAAGTCGCGGATTCGAGAGGAAGGCTACCGCCGTCCGCAGGATGCGTTGCTCTCGGTGCAGGGCGTCCGCACAATGGAAGAAGAGAAACCGCAACACCCCGTGTATGGGCTTGCCCACGGAGCCGCAGCCTCAGCCGCGGCTACGTCAACCCCTCAAGAGACGTCGGCCCAAACGGCTCCCGCCGCGGAATCCTCTTCGCCCAAACCCTTCACCTTGCACAGCGCCGAGAGCGAGCGCGAACAAGTAGAGCGCCTCTACAACACCCTCGTCGCGGCAAAAAAGAAAGCCGGGGAAAGCGTCTCCGGCAACTTCGACTCCTTCACCACCTTCGTGCAGAAAAAGACCGAACAAATCAGGAAACAATACGGCTGCCAAAACGTGGAGTATTCGGTGGAGATGGCCGGCGGACAGGTTAAGCTGAAGGCCAAAGCGAAGGCGTAGAAGCCGAGCCATTTAATCTCTCGTCATGTGCGAGCTAGAGGAGATCGGAACGGTGAATTTCGACCGGGAGGTCGACTCGTCACTATTATGAATGTTCTGGTGCCGTTCGGGTTCGACGATCTCACCGTCAATTTCCGAGGCTTGCGAAGTTCGCTATTGTCTGAGCTATCGGCAGCTCGTCATCTCTTCAATAATTGGATTTGGAATCGTCGCAACATTACTGTCTCTGTTGCCCGGTTCCCGCGGAATATCCAAGTGGATGCTCTTGCCTGTCCTGTGGTTCTTCGTCACGGTCGCCAACCTTTATGATTGGGATTTCTCGGTTCGAAAGCTTCATAAGCCGCGCCGTGGCGAGCGCGCCGCGCGTTGCGAAACGACCGTCTCAGTGATTTTGAAGGCGAACCGACGTCCCGTTCCTGCCAATTGCTGATAGAATCTTCGGTCGCTCCGCACGCATTCTTCATAATGAGGCCGGTCATGTCTCCCAGCACTTCCCCCATTCATCGTGCCCTTCTCAGCGTCACCGATAAAACCGGCCTAGCCGACTTCGCCCGCACGCTCTCAACCCTCGGCATTGAACTCATCTCCACCGGTGGCACCGCCAAGCTCCTGCGCGACTCCGGCATCGCGGTCAAAGACATCTCCGAACTCACAGGCTTTCCTGAAATGCTCGATGGCCGCGTGAAGACTCTTCACCCCAAAGTTCACGGCGGAATCCTGCATCGCCGCGACGATCCCCAACACCAAGCCGCCATTGCTGAGCACGGCATCGCTCCCATCGACATGGTCGTGGTCAATCTCTACGCCTTCGAAAAAACCGCGGCCAAGCCGGGCGTCTCGCTCGAAGAACTGATCGAAAATATCGATATTGGCGGGCCGTCGATGATTCGTTCCGCCGCCAAGAATTTTCATGACGTGGCCGTGGTAACTTCGCCCGATGACTATGCCGCCATTGCCGATGAGCTCAGTAAATCAAACGGCGCACTCTCGCTCGACACGAAGTGGCAGCTTGCACGCAAAGCCTTCGCCGTCACCGCCGCGTACGATTCCGCCATCGCCTCAACCCTCGAACGAACCGGCCGCGCCGAGACTCCAAAAGATCAAGGCGAAACCTTCCCACAAACTCTTCGGCTCTCATTCCGCAAAACTCAAGATCTGCGCTACGGCGAAAACCCTCATCAGAAAGCCGCCATGTATTCCGATGGCTCCGCCACCGGAGTGGCCAATGCCCGCCAGCTTCAGGGCAAGGAGCTTTCCTTCAACAACATCGTCGACCTTCAGGCCGCATGGGATCTCGCCCAGGAATTTAACGAGAACGAATTCGACGAGCCAGTTTGCGCCATCATCAAGCACACCAACCCCTGCGGCACCGGCACGGGAAAGACTCTGGCTGAAGCATTTCAGCGTGCTCTGGAATGTGATCCTGTCTCGGCCTTTGGCGGAGTCATCGGCGTCAATCGTCCCATCGATCTTCAAGCCGCGGAAGAGATGCATAAGTTATTCGTCGAAGTTATCGCCGCCCCGGCCTTTGACGAAGCCGCGAAAGCGAAGTTCGCGACCAAGAAAAATCTGCGCCTCGTCGAAGTTATCCCCGCGAATCAGAAGTGGGCCATGAAAAATGTCTCAGGCGGAATGCTCGTCCAGGATGCTGACCTACGCCAGCTTCAAGATTCAGACCTAAAGGTCGTCACCAAGCGCCCGCCAACGCCCGAAGAAATCCGCGCTCTGCTGTTTGCCTGGAAAGTTTGCAAGCACGTGAAGTCCAACGCAATTGTCTATGCCCGGGAAGGACAAACCGTTGGCGTCGGCGCTGGTCAAATGAGCCGCGTCGATGCCGCCAAGATCGGCGCCATGAAAGCCCAACTACCGCTGACAGGAACAGTCGCCGCCTCTGACGCTTTTTTCCCATTTCCCGATGGTGTGGAAGAAATCGCGCGCGCCGGGGCCACGGCCATCATCCAGCCCGGCGGCTCGCAGCGCGATCCTGAGGTCATCGAAGCCGCCGACCGTCTGGGTCTGGCAATGATCTTTACCGGCGTGCGACACTTCCGTCACTAAGCATTCTCGATTTCTCGACAGCTAACGGTCGTGACAGCTCATAATCTAGAATTCGTCTTGCGCAACGGGTGGGACTTTCTCCGGAGGAAATGTGAAAGCGTTCACAATTGCTTTTCTTGTTTCACTGATGATTTCGATTTCAGCATTGACCGTGATGGCCGCGCCCAAACCGAAGGGACCCACGGTCGGACAAAAGTATTGCACCGGTTCCACGCCCTGTGTGCTCACCTCCCACAACGACGGCAACCGCGATGGTGTCAATCCTAACGAAGCGACGCTGAAGGCTTCCACGCTGAACTCCGGCAGTCATCCCGTGCCACAGTGGCTCGCCACCACCGACGGCCTGATCTATGCCCAGCCGCTCTATATCCATCAGTTAGCGGTCAACGGCACTCCCTATAATGCCGTCTTCGCCGCCACGGAAAACAACAGCGTCTACTCCCTCAACTCAGACGCCACAGCGACCACCGGCGCAGTCTTAGCTCAGGCAA
Source organism: Candidatus Sulfotelmatobacter sp. (assembly GCA_036513255.1). Lineage (GTDB taxonomy): Bacteria > Acidobacteriota > Terriglobia > Terriglobales > Acidobacteriaceae > Sulfotelmatobacter. Next base: position 81,322 of record DATBZH010000077.1, on the reverse strand, counting down.
ACCTGAACGATGCCAGCGACCTCAGCGCAGGGTCCACCGAGATCGCCGCCGCTGCAGCCGATCTCCCCGGAACCTGTAGCCCTCCCGGCCTTCAACCCGAAATAGGCATCACGGGCACGCCTGTCATCGATGTTTCGGTGACGCCGCCGGTCCTCTACGTGGTCACTCTTCACGAGGACGTGGATAGTCTGGGGAACAAGACGTTTCGGCAAAAGCTGCACGGCTTGTTTACCGACACGCTTCAGGAAATTCCCGGCAGCCCCCTGGTTTTGGATACGAATTTTGGCACCAATCATGCCCCGGGATGGAGTCCGGTGTATGACAACCAGAGATCCGGATTAGCATTGGTTAAGGAAAAAGGGGTGGCCAAGATCTGGGTGACTTGGGCTTCGCATTGTGATGACGATCCGCATTTCGGATTTGCCATCGAGTTCACGTACAACTACACCGGCACGAATGCCTTTGCCAACGCCTACACCGTATTTAACACGGAATCGAGCTGCACCAAGCAGCCCTGCATCGGAGGAATCTGGATGTCGGGCGCCGCGCCGGCAGTGGATGCGAGCGGAAACGTATACGTTGCCGTCGGCAACGGCTCCGACACACATCAGGGCAAGGGAGAGTACAGCAACAGTGTCGTGAAGCTTTCCGATGCCGGCTTTCAGGATTTTTATTCTCCGCCGGACTACGACATTTTGAACCGTGGCCACAGCGTGGTGGCCTGCACAAATCCCAATGCTACGAAGTGTCCCAGCCCGTGCAAATTCGATAGCACCAAACAGTTCTGCCAGCTTTCGCTCACTACCGGTGACTTGGATTTAGGCGCTGGTGGAGTAACTTTGCTCGCGCCCAGCTTCGCCCTCACCAATCCTGAAATTGTGGCGGCCGGCAAGCAGGGCATGATTTACGTTGCTTTTACCAAGAACCTAGGGCAAATCGACAGCCACGTTGCCGATCTGTCCGAATACGCATGCACAACGTCCGCTACTCCCGCCGCCGGATCAATCGCGCAATGCTTTCTCGGTCTGGTCAATGCTGCTTCCGACATTACGTACGGCAGCCGCGGCGCACCCGCATTTTTGGCGGGCGCTTCTGGGAGCGGGCAGAACTATCTTTACTTCTCCAGCGTCTCCGACACAGTTAAGGCTTTCAAATTGCAGGATTCCACGGGCTTGGGGACATTCGCTACCACGCCGGCGACTCCCATCTCGGGTCACATCTTTTCCTACCCGGGCGCGTCGCCTTCGGTAACCTGGAATAAGGCCGAGAGCAGCAACATTACCGATGCGATCGTGTGGTCCATCGATAGCGGCGGCTATGGATCTGCCGGCCAGCCTGCCACGCCCGCCGTGCTCTACGCCTACAAAGCAATCCCTACCGGCTCGGGCGCCGGATCGCTGGGCGCAGAACTGTGGAACACGTCCGCGTACAACGCTTCCGTTCCGGGCAACCCGGGCGCAGTGAAGTTTGTTGTGCCCACAATTGCTGATGGAAAGATATTCGTGGCCGGCGGCGCGCAGGGATATGAGCCTGGCAGCGGGAACTGTCTATCGCCCACTACAACCACGCAGCCGACAGGGTGCGGCGGATTGGCGATGTATAAGTAGCGGCGTATGCAGTGTTCAGGCGCGTGAAGAGTGCAGTTGAAGGAATGCCTACGCTCCGTATGCGCATTTACTCAACTTGACAATTCGCGTTCCATCGGCCCTGTACTTCTGTTTCGTTTTCGTTCTCGGCGCGCACACTGTTTTTCCGCGCCCGTCGTCTAACGGGGTAGAATAAAGGCACCCCATCCCGGCGACGTGGCATCCAATCGCTATGGTTTCGGGTACGCATTTTTAATCCAATCAGGTTGAGCATGAGACGATTTTTTTGTTTTGTTTTCGTGACGGCTGCGGCGATTGCGCCCGCCGCACTCGCACAAACTAAGCCCGCACAATCCACATCCGCGTCGCAAGCGGATTCCAAGCCGGCTCAGTCATCCCCGCACAAAGCGGATCGTTCCGCGGCTTACTATCACTACGCGCTTGCCCACATGTATGAGGAGCAGGTCACGGTCTATGGCCGCAGCGAATTGGCGAACAAAGCGATCGAAGAATACCGCCAGGCCATCGATGCCGATCCCTCATCCGAGTTTCTGACTTCCGGGCTGGCTGAGCTCTACGTGAAAACCGGGCGCATCCGCGACGCGGTGGTCGAAGCGCAGGACATCATCAAGCGCGATCCCAATAATCTGGAAGCTCACAAACTCCTGGGCCGAATCTATCTGCGCTCTCTTGGCGACATGCCCGGCGGCAACGGATCCGACAACGTGCTCAAGCTGGCTATCGAGCAGTATCAGCAGATTGTGGCCATCGAGCCCAACAACGTTGACGATCACCTGTTGCTCGGCCGCCTTTACCGCCTGAACAACGACCTGCAAAAAGCCGAGGGTGAGCTTAAGACCGCAGTAAAAATCGATCCTAATTCCGAAGAAGCCGTAACCACGCTCGCGATTCTCTATACAGACGAAGGCGATACGGCGCGCGCACTACAAGTGCTGAGTTCAATTCCCGACGCTAGCCGCTCCGCCAAGCTGTATTCCGCGCTCGGCACAGCCTATGAGCAGCGCAAGGAATACAAGAACGCAATCGACGCCTACAAAAAAGCGATTCAACTGGATCGCGACAACCTCGACGCGATTCGCGGCCTGGCCGAAAATCTGTTGAACGACGGCCAAACCGATGCCGCTCTCGAACAGTACAAAGTCATTGCCGACGCCAATCCAGAAGACGCGCAAACCTACCTGCGCATGGCGGAGATCTACCGCCGCCAGGGCAAATACGATGAGGCTCTGGAAAATTTGAAGAAGGCCGACACCATGGTGCCGGACTCGCTCGAAGTTCCCTACAACACCGCGGCGGTTTATCAGTCGCAGGGACGTTACGACGAAGCCGTCAAGTTGCTTCAGGATCTGGTAAAGAAAACCGAGAAGCCCGATTCCAGCTACAGCCAGTCGGACCGCAACAACCGCGCGATTTTCATCGAGCGCCTCGGATTGGTCTACCGCGACGAAGAAAATTACACCGCCGCAGTCGAAGCTTTCCGCAAGATGCTCACCTTGGGCGATGAGAACGCTGAGCGCGGATACCAGAACATTATCGACACCTATCGCGAAGCCAAGCAATGGCCGCAGGCCACCGCAGCCGCGCGCGAAGCTGTGCAGAAGCTGCCGAACGACCGCGACCTGCGCATGGTGCTTGACTCTCAGCTCGCCGATACCGGCGATGCCGATAAAGCCTTGGCCGATGTCCGCTCACTGTTGAAGGGCACTCCCGAAGATCGTACCGTTTACATCGCGCTAGGTCAGATGAATACCCGCCTCAGGCGCTGGGACGACGCCGACAAGGCGTTCGCCGAGGCGGACAAACTTTCGACCAAGCCGGAGGACAAAGAGTACGTTCACTTTCTGCGGGGCTCGGAGTATGAACGGCAAAAGAATTACGATCAGGCAGAATCCGAATTCAAAAGAGTTCTCGAAGCCGATCCGCAAAGCGCCGTTACGCTGAACTACCTGGGTTACATGAACGCCGACCGCGGCGTGCGTCTCGATGAATCTCTCAATTACATCAAGCAGGCCTTGAGTATCGATCCCAATAACGGAGCATATCTAGATTCGCTGGGCTGGGCTTACTACCGGTTGGGCAAGTACGACCTCGCCGAAGAGAGCTTAACCAAAGCATCTGCGCACATGGGCTCCGATCCCACAGTGCAACAGCACCTAGGCGATCTCTATCAGAAAACCGGCCGCTTGAAGCTGGCCGCCGCTCACTGGGAGCGCGCGCTGGCGGAGTGGGGCAAGACAGTTTCTCCCGAGGTTGACAACGACGCACAGGCCAAAGTGCAACAGGAACTGGACGCGGCGAAAGTGAAGCTGGCGAAGGAAGAGAAACAGTAACTGTCAGGAAATCATCAATCATCAATGCTAAACTCCCCTCATGCTCTCCGGCTATGCCGTGCATGTGGAGCAATCCGGCGGGCGCCGTTTCCCAGAGCCGCCTCATCCTTACCGCAATGACTTTCAGCGCGATCGCGACCGTGTCATCCACGCCCGCGCTTTTCGCCGCCTCGAAGCCAAAACGCAAGTCTTCACTCGTCGCTACTCCGACCACTTCCGCAACCGCCTGACTCATACAATCGAAGTCTCGCAGATTTCACGCACCATCGCCGGCGCGCTGAATCTCAATGTCGATCTGGCTGAGGCGCTTGCGCTGGTCCACGACATCGGCCATCCGCCCTTCGGACATGCCGGCGAAAAAGCGCTCGACGCCGCCATGCGCAGCCACGGCCTTTTCTTCGACCATAACCTGCACGCGCTCCGCATCGTGGAAGACTTCGAGCAACGCTACGCCGCATTTCGCGGGCTGAATCTCACTTTCGAAGTGCGCGAAGGCATCATCAAGCACTCGCACGATTACTCCGCAAAAGATCATCCCGACTTGGCGGAATACCTGCTCGACCAGCGCCCGCCGCTCGAAGCCCAGCTCATCGACCTGACCGACGAAATCGCCTATAGCGCCGCGGATCTTGACGATGCATTCGAAGCGCACATCCTGTTGCTGGAAGAAATTCGCGAAGGTATTCCGGTGTTCGCCCGCTTTTATCGCGAGATCGAAAAAATCTATCCCGATGCTCCCGAGAAATTAAAATTCAATGAAGCTCTCAAGCGTGTGCTTAATCGCTTTGTCGGCGATCTGATCACCAACACGAGCGCGCGAATCGCCGCGGCGAAGGTTCAAACGGTAGACGATGTTCGCCGTCATCGAGAGCGTCTGGCCGCATTCAGCCCCGAAGTTGAAGCCGAGCGGCGGGCGGCCAAGGAATTTCTATACGAGAACGTCTACTTCAGTCCGTCGTTAGCCAGCGAAAAAGATGATGCCGAGCGCGTAGTCGGCGAGTTATTCAATTTCTGGATGAACAATCCCAAGTCGCTGCCGGCAAATTACCAGGAGAAAGCCGCGGAAGAATCGTTGCCGCGCGTCATTTGCGATTACATCGCAGGCATGACCGATAACTTCATCTTCGAGCAGTACGAGAAGCATTGCGGCTGAAAGTCCAAACATTAAATCAATTCGAAAAGAGAATCTTCGCGGAGAGAAAATGCAGTGACAAGAGACGAAGCCTTAAAGCTGGCCGAGCACTGGGTCGCGGCGTGGAACGCTCATGATTTGGAAGCGATCATGACGCACTATGAGGATGCCGTCGAATTAACTTCTCCAGTTGCCGCCCAGCTCCTGGGGATATCGGACGGCAAGGTGGTTGGAAAGGCAAGCCTGAGAGCCTATTTTCAGCGAGGGCTGGAAGCCTACCCGGATCTCCACTTTCAGCTCGCGGACGTGCTGTGCGGTGTAAACAGTGTCGTGCTCTACTACGCAAATCAAAAAGGCACGCGCACGGCGGAGTTTATGGAGTTATCGGCGACGGGAAAGGTGGCAAAAGTTGTGGCGAACTATGGGCCAAGCCATTTTTGAGTGTGTGAGTGCAGAGGGACCGTTCTCAGCTCCTCCTCCAGAGCGGCAGTTACCGCACGCGTTTCCAAAGCCACGCAATGGCGGCTCCTCTCTTCACATGCGCCCAAAGAAGCGGCCCAATACTGATTGCAACCTGCCACCAGTACCACGTTCTAGCTTTCCTCACACCGTATTCAGGGACAAGAATTGTTCTGTACTCTTCTTCGAGATCGCCGATAAGATGCTCCCGGTTCCGTTTGGGTATAAGAAGCAGGATAAACTTGGCCCCAGCAGGCGGCGAGTCCGGGAGTTTGCCGGAGTGGATGACAGACTCTAGCTTGTCCAGGACGTTTCCGACGCTGCGAGACCTTGTCGCAAATATCACCGAACCGAACACGCAGACAGCTTCCAAGACCATGCACGCGTACCGAAGTGATTGGTGCTCGGTTCTGAGGATCATCGCTGCTGCTCTGATCGTGATCGCGAGAGACACCGTTGTGAACATGAGCGGACAAATCCATCGATTACACGAATTTAGGCTATAAGGCACTCCGTATGAATCACACAACCGTCGGAGTCGCAACATTGTGGGCGCGGACTCACGTATCTCGGCGTGCATAATCTGCGTCATCACCCAGAGGCCCATCAGGATAATTAGCGCACCGCAGTCTTGAAGCCATTGACGATGGGATTTACCCAACAGTAGCGGTAACAATCCCGACCACATCACCGCAAGGCCGAGAACGGACATACCACCGGTCAAGTAGTATTGCACCTTTATCAAGACACACCCCCTAGCTGAGCCTCGATACCTTGCACCATTCGCCTAGTTGCCCCGCAGGATTGGCGCAGAGCGGCCTTCCCCGCGCTCTCAATCCTAAAGAATTTCTTGGCCCGTCCCCCGCGCTCGGGTGTGGGCTCACCGACCGAAGATGATACATAACCTTTTTGTTCCAGTCGGTCTAGGGTTGTGTAAAGGGCTCCGTAAGAGCACTGGCGCTCGGCGCGGGTTTCCAGCTCTTGGTGGATACGCATGCCGTATGCGTCATTTTGCAATCGCACCACCGCTAGTAGCACGAGGGTCTCAAACTCGCCCAGGGGATCACATTTTTCATTTTTTCTACTTTGCATGCTCACAAGGTAGAACAAATGAGCCAGCCTGTCAAGCCCGTGGTTCGGCCCATCCTTAGGTCAGGCGAGTGGAGCTCGGCAGTGCTGCTCTAGGCGGCAAGGCCGCGTAAATCCGCGGCGAACGGGTTCTTACTCCCCCACCACTGCCGCCAGCACATCGAACATAATCCTCGGCCCACGCCGCACTTCATCGATCCGTATGCGCTCGTCGTTGCCGTGCTCCGTAGCGCCTTCTTCTTCTGTGGCCGAATAGGGGCTGAAGCCGTAGGCGTTGATGCCCAGCGGACGGTAGCGCTGGTTCTCTGTGTATCCGCTGGTGATGTGCGGGACTACCGGCGTGCCGGGAAAATATTTCGCCGAAACCTGGCGGATGGCGGCGAACAGAGCGTTGTCTGTGGGGGAATAGTTGGCGACTCGAAACTCAGGCTCCAGCGGTTCTACCGTGACGTTTGGATCGTCGACGGCGTTGCGCACGGCTTGCAGCAAGGCTTTTGGGTCGCCGCCGGGAAGAATGCGAACGTCCAGATTGGCCCAGGCTTCGGGCGGAATCACGTTGGTCTGCCCGGAGCCGCCCATCATGGTCAGCGAAATTGTGTCGCGCAAAAGAAAGTTCAAAGACTCGTCGCGCTCGACTTCGCGCTGAAATCGGCGGTCTTCAATCGCCTTGTAGATATCACGATACTCACGCGCCCGTTCCGGTGACTCGTAGGGAGCCATATCGACCAGGAACTCATTCACGACCGGCAACACGCGCAACGGAGTGCGATAAATCAAAATGCGGTCAAGCGCGCGCACCAGCCGGTTGGGAGCGGAATCGGGATTGGGCCGCGATCCGTGTCCCGGACGCCCGTGCGCGACCACGTGCAGCCAATAGGTCGTCTTCTCGCCTACGTCGACGCCGATGTATTTCACGGCGCCTTCCTGTAAAAGATTTTCTCCGCCTTCATTGATCAGGAATTCCGCATTTTCCAGAAGATCGCGCTTGTTTGCGATGAACCAATCCGTACCAGTGTTTTCGACCTCTTCATCGCTGACCGCCAGAAAAATCACGTCGCGGTCCAACGAAACCTGTTCGCGCTTCAGCATTACCATCGCTACAAGCTGCGCCAAGCCTTCATCCTTCATATCCTGCGCGCCGCGTCCCCACAGGTAGCCGCCTTTAATTTCTCCGCTGAACGGAGGCACCTGCCAATGCGTGGCGTCGCTGGTGACCACATCCATGTGGTTGAGCAAAATGATTGGGCGCTTGGCGTCGGTGGTAGTGTGCGGCAGTCGGGCCCAGAGATCGGCGCGCCCGGGCGAATATTCGAAGACGTGGTTTTCGATTCCTTCTTTGTCGAGAATCTTCTTAAAAAATGCGGCCGCCTTGAGTTCGTTGCCTGGAGGATTGGTGGTATCAATCTTCAGGTATTCGCGCAGCCAGGTCACAGCAAGGTCGGAGTACTGCTGCATGTGATCGGCGGAGATGCGGGAAGATGCCATGCCGCTCTCTGGCTGTTCGGTCGGAGCCGCGGAAGCCTTTCCGGTTCCAACCAGAATGGTTACCCCGACGGTGACAGTGCAGAGTGCCATCAACCCTGAAATTAGTTTCCGGGCAGATCGATGTTCCGCGATTCGTCCGGTTGCGCCCAATCTCGTAGCTTCCAAAATCTCCTCCGCTGATTATGGCTGATTACTTCCGTGCCTCATTGTTCACGCACTTTTTATATCAGGATTGCCAAAATTACCCTCTTGGTACGCGCTCGACTATCTTCCGGGCTCGGCGAAGGCATACAATGTCTATGGTTATCAATGGCTTAGCGGTTACAACCTAACCTTTCTTTTTGGCACCCCACCTGTAGTAGTAAGGGCAGATGCCAGCAATCAGGCGTCTGAAGTTTCAGGCATGCGGAGCGTCAACGCAGGCCTGCTAGGCGAAATTCGCTTGCTTCTTTTCGTTTTACGGACGCAATTAAATTACGCAACACGCCCCGTTAAGGCGTGCAGAAAGTGGAGCCCAACGCTCCCCCACTTGGAGGAAGTTTTCTATGAACAGCCGCATTCTACTTGCACTGCCACTGGCCGCGGTACTTGCTATGCCGGCTCTTGCGCAGACCACCTCGTCGACAGATCAGTCTCAACCTGCCGCCAGCCCGACTCAGACCTCCTCATCGGCTGACACGGCCACCGGCAAGCAACCCTTGCAGGCTCCTTCGCGCGAAGGCTTCTGGGGACGCATGAATCCGTTCGCCCGCAAAAGATATGTACAGCGCCAGACCGAGCCCATTCGCGACCGAGTAAACGAGCTCGACGATCTGACCGCCGCCAACGGCAAGTCGATCAAAGATACCGATTCGCGCGCGCAAGCCGGAATCAAGATGGCCTCCGACAAAGCCAACGAAGCCGATCAGCATGCCATCGACGCCGGCAACAAGGCGACCATGGCGCAACAGACCGCGCAGCAGGCCACCACCCGCATTCAGACGGTTGAGACCGTGGTGGGCAACATCGACCAGTATAAGGCTTCCAACCAGACCGAGATCCGCTTCCGTCCCGGGCAGAGTGTGCTGAGCAAGAATGCGAAAGATGCGCTTGATGAAATGGCCACCGGCGTAAAGGGCCAGCGTGGTTACATTATCGAAGTGCAGGGATTCTCTTCCGGTAAGGGCCAGGTAGCGATCCAGAACTCGCAGAAGATGGCCGAGTCCGTGGTGCGCTACCTTGTTCTTAACCACGAGATTCCGGTCTATCGCATCTATCTCGTTGGCATGGGCAATGCTCCGGTCGGCACGACGGATGACACCGCGAAGACCAAGCACGCCAGCGGCGGCCGTGTGGAAATTAGCCTGTTGAAGAACGACCTGGAACAGCTCTCCAGCAATTCAGGCGCTCCCGCGACCGGCATGGATCAACAACAGCAACCGAAGTAGTTTGAATTTTACTTTGGGACCATGGGCGCGCCTCGCCCAAGTCCCTCCCCCAAGGAAAGCCTCTCGCCCAAATGGACGAGAGGCTTTCTCGCGTTTGCCCCTCTCGCGTTGGAAGGCTGCTCACTCTTCCCGTATCCTCGCGTCCATCATGTGACGCCCATGCAAGACTTCAGACTCGCCCTACGCCAGTTCCGCAAATCGCCGGGCTTTGCCGCCACCGTGATCCTCACCATTTCGCTCGGCATCGGAGCCAACGTCGCCATCTTTACTTTGGTCCACGCGATCCTGCTCAAGTCTCTCCCGGTCGCCAATCCCGCGACCTTGTACCGCATTGGCGACCTTGACGACTGCTGCGTGAACGGCGGCTACGAAAACGACAACGGGGACTTCGACCTCTTCTCTTACGACCTCTATCGCCACTTTGGCGAAACCGCTCCCGAGTTCGAAGAGCTTGCCGCCTTCCAGTCGGGGCAGAACATGATGAACATTCGCACCGGCCCTGGCGCTGCGAAAGCGGAGCGAACCGAATATGTGTCCGGAAATTACTTCTCGACTTTCGGCCTCGCAGCCTATGGCGGGCGCGTTTTTCTGCCCTCGGACGATGTGCCCGGCGCCGCGCCGGTAGCCGTCCTGAGTTATGAAGCCTGGCAAGCCGCCCATGCAGGCGACCCCAGCGTAATCGGCGCCACGTTTTATATACAGAACAAGCCGGTGACAATCGTCGGCATCGCCCCTCCCGGATTTTTCGGCGACCGCATCAACGAGAATCCGCCGGCCTTCTGGATTCCGTTGAACGTCGAACCAATTCTCGAAGGGCAAACCAGCATCCTGAAGCAGCCGGACACGAACTGGCTCTACGTTCTGGGACGGGTGAAGCCCGGAGTCAATCCCGGCAGTCTGCAAGCCAAACTATCGAGCATCCTTCGCCAGTGGCTGGCCACGCAGCGGGCGTACACCATCAATGGAAACGACACGCAAATTCCCAAGCAGCACGTGATCGTTACACCGGGCGGCGCCGGCGTGGAAAACTTGCAGCAGGAAACTGGCAGTGGCCTGCGCTTGCTGATGGCGATCTCCGCGCTGGTGCTGTTGGTCGCTTGCGCCAACATTGCGAATCTTCTGCTGGCCAAAGGCGCAACCCGCCGCGCCGAGACTTCCATCCGCATGGCGCTGGGCGCGGCGCGCTCCCGGCTCATCCGGCAAATGCTGGCGGAAAGCGTATTGCTCGGCTGCGCTGGCGGAGTGCTGGGCATCGCCGTGGCCTATGCCGGCGCGCGCATGATCCTGGCGCTCGCCTTTCCCGACTCGACGCAGCTTCCCATTCACGCCAGCCCGTCTCTCGTCGTGCTCGGATTTGCCTTTGTCCTTTCGCTGCTTACGGGAATCGTATTCGGCATCGTACCCGCGTGGATCACCTCCCACTCCGATCCCGCCGAAGCGTTGCACGGAATCAACCGCGCCACGCGAGATCGCGCCTCGCTGCCGCAAAAATCGCTCATCGTTATACAGGCCGCGCTTTCATTGGTGCTGCTGGTGGGTGCAGGTTTGATGACGCAGACCTTGCGCAACCTCCAGAACCAGAATTTTGGAATTACTACCACGAACCGCTACGTATTTCATTTCGATCCGCAGGGCGCAGGTTATGGCATCGACCGCATTTCCGCGCTCAACGAGCAAATGGACCGAGAATTCTCCGCCCTGCCCGGCGTGAAGAGTGCCGGCCTCGCGCTTTACAGCACGTTGGAAGGCAACAACTGGGGAGAAGGCATTTATATCGAAGGCCGCCCGGAGCAGGGTCCCGATTCGCAAAACAACGCATCCTGGGATCGCGTCAGCCCGCATTTTTTCGAAACCATCGGCCAACCGGTGCTTCGAGGCCGGGGCTTTACAGAGCACGACACCGCGACGTCACAGATGGTCGCCGTCGTCAACCAGGCATTCGTAAAAAAATTCTTCCCCAGGGAAGACCCGATCGGCCGCCACTTTGGAACGTTCGACCGGAAATATGCGGCCGACTATGAAATCGTCGGCATCGTCGCCGACGCAAAATATACCAACCCGCGCCAGCCCGCGCGGGCTATGTATTTCCGTCCGCTATCTCAGTTGAACACCACAATCAAAGAGCGCAGCGCGATCACTGCGGAAACCCGTTCACTGTTCCCCAATTCCATGACGATTCAATTTGCGGGAGACGCCGTGGGCCTGGAATCGCTGGTGCGCCGCACGCTGGCCAACATCAATCCCAATCTCACCATCATCGATTTCAAGTCGCTCGATTATCAGGTGGCCGGCAATTTCAATCAGGAACGGCTCATCACGCGCCTCACGACTTTGTTCGGAATTCTCGCGCTCGTGCTCGCCTCAGTCGGACTCTACGGCATCACCGCCTACTCCGTAGCCCGGCGCACCAGCGAAATCGGCCTCCGCATGGCCCTGGGAGCCAACCGCGGCAACGTAGTCGCTTTGGTGCTGCGCGGCGCATCGTTCCAGGTAGGCTTGGGCCTAGCCATTGGTGTCCCCGTCGCCCTGCTCGGCGGACACTTCATGTCCAGCCAACTCTACGGTGTCCGCACCTACGACCCCTTCGCGCTAGCCGCCGCAATCGTAGTTCTCTCGACATTCGCCGCCGTCGCTGGCTTCATCCCCGCAAGGCGCGCCGCCAGCATCGAACCGATGAAGGCGTTGCGCACGGAATGAAACTCGGAGATCAGAACCGTAGGTATGGATTTCAGCCGCTTGTCCTTAGCCGGGAATGTGATGGTAATGATGCAGCAGCAGGTGAGTGAGAAAGCCGAGCACAAACCAAACGGCAGCTTCGAGGATTCGCTTGAACCGGGGCGTCATCAGCAAAGAATACGCCTACGCCGCAGCGAGTGTCAGTTTTCCCAAGTATTAAGAAGAAGCAACAGAGCACTGCAAGTTTGACCCTCGCGTGCGCGCTCGGCTAGACTCAGCGCAATCCCTTATGCCAACTCTCTACTCAACGACAATGGCGTCGCCTATAGGGTCGTTGTTTCTGGCCGCATCGGAAAAAGGCTTGATCGCGCTGGAGTTTGATTTCAAGCCGGCAGGTAAAAGTTCCGTGCGTCGCTCCCCTCGCCCGCCAGTGGGAGAGCACGACAAAATCGTCTGGCACGAATCTCCAGACCACATGCGAAATTATCGCGCCGAGTTGGAAGAATATTTCTCCGGCGAGCGCCGCAGGTTCGACTTCCCGCTCGATCTCCAAGGCACGGATTTCCAGTTAGCCTGCTGGCGCGCGCTGATAGCCATTCCGTATGGCGAGACCCGCACGTATGGCGATCAGGCCCGCGCAATCCGCAAGCCGAACGCGTTTCGCGCAGTCGGCATGGCCAACAATCGCAATCCAATCGCGATCGTTGTTCCGTGCCATCGCGTGATCGCCTCCGACGGAACGCTGTGCGGCTACGGCGGCGGCCTCGATGTGAAGCGCAAATTGCTGGAACTGGAAGGTGCGCTGTCGGGAACGCTCGCAGCCTAGGGTCGTTCTAGCTCGCCGCGCCCACGCGCAATTCCTCAAGTTGTCCCTTCAGAAAATCGAAATACTCCTGCATTCCGTCGCCCGTCTTGGCGGACAGTTTCAAGACTTGCATCCCCGGCCGCACCGCTTGAATATTTCCGTATGCGGCCTGCCAGTCAAATTCAACCGCCGAGGCCAAGTCCATCTTGGTGACCACGGCTACATCGGCGCTGTTGAAAATTGTGGGATATTTGAGCGGCTTATCTTCGCCCTCGGTCACCGAGATGAGAACGAGGCGGAGATTCTCGCCGAGATCATACGACGATGGACAAACCAGATTGCCGACATTTTCGATGAAGAGAAAATCCAGGTCGCTGAGATCCCATTTCTGTAGCGCGTTCTGCACCATCGCTGCCTCAAGATGGCACAGAGTGCCGGTGGTGATTTGCTTGACCGGAGCCTGGCTGCGTGCCAACCGCACCGCATCGTTTTCGGTGGCGAGATCGCCGACCAGCGCGGCCACACGATAGTCGCGACGAAGCAGCGTGAGAGTTTGTTCCAGGAACGCTGTCTTGCCTGAGCCGGGACTGGACACCAGGCTCACGACAAAAACTCCGGCGGCGCGAAACTGCTCGCGCAATGCGCGAGCGGCCAGATCGTTCTGCTTGAGAACGTTCTTCCTGACTTCGACTAAACGGGGCTCTGGCATTCTTCAATCTCCAAGGCGACCACTTCGATTTCTTTTCCCTGCAGAATCTCGGAAGTTGGGGTGCCGCATTCCGCGCAACAAAACAATTGAATAGAACTGATGGGACGCTGCATCTGGCAACTCGGACAAAAGATAATCACCGGAACGTCTTCAACGACGAGACGCGAACCCTTCAGCGGACTGTCATCGCAGGCCATTTCGTACGAGGCGAGCAGGGCTTCTTTCACAACGCCGGACAGCGCGCCGAGTCTGAGATGGATAGCGGTGATCTGAACGCCGCGCCGGACGGCCTCTTCCTCGGCCAGTTCGACGATGCTCATCGCGATGGAAAGCTCATGCATAATTATTCATTGGCAAGTTTCACGAGTGCGATTGAAAGCGAAATGCGGCGAGCGCTGCCTGCCCCAGGCTGATGCCGCCGTCGTTTGGCGGAACGGCATGATTCATCCAGATCTCGATCGGTTCTTTCTTGAAGAGTGACTTCAGATCTTCCAGCAGTAACTCGTTCTGAAAAACGCCACCGGAGAGCACGACGATGTTGATGTGTTGTGCTCCGCAGATGGCAACTACAGCATTCCGCAAGCCTTGAGCGAGTCCATGCTGAAAGGCGTGCGCAATTTCTTCGGGATTTCGTCCGCGAAGTCGGTCGTCGATCACGGATTGCAGCAGCGGGCGGAAATCCAGTTCCTCGCCGTCAAAGGGGAACGGATATGCATCGGCGAGAGGCGCGCTGCGCGCGATCTGTTCCAACCACATCGCCGCTTGGCCTTCGAATGTGACTCCGCGCGTAAAGCCCAAAAGAGCGGCGGCAGCGTCGAACAGGCGGCCGACGGAGGTCGTCGAAAAAGTTCGCACGTTCTTGTGAATTAATTCCAGAGCATCTTGGTAGCGTTTAGAAAAACCGAATGGTTCGGCGGTCAGATCAAGAAGATCGTTCAGTTGCGCGAGGAAACCAGCAGCGGCTTGAACGGGATACTGTGCTGCACCGTCGCCGCCGGGAAGCGCGGCGTTGCGCAGGTGAGCCACGCGTTCAAAGCCATCTTTGATGCTGCCAACAAAAATCTCGCCGCCCCAAATGCTGCCATCGTCGCCGTAGCCCGTGCCGTCGAAGCTGACTCCGACAACGTGCGTGTCCCATGCGCTACGTTCGGCGAGAACCGAAGCGATGTGGGCGCGATGATGCTGGACTGCCACGGCCTGGGCGCCTCCTAACGCAAGAGCGTGAGCCGTGGAGGCATATTGCGGATGGGCATCGTGCGCCACAAGCAAATCTTGCGGGTTCACGTCATACATCGAAATCAGATCCTGAATTGTTTTTTGAAAGGCGCGCAGCGACTGGTAGTGCGACAGATCTCCGATGTGCTGGCTGACGAATGCCTGACCATCCACCACCAGCGTGATTGCATTCTTCAGGTCGGCGCCCACGGCAAGTATGGGACGGTCACTTGGAATTGCCGTCGTGGCGCCGGGCACATAGCCCCTCGCGCGGCGAAGAATGACCGGGCCGAAAGTTCCGATCCTGGCGACAGAGTCATCCACGCGGCGCGCTATTGGGCGCTGCCCGATCAGAAACGCGTCCGCGATTCCGGAGAGACGGTCGAGTGCATCTTCATCTTCGTAGGCAATCGGCTCGTTCGATCGATTTGCGCTCGTCATCACTAAAGATTTCGGCGCGCCG
Organism: Candidatus Sulfotelmatobacter sp.; assembly: GCA_036513255.1. Taxonomy (GTDB): domain Bacteria; phylum Acidobacteriota; class Terriglobia; order Terriglobales; family Acidobacteriaceae; genus Sulfotelmatobacter. Next base: position 65,925 of record DATBZH010000077.1, on the reverse strand, counting down.
GCAGCGAAGAGAAGATGATGCACAGGCGTGTAGGGCAGCATTACGCCGAGTTCGTTGTTTCCCGGAGCGACGCCGATGAGTTCAATCTTCGCCGGCGTGAGCACAATCGGCCGCGCAGAGGACATCATCAGTTTCTCGGCCTCTAGTGATAGCTCGACGAGCGTGCGGGCTACGGCAATGTCCCTTGCCATGAGCGCAAATGGTTTTTCCTTGCGGAATTTGCGTTCGCGCAATGCGGCGACAGCCGTCGCATTCGATGCGTCGCACACCAGATGATAGCCGCCGAGTCCTTTCACGGCGAGGATGCTGCCTTCGTTCAGCAACTGGGCCGCGTGGCAGATGCTCGATTCGTTTTCAGATAACACAGCGTCGGCTGAGTCCGAGGAATGGCGAAGGTAGTAGCACGGACCGCATGCGGGACAAGCGACCGGCTGCGCATGAAAACGGCGGTTGGCGGGATCGTGATATTCCGCGTCGCAGTATTCATCCAGCGACCATTGCCGCATCGTTGTATTCGGACGGTCGTACGGCAGAGCGAGGATCACCGTGTAGCGAGGGCCGCAATTGGTGCAATTGATATAGGGATATTCGTAGCGCGGGTCGGCGGGATCGAACAATTCTTTCAGACATTCATCGCAGACAGGGAGATCTGGCGAGATGCGAACGGTCGGGTGTTCGCGTCGCTCGCTTTGTCGAATGGTGAACTCATTCAGACCCAGTGGAACGGCGTCATGCACTTCGACTTCCGCGACACTGGCTGCGGGAGGCGGTTGCGTTTTCAGCTCTTGCACAAAAGCCTTAAGCCCCGGCTCGGCGCCTTCGATAAAAATCTCAACGCCTTCATCGCCGTTGAGCACCCATCCGGCGAGCGCATTGGCTTGCGCAAGGCGATAGACGTAGGGACGAAAGCCAACACCTTGCACCACTCCGCGAACTCGAATGGAACAAGCGCTGGAGATTGCTACGGTCATTCCGCATCCACCATGCAACTGCGTCCCTGCCAGCCAACTTGCACGACTTTACCGTCTTCCACCAGCACCGGAACACTGCGTTCTCCCGCCGCCACTTTGCTCATGCGCTGGCGGGCTGCGGCGTCAGCTTCCACGTCGTATTCAATGAAGTCGCTGCGCTTCCACTCCAGCCACTCGCGCATCTCCTGCGTGTAAGGACAGCGGGCAGCACCGAAGAGTTCAAGCCTGGCCACGGTACAGCACCTCCAGCGTTTCGCGAATGATGTGATAGATCGAAGCTTGCACTTCCTGGATGCGGGGAATGTAGTCGCACTGCACGACGACAGGGAAGTCGGCTAGCTGGCGGCGCTTGATCTCGCCGCCGTCGTAACCCAGCAGCGCGACGGTCAGCATCTTTCGCTTGCGAGCTTCTTCCAACGCCGCGATGATGTTGCGGGATCCGCCGCTGGTGGAAATTCCAATGGCCACGTCTTCGGGCCGGGCCTGCGCGATCAACTGGCGCAGGAAAACCACTTCGGTGCCAACATCGTTGGCAATTGCGCTGATATTTGCCGGCTCCAGAGAAAGCGAAACCGCGGGAACGGGGCGATAGCCCGTCGGCGGACACACACAGTCGATTGCCCAATCATTGGCGTCGGTGGCCGAGCCGCCATTGCCAAAGATGATGAGCTTGCCGCCGCGCATGATGCGCTCGTGAATTGCGGCGGCCGCTTTACCGATCTGTTCCGCCTGCTCCCGCGCTACTTGCGCCCGCAACTGCGAATCATCCTGCACCTTCAGCTTGATCGAAGCTGCGACCTGCGATAGTAAATCGTCCGTATCTTGTTTTTCTTGACCAAGAAAGGGATAGAGAAATCCCGCCGCTCCAACCTCATGTCCCAGTTCGCGATGCTCCAGAAAGACGTGAACGCTCTCCCAGAGCGTGTGATAAAGAATTTCAATCATCTCCTGGTGAATGAACGGATCGGGAGTGAGAGTTTCGACCGCGTAAGAAGCATCGCCGCCGGGAAGCGCGAAGGTCAGCGCATTGCGATCGCGGGCGAACTTGAGAGCGGAGCGAATCTCGCCGTCGCCTTCTGGGGGGCCGAATCCCATCACGATATCTTCTGGATGAAGAATCGTTTCCAGCCAGGGACGGATGAGCATGGAAATATCGAGCGCGGGCAGAGCGCGCTTACCCACGATTACGGGATGAACGAATTCGACGGAGACGTGTTGCGCATCGGTGGCGTAGGGACCGTGGCCGAAGGCCAGCAGGCGGCCACCTTGAAGAAAACGTTCGGACATGGACCGGCAGGCTTCCGCCAGACGAAAAGCTTCGCGGGAAAAGAAATCCTCGACGATCTGGTTTCGCGTGAGGAGGCGGTCCTCAATTTGTGAGGTGAGTTGCGTCGCGAGTTCACATGCCGTTGCCATTTGCGTGGTTCTCAAGCAAATTCTTCTAGCAAATGCGCGGGAGCGGATCGCCGACCAGCATGTCAATGATCCTGCTCCCGCCGTAGCGCGTCGTGACCAACACGGCACCGGCCGGCTGCTCCCGCACTTCGCCGATCATCTGAGCATCTTCGCCACCAGGCGCGAGGTTCAAGGCATTGAGAGCGGCATCCGCGTATTCCGGCGACACCACGGCGAGGAACTGACCCTCATTGGCAATGTGCAAGGGATCGAGTCCCAGCAATTCGCAAGCGCCGCGCACCGCGCCATGCACCGGAATCACTTCTTCGGTGAGCACAATTCCGCAACCGCAGTCGCGAGCAAGTTCGTTGAGAGATGTGGCCACGCCGCCGCGTGTAGGATCGCGCATCCAGCGAATGCCGGGCGCAGCCGCTTTTGCCAGTGCTTCAACCAGGGGAAGAACGGAGCGCGTGTCTGAACGAAGATCGGCTTCGAAATCGAGTTCGCCGCGTGCTAACAAAATGGTGATGCCGTGATCGCCGATGGAGCCGGAGAGCAGAACCTTGTCGCCGGGGCGAACCGTGTGGGGATCGATTTTCAATCCGGGCAGCGGGCGACCGATTCCGGTCGTGGTGATGTACATGAAGTCGGCTTTGCCGTGCTCGACAACCTTCGTATCGCCACCCCGGATTGCGACTCCGGCTTTGCGCGCCGCATTGCCCATGGCGCGCACTTCGGCCTCCAGCACCGGTGTCGGCAGTCCTGCTTCGAGCACATACGTGACGACCATCGCTTCTGCTCTCGCACCTGAAACCGCTAGGTCGTTTACAGTTCCGTTCACCGCTAACTCTCCGATCGATCCTCCGGGAAAGCTCAAGGGGTTGACTACAAAACTGTCGGTGGTAATGGCGATCTTTGTACCGTTGAAATCGAGATAAGCGGCGTCGCCCAACGGTTCCGAAGAGGATGCGAACAGAAGCGGTGCAAAGAGGCCTTCGACGAGTCTGCGGCTGGCCTTGCCTCCGGCGCCGTGGGCCATCTCGATTTGCGGTTCGCGAAAGCGGACTTTGGCTGGGCCTGCGCTGTCAGGGCGGACAATGGGCGAGGGAATTGAGTTGCCGCCAGCGGCGACGCTCACGCCGGCATCGCTATGCTCGTAACCATTGCCGTTTTGCGGTGTTCGTAGTTGAAGTACGCTGCGCATGAACCCTCGGATGAAACCATGAGTGAACCAATCGGATGTTCGGGCGTGCACTCCTTGGCAAAGAGTTTGCACTGATGCGGCTTGAGCACACCCTTCAATACTTCTCCGCATTGCGCAGCCTTGGGATCGGTTACGCGCACGCCGGGAACATGGAAACGCTGTTCCGTATCCCATTCCGCGTAACTGTCGCGAATGCGCAAAGCCGATTGCGAAATGAAGCCCAGACCTCGCCACTCAAAATACGGGCGCAATTCGAAAACTTCCGCCATGGCGCGGAGAGCGGCGTTGTTGCCTTCCCACGGCACCACGCGCTTGTATTGATTCTCAATTTTCGCTTCGTCCGCTTTCAGTTGACGCAGGACCATCACGATCCCCTGCAAAATATCCAGCGGCTCGAAGCCGGAAACGGCAACAGGCTTGTTTTCGTTCTTCGCGATCCACTCATAGGGGCGGCAACCAATCACTGTGGAGACGTGGCCGGGGCCGATGAAGGCATCAATACGCATATCGGGAGAATCGAGAATCGCGCGGATGGCGGGGATGATGGTGACGTGATTGCAGAATACGGAAAAATTATGAACGCCGCGAGACTTGGCGCGCATGAGCGTGAGCGCGGTGGAGGGCGCCGTAGTCTCGAATCCGATGGCAAAAAACATAACGTGCTTGTTCGGATTTACTTCGGCAAGCTTGAGCGCATCCGACGGAGAGTAAACGATGCGCACGTCCATGCCGCGCGCCTTGTGCTCGAGCGGACTGCCCTGCGTGCCGGGCACGCGCATCATGTCGCCGAAGGCGGCGAAAATTACATTCGGTTCCTGGGCGATGGCTAAACCGTCGTCAATTCTTCCCATGGGAAGAACGCAGACCGGACAACCGGGCCCGTGAATGAGTTCGATGTTGGAAGGAAGAAGATCTTTGAGGCCAAAGCGGTAGATGGCGTGAGTGTGTCCACCGCACACTTCCATAATGCGGTAATGGCGGCTGGGATCGGCAAGCCTTTTGATTTCTTCCGCAGTCCTGATGATGACCTCAGGCTCGCGAAACTCGTCAACGAACTTCATAACTCGAATCCTTTTGCGTCCTCGGTGAGATGCTTCACGATGGTTTTAAGTTCGCGGCATTTTCCAGGCCGTAGCCTTGCACTTCCTGCATAGCCGCTTCCGCCTCGCCCAGCATGCGGAGTGTACGCATCTGATCAAGGGCATCTTCCTCGCTGATCTTGCTCATGGCGAAACCAACATGAATGAGAACCCAGTCGCCTTTGACCGGCAGGTTGTCCTGTAAGAGTCCGAGATCAACTTTGCGGCGCACACCGACTACGTCAATCATTGCGGTGTTTGGTTGATCGGGAAAAAGCTCGACGACTTGTCCGGGTATGGCAAGACACATGGCGAATGTTCTCTCCGTGATATTCAATACCTGCACTTCTGACCCACATTCATTCTTTCTTGCGGGCCAGAATGTTGAAGGAAAACTTCAGTTCGTCCTTCACCTTCAATGCGCCACCGGCGATGGTGACCAGTCTTAATTCATAATCCGATTGCAGGATTGAAAAATTGCCAAAGGTCCGTAGCGTATCTTCCATTACGGCGACCCGGGCGGTAACAACTTGCGAACGCGTGACGCCGTGCATGGTCAAATCGCCACTGAGAGTGGCCGAATATTGTCCTTCACCGGACTGAGTGGCGGCGATGTTCGAGCATTCATAGACAATCTCGGGGTACGTGGAACTCTCAAGAATTTCGTCCTGCATTACCCGTTCGATCTCGCGCCGGTCTTTGTCGGAAATATCATCCCGAACTGCCAACGACTCTGCCTTGATAGTGATTCTGACTGAGGAATGTGCCACATCCTCGGGGTCCACTTGCGCTTCGCCAGAGAAGTCGCGAATGGCAATAGTCGGACTGTGGCCGAAAGCCGACAGCAATCCGCCCGCGAATACCTGCACGGTGAACTCGCTGGCTCGCGTGTCAGCGAGGTATTGAACCATGGCTTCCGTGGTTGGTCCCATTCTCCTGACTCACATATTCCGTAATTTCAAGTACCGGTCGACGTCGGGCAAGGCAGCGCCCACGAGATTACCGACACCCAGTTGTCCCAGATACCGGCGAACAGTCGGGTTGGAAAGGATCAATCCTGCCCCAAACAAAATGAGCGCTGCTCCGCCGAGCATGTACAACGTGTCTTTGTCCGTTCCAGAGTCGTTCGCATCTTCCGAAAATAGGGCCACGGCAGTCTCCTCTACTTGAAGTCGTTTACTGTCCCACCACGTTCGTAAAATCTCCATCCCCGTTCAGGATCTTATTTACAATCGACTCGACCAATTTCACGGCTTCATCAATGACCGCAGCAATCGCTTCGCTCAAGCCCATCTGGCCTTCCTCCGGACCGAGCGTGCCCGGTTCGCAACCCACAAGCAGCACCCGTTTCAGCGGAGCGCCCATTGACGCCGCGAGCCGCAGCACGTTTGATGGATTCATGCCGTGAGCTTCGACCGCGCATAGTTGTTCTTCGGCGCCACCCACATCATTCAAATCGGGTTCAATTACATACAGCGTGCCCGCAGGCTCGCCCCGAGGGCAGGCATCGATGAGAATGGTAGCGTCATATCCATCGAGCAAGGCGTAAGCCAGGTCGTAACCACGAATGCCGAAGTCCGTCACTTTGACAGTGGACGGCCACTCGCGGCGGGATAAACGTTGCGCGACTTCCACGCCGAAAGCGTCATCGCCCAGAAAAATGTTTCCAATTCCGGCGACGAGAATGCGAGGCGCTTTAGTTTTGATGGGTGTGTCGTTTTTGCCAGGAGGCAGGGGTTCGACTTCCTCCGGCGTGAAGAAGAAGCGGTGGCCCGGTTGCCGCATCAAGCCGATGTCGCGTCCAGGATCGTCGTCCACAACCACGCAGACATGAAACTTGCCTTCATAATCTTGCTCGATCGACTCGATGATGGCAGTCTTATCGGCAAGCGCGATGTCCATAACGTCGCCGCCCGGTCGGGGACGTAACTTGACGCGGCTACCGGGCCGAACTTCGACATCGGAGATGCGCAGGTCATCCACAGGCTTCTTGGCTTCCAGAAGTTGCCATTCCCACTCGTTCATGAGATCTCCTCTCTCGACGGTGGCAATGACGATGGTCGCAATGACGATGATCGCAATGACAATGACGGGCGCAACTCGCGCAGCGTTCCGTGAAGCTTCATGAGGTGCTCCATCGGCAGGTTTTCCGTTCGTTCGAGCATTTTGCGGGCGCGTTCGTCGGTGTGCCGCATCTCCTGCTTCTCTTCCTCGGTCATGGTCAGGATGCGCAAAGCGAGGATTTCATCGATCTCGGTTCCGTCGAACAAATCGCCGGGGCTCTCGGGCGCAATCTGCGGGTAGTCGTAAAGAATGATGGGAGAAGCCAGCATTGTGTCGCGCTCGCCTTCCGCGCCGACAAGGACCGGCCAGACTCCGACATTCTGGCAACTTGCAGCGAGATCGCGCAGATGCTCAGGCGGCTCCAACAACGATACAAAGTGGCCGTCGGCGACGCCTAGGACGACGTGGGCGGAGACGAGCGACCGCATCAAGGCTGCATCGCGGTGGTCTTGCGCGTTATTGGTTGCGACATTTTCTTCGAACGGAGTCAGGTTCTTGACCCGCACCTGGACTTTGAATAGCCCTTCACCAGCGGCCGCGGCTTTAACTTCCACCACTCCGTGAATCCGTTCCTGCCTCCGAACAATCTGCCCCACGGTGCTGCCGTTCGGATCGCGCAAGAGTTCTGTTTCCTCTTTTGCGAGAGAAGGGAATTTCCATTCGAGCGGCGTTTCGCTGAGTCGATCAGGCCGGCAAACTGGCAGAGCCACTTCACACTCGATCGCTTCCTGCCAGGGTACGATAACCTTGCCGTCGACCTCAATCATTGAAACAGTCTCGAAATCAGCCGCTCCGGATTTTCGATCTGGATCGATTTTCCGGCGTACGGTACGCGCTACCAGCTTAAGGAACCGCAATCTTACTTCGAGGGCCGCGAGAGAATCCCCTTGAATTAAGCATTCCGTTTGCAGGCTCCACGCGTCCGAACCGCTCTGCGCTTCGCTGTAAGGCTGCGGATAAAGCACGCCGAAGTTGAAGCGCTGGCGATTCTTTACCGACGACGGCCGGTAAGGGTAGAGCAGGTAGCCTTCGTAGAGCACGGCCTTCGCGATGACGTCGATGTGCGAGGAATTCATCGGGCCACCGCCTCTTCGATCTTTTTTTCTTCGATCTTCGTATCTTCAATCTGGGGAAGCATGCGCTCCAGAGCCTGCTCCCAAGTGGGAATACCGTGGACGATCTTGTACTGGTACAAGCGTTCGAAAACATCGCGGCGCAAACACAGCCACGCGCTGTTGGGATAGTAGATATCCATCATTTCGCGCCAGGCTTTTATGGGGAACCGAAACCGGGCTTCCTTGTCCCAGGGAATCGGCGCGACCTGCAATGCTCCATGGGCGTCCGCATAAAAAACTGTTCCACTGAATAAAAACGCAAGCGGCACATCGCCATCTTCCAAGCCGTGAAAATATTTCGTGGCGGCCACATTGAAATCGAAGGTGCAAGGCACGGGTAAATCGACCACCGCGCTGTCCTGGAATGATGGAGCGACCACGCTGGCGTGAGTCCACAGCATGGTTTTGAGAGTTTGTCCCCAGCGGTCAGGCTCGCCAAACAAATCGCGGAGCTGCTTTTGATCCTCAGCGCTGTACTGCCGCCGCGCTACTTCAAGCTGTATCTGACAGCGCAACGCGACCGAATGAATAACTTCGCCCTCGACGGCATTGGCGATGCGGAGCTTGAACAGCAGCGTTGGCGCAATCGTGAAGCGTTGCGGTTCCGCCTTTTCGATTTGGAAACTCAGCTCAGGCATTCGCTTCTTCCGTCACAAGCGTTGCTCTCTGTTTGAGTTCGCCAAAAAAGATCGCGATCTTCAGCCAGACTTCGGTTCCGCCCGAGAGCCCTCGCCAGTTGGCGCGAATCAGGCCGACCAGCTTGTAACACTCGTCGATAGGGAGAACGTAATATTCCGGAGCGGCAAATCCACGAGTATGTCCCACCCGATTTACCAACAGCGCCTCGACATCGGCTTCCATTTCGCTGAGCACCGGGTTCGCTTCCTCAATATCCTTCCACGTTTCGAGCGGCAGTAATGATTCCGTGGCTCCCGCCGGACTGGGATAAAAGGCGACTACTCGCGCGTCCGGCGTGCTGCGGAAGAAAAAAGCCATGCTAATCGGGATCATCAGGCTCTCCCACTGGCCATCGGAGAGATGGAAATTCTCCAGAGCAAGTACGCGCCGGGGAACGCGCTTATATTTCGTTCCCATGCCGCCGAACAAAATCGCGCAGGCATTACAGGCACACAGTAGCTTGCGGCTGCCGGGTTCAATCAGGTGTGGATGTCCGGATGCGACTTCTGCGCTACACAGTTCACATCGCTCCACAGTTCGTTTGCGCCGGACAAACTGCCGCAACGCTCCGAACGCATTCTCGTATCCTGGCTGCAGTTCGCTCATAGCAAAGTCACGATCCGCCGCTCATGACCGGTGCGGCGGCGATTAGCCCGCCGAGTTTGCCTAACGGAACAAAGCCCGAAGCGCCCGGTTCTTCCAATCCCTCGATCAGCAAGCGGTTCATGTCCGGAGCACTCGCATACAGCGCGTCTTCAACCAGCGCCTTGACAGTTTTTCCCGTGGAAGCACATCCGTGGCCGGTGATTTGAAGACGCAGACGGATTACGCCGTCCTCCATGCCCAGCAACTCCAATTCGCCTCCGCCTTTACGCACTTGCGGCTTAACTTTTTCCACTGCCTGCTCGACGCGACTCTCCAAATCGAGCGGGTGAAGGCCATACAAGACAAGCAAACTGCTGACCAGAGGGTCCTGCCCGAAATCATCGATTGCGCGCTGCCCTAGATCGCCGTTCTTCGCGACGATTTCCAAAACTCGTTCCAAGCCGGTCGCGTGCAGATCCAATATCAATTGCACCAATGCCTTTGCGCCGGCCCGAGCTTCCGGTTCGGCAATATTCTCCAGTTCGCCGACTAGTTCGCCAATGCGTTGAATCTTTACCTGGAAATCTTTGTCATCCGGCATAGAGTTTCTTCGAGTCTCGAATTTATGTCAAAGAAACGTAAGGAGTGAAGGCCCCAGATGTACCCTCAGTCCTCACATTTCACCCATGATTAAGGTTGAACGCCGAACATCGGCGAATGGTGCGTCTTCAAAACCTTCCCGCCGCCCAGATACATGTGTACGCCGCAGGGCAGGCATGGATCGAAGCTGCGCACCGCGCGCATGATGTCGATGCCCTTGAATTTGTCCGGGCCATTTTCTTCGAAGATCGGCGTGTTCTGCACCGCGTCTTCATATGGTCCCGGAGTGCCGTAAATGTCGCGCGGATTCGCGTTCCACGGCGTCGGGGGATACGGATGATAGTTGGCGATCTTGCCCTTGCGAATAACGACATGATGCGAAAGCACTCCGCGCACCGCTTCATGGAAGCCGCAGCCAATCGCTTCTTCCGGCACTTTGAAATCGGACCAGGTCTTCGTCTTGCCGGCGTGAAGTTCCGCCATCGCTTTTTCGGCAAAATGCAATGCGCATGCTGCCGCGTATGCCTGAAAGTAGGTCCGGGCGCGGTCACGTTCAATGGCGTTGCTCCACTGCGGAATCTTCCACTCGAACTCGACTTCGGGTTTGGACATTGTCTTCGGCAAATAAATCTTCACGCTCTTGCCCGTTGATTTGATGTAGCCGATATCCACCAATCCGGCGAGCGCCGTCGCCCACAGACGGGCAATCGGGCCGCCTCCGGTATCCAGCGCAAGGTGATCGCCGGTGCGTTTGTCGAGCCAGCGGGGCGACATCACCCAGGTGTACTTGCCGGCGAAGTCGCGCTTCTGCGGCCGAGGAATCGTCGTCTGATTCCACGGATGATTCTTATCGACCGGGTTGCCCAAGGGATCGGTCTTGACGAACGTCTCGGCATTTTTCCAATCGTCGTAATACGAACTACCCAGCAGAATGCGGATGTTCAAATTGATGTCTACAAGGTCGGTCGTGACCAGCTTGCCGTCCACGACGACGCCCGGAGTGACGAACATCTTCCGTCCCCAATGCGTCATGTTCTTATAGGTGTAATCGCAGTGCTCGGGGTCGTTGAACGATCCCCAACAGCCGAGCAGGATGCGACGACGCCCCACTTCCTCATATCCGGGTAGCGCTTCATAAAAGAAGTCGAACAGATCGTCGTGCAGGGGAAGAACCTTCTTCATGAACTCGACATACTTCATGAGCCGGACGATGTAGTCGGTGAAGAGCTGCACGGTCGGCACAGTTCCAACCCCGCCGGGATACAGAGTTGAGGGATGAACATGTCGCCCTTCCATCAGGCAGAACATCTCTCGCGTCATGCGGCTCATCTGCAAAGCTTCGAGATAAAACGATCCCGTAAACGGGTTGAGCGCCCGCATGATATCTGCGATGGTGCGGAAGCCGTGTTCGTTGGCGTGCGGCGCGGAAGTGGACTCGGCCTTCGTCCAAACTTTGGGATTCGTTTCCTTGACCATCTGCTCGCAGAAGTCGACGCCCACCAGATTGTCCTGGAAAATATTGTGATCGAACATGTATTCGGCGGCTTCGCCGAGATTCACGATCCATTCGGCGATGTGCGGCGGACGGACACCGAACGCCATGTTCTGCGCGTAAGTAGCGCAAGTGGCATGGTTGTCGCCGCAGATGCCGCAGATGCGGCTGGTGATGAAGTGGGCGTCGCGCGGGTCTTTGCCTTTCATGAAGATGCTGTACCCGCGAAAGATCGACGAAGTGCTATGGCACTCCGCAACTTTTTTGGCGTCGAAATCGATCTTGGTAAATATGCCCAGGCTGCCGACAATGCGGGTAATCGGGTCCCAGTTCATTTCCACCAGATTCTTCGGTTTGTTGGAAACGTCCTGCGTGGGCGCGGTGATGGTGCTCATAATGTCGGCTCCTTTTCGCTCTCAATCGAACTTTTCAGCCAGTTTCTCTAATAGGACCTCGGGTGATAACCAGTGGTCAGCTCCGCGCGCGGATGCCGCCATTTCGGCTCTTTGTTCACCGTTTTTTGAGTGATGGCGCGCAGCGATCGAATGGCGCGGCCATACACGCCAATGCTGGCGGTGGAAACATGCGCCCCGGGCGGCTCATCCATGAATGGCATGAACTTGTCGGGGAAGCCGGGCATGGTGCATCCGATGCAGATTCCACCAACGTTGGGACAGCCGCCGATGCCGGCCATCCATCCACGTTTTGGAACGTTGCAGTTGACCACCGGCCCCCAGCATCCGAGTTTCACAATGCACTTCGGGGAGCCGTATACCTCGGCGAAATCGCCCTGCTCGTAATAGCCGGCGCGGTCACAACCGTCATGTACGGTTGCGCCAAATAGCCAGGTCGGACGGAGTTCGTCGTCCAAGGGAATCATCGGCGCCAATCCCGCGACTTGATAAAGAAGATAGAGCACCGTCTCCATGAAGTTGTCCGGCTGCACCGGACATCCGGGCACATTCACGATCGGCAAACCGGCCTTGGACTTCCAGTCCCAGCCAAGGTAGTCAGCGAGACCCATGCAACCGGTGGGATTGCCTTCCATGGCATGAATGCCGCCGTAAGTGGCGCAGGTTCCGATGGCGATCACCGCCAATGCTTTGGGCGCCAGACGATCGATCCATTCGTTTGTAGTGATAGGTTGTTTCGTGATCGGATTGGTGCCAAGAGCGGCCCAGTAGCCCTCTTTCTTGATTTTCTCGTTGGGGATCGAACCTTCTACGACGAGTACGAAGGGTTCCAGCTTGCCTTCCTCGGCCTTATGGAAATGCTTCATGAAGTCGTCGCCGCATTCGTAGGCCAGCACCGGATTGTGCAGATGCACCTTGGGCAGGCCGGGGATCGCACCCAAGATGACGTCCTCAATGCTGGGCTGCGTGGCTGCGGTGATGGAAACGGAGTCTCCGTCACAGCCGAGGCCGGCGGTGATCCAGAGTATGTGAACCTCTTTTACCGCGGGCGCCTTTTGCGTGGACCGACCGTACGGAACTGCTGCTGTTCCCATCGCTGGATTACTCCTTTCCCACTAAATCGCCGGGCAGGTTAGAGGTAGGAGTCGCCGCGCTTGCGCCACAGTCCAGAACGCAACCTGTAGCCGGCGCGGTCGGCAGAAACTCTGATTGCAGCGATTAGAAATTCAAATCAAGGGTAGAATCTGCGCATTATCAGGCAGGGACAAGGGCAGGCGCCCTGATTTATTTCTCCGGGAAAACCTGCGAAAGGGATCGGGGATTCCCTGAGAGGGCCACCCCCATGCGGGAAAATCATGCCCGCAGCTTCATGCGCCTGAGCAGTTTGAGGAAGCGTCTGTCTGTGCGCAAGGGATCATATAAGGGATCGCTACCAATCATTAGCGAGTAGACATTTCGTTCTTCGCAGGCCGTTTTGAGCCACTCGAGTGCCTGCTCTTTGTCGCCCATCCGAAGGTAAGCGCGGGCAAAATTTATCGCCGGTACGTGATCGCCCCCATTTCTCATGTCGGTCAGCCGCTCAAGCCTCTTCATTCCCACGGCTCGCAGAGCAGTATTAAAATCGCGGCTCGCATCGCTCGAACTGAGAATTGCAGCGAGTTCCGCATCCCCAGCCAGAGTCATGGCCTTTTTCCAAAGTTCGACCGCTTTGTCGTAATGGCCCTTTTGCTCATAGACGTCGCCCAGCGACTCATGCACGGAAGCATTGTGCGGATCCAGTTCGAGCGTTTGCTGATATTGCCGGATCGCTTCATCGTAGCGCCGAGCATGATAAAAAGTGCTGCCCAGATGCTGGCTGATGCGCACCGAGAAAGGATCACACGCCAGTGCCAGCTTGCCTTCGATGATCGCCTCGTCGAACCGGCGAATCGCCCCGAGAAAAAAAGAATACATGAAGTGTATTTCGTCGAAGCGGGGACTGAGCTCAATCGCGCGCTTGGCCTCTTTTTCAGTGACGGCCCAATCCAGGTAGTACACCATGTGGAGCGCTGCCAGCCCGAGGTGAGCTTCGGCCAGCGTATTGTCCAGGTCCAAAGCCTTTCTGACCGCCCATTCGGCCTTCGGCCATGCTTCCTCCGCCGGCAACATGCCAAATGCCGCTCCAAAGCCGTAATAACTATTCAACCCGCAATAGCCGAGCGCATAGGAGGGGTCGACCTCAACCGCGCGGTGAAAGTAGTCGCGGCTCTTGCTGAACTCCTCCCGCGAATTCTTCCACCAATAATATCGTCCCTTCAAGTAAAGCTGGTACGCCTCATTATTCTCCGTATGGTGTTTGGTCAGGCGCACTTTTTCGTCACTGCTAAGTTCCAGGGCCAGCGCTCGCACTACCCGCTCGGAAATCGCATCCTGAAGCGCAAAAATGTCCGTCAGCTCTTCGTCGAAGGTTCCGGCCCACAAAGACGCTCCGTTGGAGACATTCAATAAACGGACTGTCACCCTGATTTTGTTACCTGCGCGTTGAAGGCTTCCTTCCAACACCGACTCGACTTCCAATTCACGCCCCGCGATCAGCCCATCTTGTCCCAGGCCCGCATATTTGCTGACAGAGCTAATAGGGCGCACGATCATGTCGCGGAGACCGCTTAGTCTGGCGATCAACGTATCCGCCATCCCCATTTCCAACGATGCATCTCGGTCGTCTTTTACCAGCGGCTGGAAAGGAAGCACCGCAATGCTTCGGATTGAAACCGCCGTCTCGGCCCGAGCGTGTTTTCTTACCGGAGCGACAAACCGGTAACCGCAGCCCGGCACCGTGACAATGTAGACATGCGCCGCCCGCTCCCCGCCCAGCACACGGCGCAGTATGGAAATGTTTTGACTGAGGTTGTTTTCTTCTACCACAGTGTCTGGCCAGATTGCCTTCATCAACGTATTTTTATCCAGCACGGCTTCCGGGTGCTCGACCAGATAAAACAGCGTGTCATAGACTTTGGGCGTCAGCGGCACGACCCGGCCATCCCGTCCCGTCAGCAGACATCTGCCGGCATCGATCTGGAAATCGCCAAACTCGTAAATGTGAGCCTGAGACCCTTGCATATTGGTTTCAGAATCTCTCAGAAGTTCTCAGAATTCTTCAGCCCATCCTAAAGACTACCAGTTCGATTTCAACCATACTCTTCCCGTTTCGCAACAACAAAACGATGTCTCTATAAAGGAGTTGGTATGAGAACAACATGCGTCACTTCCGTTTCCGCGCGCGCTGCGCATTCCCAGGAAACAAAGTCGAAGGTAAAAACCTGGACCGGCAAAATCGCTACACTTTCGGCGATTTGCCTGCTTTCCTTATTGGCTGGGCCGAGCGCCTACGCCGGCAACGTAACTTGCACTGATTCCATGCTCGACGCCGAGTACGCCTCAACCGTGAGCGGACAACTCTTTCACGCCGACGGCACTGTGGAAACCCGTCAAGGGTTAGCCATGATACATTTCGATGGCAGCGGCAAATTCACGCAAACCGATTACGTACTGGACACGGTAAACGGAGCGACGTCACCGACGCCAGGACCCGTCGATCCCAACACCGGATTTCAGAATCATGAGTCCGGAACCTATAAGGTCAACCGGGATTGCACGGGAAATCTCGAAATTCATTTCGCCGCGCCTCCCGTCACCGGCGCAACCGGAGCCGTCCTCAAGCTCTATTTCGTGCTCGGCAACCAAGGTGCAGAACTGCGCACGGTCGTGATTGGCGTCACTCCCCCCTCGACCGTAGTCAACGACATCACTGGCTTTACATTGCACAGCGAAGGTTCTCGGGTCGGTGCTCTCGACAACAAATAGTAGAAAGAGAACTAAATAGTTCGGGAGGGAATAAAGTCAGGATGTTGCAATGGAGCCCACCCTTCGTTTTATGAAGGGTGGGCTTCGTCGCAGGCAAGGCAGGCTGTTGCGAAACTCAGGTCTACGCAGTGGCGGCATGTGAAAGCCCGGCACAGCAGTGCCGGGAAACGCGAAGTGGAACAGACCGAGATTCACGAATGGTGGAAGAGACAGGTGATCGTCCCGTACTAGCGATTAATTTCCCACAACCCCACTGTGACGTCTGACCTTGCGATCCACGCCCGATCATTCCATCATTGCCCCAGCACCCGGAGCACACGGTTTCGTTAGCGAGACGAAAGCGCGATACGCAAGTGCACGATTCAAGGTAATAATATACTTGACAAAATAGACTCATTTGCCTAGTATCGGTTCATGGAACCGACCACACTCCAAGAAGCAATCATCTACTTCGCCTCTCCCGATAACTGCCGCGAATATCTTGTGGCCCGTCGCTGGCCGGACGGTGTTGTATGTCCGCGCTGCAATGGTCGGAACGTCATCTTCCTAGCGAAGTATAACCGCTGGCACTGCCGGGACAAGCACGCCGCGCCGCAGTTCACTTTGAAGACGCAAACGATTTTCGAGGACTCGCCTATCAGTCTCGACAAATGGCTAATGGCTATGTGGATGCTTTGCAACTGCAAGAACGGGATTAGCTCTTGGGAGATTCACCGCGCCTTGAAGGTCACGCAAAAATCCGCATGGTTCATGCTACAGCGGCTGCGACTTGCCCTGAAAGAAGATTACGGCTATGGACCGCTAAACAAGATTGGCGGCGAAGGTCACGAAATTGAAGTCGATGAGACTTTTGTCGGCGGTCAGAAAAAGAACATGCACAAGGACAAGAAAGTCCGCTACGAAGCGAAGGGCGGCGCGTCCGGCAAGACAATCGTGCAGGGCATCCTAGATCGCACAGACCGACAGGTTCGCGCCAAGGTCATGCCAGATGTGAAACGCGAAACGTTACAGGCTGAGATTTTCAAGCAGGTGAAGTTTGGCAGCAACGTCTATACCGACGATGCTGTGGCATACGACAACGGTTTGCAGCGCCGCTTCGTGCACGACTTTGTTAACAAGACCGAAGCATACGTGCGCGGTGGCAATAATATACCTGCCTAACCAAAGCCAAAGAATGACCCCCAGATGGCGGGTTTTTATTCTTGGGATTCAACAATCACGGCAGCAAGAAGGCTACCGTCCATGACGGCCAGCGGTTTCAGATGGTCCCCTCGAACGTTGCCGGAAGGTCGGGCCAGAGAACTTTAGGCGCTTTTTTTGAGCAGCTTTGCGTAGCCAGGATTTTGTGACATGATTGACTGGTGGCGAGATGGGAGCGACGTCGAGCGCAATCGATGAACCGCCACAAGCACGTTCAGTGGAAGGAAGGTGAACCGAAGCTGAAGCTGCGAAGTTTTGCTGTACCGATAGCTCTGTTCTTCATCTTCATATACGCAGCGCAGTGGGCGTTCCGTTTCCCGAGGGGAAACCGAGTCAACTTGGCGGCGGGGATTATCTTTGCTGGAACCGCGGCATTCCTCTGGACACTAAAGCCACGGAAAAATCGCCACAAGAGATGATTTCCGCATTCTAAATCCGCGTTAAAGTTTCCTTTGCTTTAGGTAGGTATGTTGTTGCCAAAATTCTTGTGGAGAAGCATCGGAAATCCTGTGATACCCCACTAATAGCTTGGATTGATTCGGCGTTGCGTCCGATGCGGGCGAACCTTGTTTACAAGAAATAAATTTCAGGGGCGAACGACAGCATTGCGCTGTTTCCTTAAAAGGCATATCGTGAAGGGCGATGAAGCCATTACCAGCGCCGCACGTTCCCGGAAATACCGACTTCCAGAGGTTCGACAACGCGATGCGCCGCGTGCTCACGGTGTCGAAAGAAGAGATTGTGAAACGGGAACAAGCAGAGAAGAACGAGCGGGAAGAGAAAAGGCGACCGAAGAAATAGCGCCGCCGATCCCCCGTCACGGCAGGATTCCAGCGTACCCCTAATCCCTTGTTTTGCCAAGTATATTATTACCCCGCAAGGCCCATGATTCTAGAGCACTTGCGAAAGTACGGGGGGAGGGCGCGCTAGCTGAAAGCCGCCGCCACCAAACCGCCTGCCGCACGCAACCGACGATCCGGAGAGATTGGACCGTAATTGGAGAGCCACATGGCAACAGCTACCGTCCCGCTATGTCAGCACTGGCTGGAGAAAGGCACCCGCTGCGGTTCCCCCGCCATGCGGGGCACGCGATATTGCTATTGCCATCGTCTGGCAGGCGCGCGCGACGCCAGAAAAAACGCGGAGCGCGCGCGGCAGAGATGGTTTGAATCCGCCCCGTTGGACGATGTGCAGTCCGTGCAGCGCGCCATACGGGAAGCCATGATACGGCTGCTTGAGGGCAAAATCGACCTTAAACAAGCGGGGCAGATCCTCTACAAGCTCCAGACAGCGAGCATAAAACTTAGGGACGCGAAACTGTGAGGACGAAAATGCTAAGACGGTATTTGGAAATCAAGCGAGCTCACGCCGTCTTCTCCCTTACATTCCATTCCACCGCATGCTGCACCAACTCCCGCGCACTGCGCAGAGAAAGCTTCTCTTTAATGTGCGCCTGATACGACTCCACGGTTTTCACGCTGAGGTGCAGCGCCTCCGCGATCTGGCGGGTGCCGTGGCCCTCGCCGATCAGGCGGAAGACTTCCAACTCACGATCAGTGAGTTCGGAGATCGACGACTGCGGAGATGGACTAGCGCCGTGGACGTAATGCTGCAACATGCTGTTGGCGATTCTGCCGCTGACATAAATTTCGCCGCTCAGGATGCGGCGCAACGCCACCAGCACTTTCTCGGTGGCTTCCTGTTTCATGATGTAACCATTGGCGCCCGCGCGCAAGGCACGTTCCGCATAGATGGATTCGTCGTGCATGGAGAGAATCAGCACGGGCAGGCGCGGAGACGTGATGCGAATGTTCTTGAGCAGTTCCAATCCGTCCGGGCCGTTGAGCGAGATGTCCACAATCAGGATGTCGGGCTTGGCAAGGGGAATCGCCGACAACGCCGCATGCATTTCTTCGGCCTCACCGCAGACAGTCAGATCGGATTCCCGGTTGATCAGCAGAGCCAATCCCTGGCGGACGATAGGGTGATCGTCGACCACGAATACGGTTTTCTTTCTTGCGGCAAAAACGTGAGCGTCCTGCTTAGTAATCATTGGCATCCTTTACCAGCCGCTTATCTTTACTGGACAGCGGAAACTGGCACGTGATCGTGACCCCGTGAATTCTGCCGCTTTCCACCTTCAACGACCCGCCGACCATTCGCGCTCGATAGTTCATGATTTGCATTCCCATGCCGGAGCCGCTTGGGGCAGGTTCGGGCAGGCTGCAACCGTCATTCTCGATCTTCAAGATACCGTAATCATCGCCGGGAAAAAGATTGATGACGACGTGCTTTGCTTGTCCGTGGCGAATCGCATTATTAACTGCCTCCTGCGCAATACGGTAGAGATGTGTCGATACGTTGGCATCATCAATGAGAACTGGCTCGTCAATTTGCAGACGGCAGGAAATGTGGAACAGGGTTTCCACCTCGGCGGCCCATCGTTTGAGAGCCGACATAAGGCCTTGGGCGTCCGAACCGACGGGAAGCAGGCCGTGCGCCAGTTCTCTGGTCCTATGGATGGCTTCATTGACCAGGCCGACGATCCGCGCCGCCTCAGCCGCTTCGGCAAGGCCTTTCTCGGCCAGCTTCTGTTCCTGAACCTTGCTCATGAAAGCAATTCCGGTGAGATGCTGACCAAGACCGTCGTGCAGATCCTGCCCGATACGGCGCTGCTCGCGGGCGCTGATCTCCAGAATTGCTTTCTCCATGTGTTTGCGCTCGGTAATATCGATCCCCGATGCGATGACGTAAGATGCCGATTCGCCGGCGCCGGGAAGAACCGTTGTGGACCATGCGATTGTTCTTTGCCTGCCGTCCCGGCTGAGCCAGCAACTGTCATATTCCTGAGGACGCTGATCGGCGCGGGCAGCCTGGAGAGAAGCTTTGAACCGCTCGGCCTCGTCGGGCAGCAGAAACAAGTCCCAGATAAATTTTCCTTGAACTTCGACGAACGAGTATCCCGTCATCAGTTCGCAGGCGCGATTGAAGCGGATGATGCGGCCTTCAGGATCGAGAACCACAACCAGCGCGCCGACGGTGTGCAGGATTGCCGACACCACGTTGCGTTCTTCCTGCAATGCTTCTTCCGCGCGCTTGAGTTCTGTGATGTCGAAGGCGATGCCGTGAATAAACCACGGTCGCCCATTTTTCCGGCGGATCATCTTGGCTTCGCAGTGAAACCAGACGACGCGCCCGTCCCGCGCCATGACGCGATAAGCGGAGCGCAGCGGCGTGCCGGAAAGGAACATTTGCGCCGCTTCGACGCTCCAGCGTTGCTTGTCGTCCGGATGGATTTGTTGATACCAGCGAATAGGATCTTCCAGCCATTCTTCCTGGGAAAAACCCAGAGTGTCCTCAATTTGTGGACTGACATAGGCTTCGCCGATGCCACGATCCAGGTGGGCCATGAAAACGACGGCGGGAATCTGCTCGACTAAAGCGCGGTAGATCGCATCGACGTTCGGCAACTGCTCGTCTTCAGGAGTTTCTTCGCGGTCTTCCGTTCTGTTCAGATGGGCCGAATCGGATTGCTGGGGAGAGTTGCTCAGAAATACGGCGGCAAGATCGATGAGAAGCGTTTCTGCCTCGGCGGGGCTTATCGTGGCCGATTCGTTCGACTCCAAAACAGGAGCTTGCGCAGTTGATTCGGCGCTCCCGATGGGGATCATGGCCACCTCACGTAAATCAACTATCTATGGGCTATGCGCTCGTCTGTGTGTTCGTCTGCGCGTGGTGCTGGACAGTCTTGCGCCGCCAGCTTGGTTCTTTGTTCAATGACGATTGCGTAAACCTGCGCAGCGCGTGGATCGCTCTGCCATAAGTCATTACAGCATTGGAGGACAATAACGAGCCCGGAGGTTGATCCATAAAAGGCATGAATTTATCCGGGAAGCCGGGCATCGTGCAACCGATGCAAATGCCGCCTACGTTGGGACAACCGCCAATGCCTCCCATCCACCCGCGCTTGCCCACGTTACACTGCACCACCGGTCCCCAGCATCCGAGTCTCACGATGCACAGTGGCGATCCGTACTCCTCGGCAAACTCGCCCTGCTCGTAGTAGCCGCCGCGATCGCAGCCTTCGTGAACCGTCGCGCCGAACAGCCACGTGGGTCGCAACGCGTCATCGAGCGGAATCATGGGGGCTCGGCCTGCGGCCATGTACAGAAGGTAGAGAAGCGTCTCCATGAAGTTGTCCGGCTGAACCGGACATCCGGGCACACAGACGATAGGAATATCGGCTGTCGATTTCCATTGCCATCCCAGATAATCCGCCAAACCCATGCAGCCGGTTGGATTGCCCTCCATGGCGTGGATGCCGCCATAAGTAGCGCAGGTTCCTGCCGCCACAACGGCCCAGGCGCGCGGCGCAAGCCGGTCAATCCATTCGCAAGTTGTGATCGGCTGGCCGGTTTTCTGGTCCGTGCCCATCGAAGCCCAGTAGCCTTCCCCCTTATTGTGCTCGTTGGGAATCGAGCCTTCGACTACCAGAATGAAGGGAGCGAGATTGCCCTCGGCGGCAAGATGAAAGGGACGAAGAAAATCGTCGCCGTTCTCAAGCGCGAGAAAGGGATTGTGAAAATGCACTTTGGGGATCCACGGCATTGCTCCCAGAACAATATCTTCGATGCTGGGCTGCGTGGCTGCGGTCATGGCAATCGTATCCCCATCACAGCCGAGGCCGGCGGTTATCCAGAGGACGTAGATTTCAGAGATTGGTTCTGCAGATCGCAGCGTGCTTTTGCTCGTATTCGCAGTGTGAGCCACTCGCCTGCTCCGGAGAACGCGATAAAGATACTTTATGGGCTGGCGTGCGCGCGGCGACGCAAGCCATCATAGCTGCGTATTCTATCCAATTTTTCGTTCTCAGGAAGCTTCGTCGTGCTAAGGGAAGCGAAAGACGAAAACCAGTGGCTCGCGAGTGAAAGATGGACTAGCGAAGCATTCAGTTCTCAAATAGCTCAACCAGGCCAGCAAGCTGCTGCGATATCCGTACGGGCTAAGTCATCGAGCGATTACATCGTGCTGATCTTGATGTATCGGATAGAGTCTTTGATGGACATCACAAACACATACCCTGCAAAGAGCAAACCCGCAGTCCCCAACACATTTCGAATTGCCTTCATCGCGCTCATCATATTTACCTCGCAACCGAAATTAGAAGCTACGATACGATGCCAATGTACCGCAAAAGGATGCGGCGCGCGGCAAAATCACTCGCGTTACTGGCGAATGGGATCAGCTTTTTCAGGGGTTGTTCGCAGTCCGGTGTTGTCGAAGATGAAGGTCTTTGCTGCGGCTCCTGCTTCGGACGCTTGCGCGGGGACTGGGTGGTCGTTCCAGCTGAAACTTATTCCGGCTGGGTTGCTGACTTGCACCACGATTTCATGGCTCGCCTTCACGCTCGTATTGGCTGGAGCGATGAGATTCTCGCGAGCGACCAGTTCTCCATCGGCACTGATCGAGATCGAACAATTTTCCGAGGCGCGAATCGCCAGACGAAAGGGAGGCGGAGCTTGCGCTTTTGCCTTGGCCGCGTGAGTTGTGACTGATGATGAGGGTTCCACCGCCGAATTACCGGCGTCCAATCCGGGAGTTTTTGCGGGAGTCGCGCCGCCCGTGGCGGAGGAAACTGTCGCGCTTGACGAACCCGACTGTGCAGGGCTGGCAGTCGCAGCGCCCTGGCTTGCAGACGCATTTATGTTTACAGGCTCCGTCTTTGCAGGTTGCGTCAGCGGGGTTGCCGCTTGCCGAGGATGGCGGCTCCATAGAAGGGCCGCGATGAAGATTACTCCGACGGCTAGGATCAGGATTGGGATCTTCCAGGGCGCACTGGTTGCGTTTTGCAGGGGAACGGCTACGGCTGCCGCGGCGTATTTTTTCTGCGGCGCGGCGGGCACACTGCTTGCAGTCTGCAGCTTTGGCGCCGGTTGCTCGACCGGAATCTGGGGACCGGCTTGTTGAATTTGAGAGGTCGAGGGTTGCTCAGGCACTTCGTGCGGAAGCGATGAGACAGGTAAAGAAACTGGTTGCGATGGTGACGGCGAAACTGCAGGTGGTTTGGGCAGTGATGGCGGGGCCGAAGGTGGTGAGACCCACAGCGGCGGTGGTTGGACCGTTGGTGGCTGGACTGTGGGTGGCTGCACGGTTGGCAGCTGGACCGTCGGAGGCCGGACCAGCGCGGGCGGAACTTTCGAGTTTAGCGGTTGCGATTCCTGCAATGTCGCTTGCGCTGGCGGAGACTCTTGAAGCGACGGTTTCGGAGTCAGCGGCTGTGCCGTTGCTCCACCCCCGACGACGGGTTTGATATTGGTCCATTTCAAGTTCGGCGGCGAGGACTGTTCTGGCAGCTTGAAACTTTCTGTTACTGGAGCCTTCGTGCGCCCCTGCGCAATGTGCGAGGTAGCTGTTCGCTGCGGCGCCTGGTCCCATGCCAGGTTTTGAGCGTCGAGTTGCGCCTGGCGGAGGGCCGCTAGATATCCCGTGATGGACTCTTCGGTGTTGAACCCCAGAACCTTGGCATAGGCGCGGACGAAGCCTTTGTTGAAGACACCGCCGGGAAGTACGTCGAAATGCTCCTGCTCGATGGCCTGCAACATGCGCGAGTTGATTTTGGTGACATTGGAAATGTCATCGAGCGTAAAGCCGCGCCGCTCGCGCTCTTCGCGAAATTTTTCTCCGAATGTCCCCACGAAAGAATCCCACCGGGCGGCAAACCGGCCCGCGTAACGATGAGACAATCGTAGCTGATGGCGGCGGGACATGCCAGCGCTGTCGACAGTTACGAAGTTGCGATGCCCAGAAATTATTTTCTTGCTTGCGGTCTTCATGAATGTGGCGTTTCGGGAATTTGTTTACCTTCTTAATACTCCACCCCCTCCCCCTCTGACCGAGTGGAATCACTGAGTTAAGCAGGGTTCGGCCTCGCAAAATCCGCAGGGCAAAGGGGTTAGAGGTCAAAATCCGCGAACGAAAGGACTTAGGACCTCTTCTGTTCTCGCCGCTGCGCGGGAGATCTGCGGGATGTGCGTGGCAATAATGGAACAAGTCGGGAGTGGGGAACAAGGTCAGATGTCACAGAGGGGTTGTGGATTTTCGGCGGGTGGGATGTCGGTGGTTAGCAATTAGCAATTAGCATTCAGCCTTGTGGCTTCCGTGGTGCTTCTTGCAACACAGCAGGTTTCTCCGCTCGCTGTCACTGCGCTCCGGTTCGGTCGACAGATTTCCTTGCTCGCTCGCCTTCACTGGACGATTCGGAAGTTGTTGCTGGTGAGCGTTTCCGTGAGAGTAGTGGCAGGGTTCGTGATGCCCACCTTCCGAAAACCGCGGAAGGTGGGGCAGCCAATTTTGTGGTGGCGTATAAGTCAAAGGAGAACAAATCAAAGATGGGCCAACCCCCAGCCCACTGTATTGGTGATGCCAGCGAGATCAAAACCTAGGCCACCCGCCCCCAGGTGACTTGGCTTGAAGAATAGTCTGCACACGAAGGCGATTGTTTCGTGATAGCATGCTTAGCCAAACAGGGGCCAATCTTATGAGATTTTCGAGAGTAACAATACTCGCTGCTCTTCTTTCGTTCATCGCGCTTGCTATGCACGGGCAAGACAAGCCCGCTGCCCCGGGCTGTCACTACTTCGGCCATAGTCCGTGCGGAGGAACCGACAAGGCAATCTGCGCTCCTCAACAGCGATATTTCTCCCAACAGTGCCAGAACGGACAGGTCAACAATTCATGTGTGGACGACAATTACTGCGCATCGACGAGCAAGGGTCGAGTTGTCATCTGGGGATTCTGGAAATCAAACATCTACAAGATCGACCAACACGGGGACACTCTCTACATCACTGGCGGCTCGGCAGGGGCTGGATCAGGTTCGTTTACAGGACCAATGACAATTGAAGTTACTTGGCCTGGAAACCTGAAATACAAGGGAACGATCAGTCTCAATCCGCAAACCCATGTTCCTAACACAATCACTTGGGATCACCCAGCTGGAAATGTTTGGACGCGCCCGTTCTGACGTTCTCTGGCCCGGCAGCCTCAGACGTGGTAGTGCTCGGTTAAGAAATCCTTCCGAAAACCGCGCAAGGTGGGGCAACCAATTTTGTGGGGCGCACAAGTCAAAGGAGAACAAATCTAAAGATAGGCCAGCCCCCAGGTTTCTCCGCTCGCCGTCGCTGCGCTCCGGTTCGGTCGAAATGACAGATTTTCTTGCCAAAACATGCATTAAGCCTCGCTGCCGCCATCCTCGCTACCGAAGAACCGATAGTGTCGAAGGCTCGGCTACTCGCCGACGAAGCGACCGTATGCGACCCCGTAATACAGGGCAGCACGGTCCAGGAAAAACTCACCGAAGCTTCGGTTGCGAACGGACGGAAGCTATAAACTGCAATCTACGAGGCCCACTTGCAGAGACGGTCATTTCTAAAACAAACTCTCATGATCGCTGGTATGACCAGTACCCCTTCTCTCGTATTTGCCTTCATGGATGAGCCTTCGATAGCGGAGCTGAGCATTTCAGGCAAGAAGCTGGCGTCGATGCCGAAAGATTACACAGGAATCAGCTTTGAGCAGCCTCAGCTCTACAATCCGGCATACTTCTCCGTGACCAATGTCACCCTCGTTGAGGCTTACACGAAGCTGAGCTCCCATGGAATTCTGCGGGCCGGAGGACACTTGAGCGACGTGACACGCTGGAAGGGTCTAAACAGCGACTTCGATTCTCCTCGACAGCGGGCAGGCGTCGAGAAGGGTAAGAGCTATTGGGAATGGAAATTAACCGATCCCAGTGTCCGTGAAAACAAGGGCGGGGCGATTACACCCGAGGCCATCCGCAATCTGAAAGGCTTCCTGGATGCCACCGACTGGAGACTGATCTATGGTCTCTGCTTCGGATCAGGCTCACCGAAGCGCGCGCAAGACGAAGCCGCGTTGGTGGCTAAGATCATGGGAGATCGCCTGCTGTGTTTTCAGATCGGCAATGAAGATGACCAGTTCCACGCGATGCCGCAGTTTCGGGACGCTTCGTACAACTTCGATGCGTATTTCAAGGAGTATCGTAAGTTTGTCGAGGCGGTGCGCAGATCCGTTCCGGCGGCGAAGTTTGGGGGGCCGGATGTGGCCACAAATCTGGACTGGCTGCTCCGTTTTGCCGAACGTAAGGACAACGACGCGATTTTTCTATCCAGTCATTTCTACGCCATGGGCCCGGCGCAGGATCCGCGCATGAATGCAGCCATGCTTCTTGGGCCCAACGAGCGGTTGGAACACCAGATCGAACAGATTCATCAGGCAGTTACAATCTCGAATCTGCCGTACCGGATGACTGAGGGAAACTCCTGTTTTGGGGGCGGTAAGCCAGATGTGAGTGACGCGTTTGCCTCCGCGTTGTGGGGAGCGGATTACATGCTGCATTGTGCCTGCGCGGGATACTGCGGGGTCAATCTGCATGGCGGCGGCGACGGCTACTATACCCCGATTGCGATAGGTCCGGACCTCTCAACGGAGTTACGTCCCCTGTACTTTGGCATGCAATTCGCGGATCAGTTCGCAGGCGCAGAGTTTCTGGCGTGCACATTGGCGACCTCACAGAACGTTACGTGCTACTACGCCCAGCGGGACCACGAGAAGCTGCTGGCCCTGATCAACAAGGGTGCGGCTTCGTTGTCAGTCAAATTGCCTGGGGAACTGGGGCATCGGGTCACCGAGGAACGGCGCCTTTCCGCTCCGTCCATCGCATCGCAGACCGAAGTACGATTCGAAGCTGTTCTGCCCCGCACCAAGGGCCAGGTCACCGTGCCTGCGTATACTGCAGTTCTTCTCGGGTGGCGCTAGCCTGGCCTCGGAAGCGTCGCACGAGACCAAACCGTTGTAATCAAGATTGAACCCGAGATGTCCAGAAGAAAAGGCAGGATCACAGGCCCCCGTGGAGTCGTGCGAACGCGTGGGCATCCATGAGCGACACGATGAGGATGCCCGCCCCGAGGACAAGCGCGTGCTGGGTCTTGCGCAGATTAAAGCTGCCCACACGACAGACAAGCAGGTAGCCGACGGCGAGATTGAAGAGGCCCCATAGGACATTGACCATCGCGGAGGACAAGCCTACCCCAGGCGGTGATGCAAAGGGACTCTGGAAGGCGTGTCTCGAGATTCCGTTGCCGAGATGGGGCAGAGCGTTCGCGAGGAATGCGCCCCCGAAAAAGTAGGCCACGTAGTGGTACCAGCGCATCGTAGTTTCCTTCTGACTGCGAACCCGATGGTAGCGCAGACGGTTCAAAAATTAAAACGCTGTGAATTACAACAATTAGCCAATTGGCCAGGCGGGATTGCAAAACCCTACATCTTGACGACGCTCGCTGCAGGGTGTGCAATGCCCAATGAAAAGGAGAACCGATGACCCGATTCTTGAGTGTTTGCGTGCTCGCAGGCTGCGGGATAGTCTCGGTCCTGGCGGCGTCTCACTCCCCGCAGAAAACTTCCATGGCCGGCGACCGGGCGAATGCTTCGCAAGCCACCATCGAGGGCTTGGTTCGGGATGTTGCCTGTCCCATTCAAAACCTGGATGGAACTGCGACTAACCGAAGTCTCAAATGCGTGAGGGAATGCGTGAGGGGTGGTTCGCCGCTCGTTATTCTGACCAAGGATGGTCACTTGTATTTCCCCATCTCCGACAAAATGCCGGACACGGATCAGCGGCAGGAACTGATGCCATTCGTCGGCAAATACGTGCGGGCTAGCGGGACCGTATTTGAGCGGACAGGGACGCATGCGATTGTGATCACGGAAATTAAGGAAATGAAAGAGATCCACTTGATGATAGATGGGCAGTAACCCAGGCTCACCGAGAACAAACGACTGAATACTATTGTGGGAGCGAGTCAACTGCTGTTGACAGGCGATTGCACGTTTTGATCCGAAACCGGGGACGCACGGTCAATGAGCGTAATAGCGATTTATCGTCAACCGAACGTGCGAGCGCAGCAAAGGTTTTCTAGGTGGGTGAAAGGGCTTGCGCTTGGGCGTCCCGCAGGTCGTTTGTGCAGGCATCGATATCCGCGTCCAGCTTCAACGAGAAGAGGGAGTTCTGCGCTCTCATCACCGCGAGGAAAAGTTCGGTGGCGACCATCATCGCCGTGTCGGCATCCTTTTGCTCTCGTTCTTCGTCGTGCTGATTGGCGGACGCGAGTGTGGCGTGAATTCTGAAGTTGGGGTTGGTGTATGCGAGCAGGAAAACCTTGCCGTAAATTCCTCCCACACGCTGGACCATCGTGACGAGGTCAACGTCCCACGAGGGTGGGGTTTTCACTCCACAGGCTGGGCATGCCGTCGCTTTGAAGCTGCCCTTGTACTGCTCGTAACGCTTACGGACTTCTGCCACGGTGTTTTCCGGTCCTAACGTGACGTCGATCTGCGCCTCAGGAACCTGTTTGAGCGTGGCCTCCACGGCTCTGTTTTCTTGGATCGTAGCAAATTGGAGAAAGCGGTTGATCTTCTCGGGATTCTGCATGAGGTATTCGATTGTGACTGCTCGCTCGTAGAGGCAACGAAGTATCTTTGTCGCCCCGTCGCCGTAGGCGTTGATTGCGAGAAAGGCGACTTCGAGAAAGTCCTGCCTGGAGGTGTGACCTAGCCCGAAGCAAATGTTTTCAATCTGGTTCTTTGGGTTGAACTGTCGCCCAAAGCATTTATTGGACAGGTCTAGTAGCTTAATAAAAGCGTCCGGGAATTTCGGGTTGCGGCCTACGTATGCGCGCGCTTTCAAGGTGTCCGGAATTTCAAACATTGGTGCTTCGTTCGTCATCAGTACTCCCCGGTGCCAACGCCCTCGTTTGAGTGTCAGTAGCGGTGCGGTTATCTGACTGATGATACTCGTGCGCAACAATTTATTTTGATTCGGTTGACGTTATCAGGCCATCACACGTTTTGATACGTGGGACCAGGGGAGGCTCGGTCGATGAGTGCTACGGCACAAAACCGTCGTAAGCTGGTGCTCCCCCGGGAGGTGCCACGAAGGTCGGATCGGTTGGCGATGCACTCACCGCCTTGGGGCCAATCGCCACGGGACGGCCCTTTGGTTTTGTTGGCGGCAACTTTCTCACAACGACACGCCCATTCTCGTTAGCTTGGGCCATGCCGCAATTTCCCTTCGCCATCTATTCGTTAGCCTAAACAGGTTCACTGACGGGCGCCCGACTCAGATGGTAGAATTGCCATCCAAAAGTAGTGACAGAACGACACTCCCCCTTAAACCGTTTACGTTGACAAGCTTCGTTTTGTGCGCGGCCCCTTAAGCGGCACTTTCAAATGGAGGACACTACATGTCTTACTCGAAGACCACCACTCTGGGCTCCGCGTCTGCCGTCAATGCCAAACTGAATCAGCGCCTCGCGACCTACGTCACGGCCGCCAGCGCCGCTGGCGTTGCCATGCTCGCCGTCGCTCCATCCGCGGAAGCTAAGATCGTCTACACTCCAGCGAATCAACGGCTGGTCATTCATGACAGCGTGCCGTTGGACATCAACGGGGATGGCATTCCGGACATCGCCTTTGCATGGAGAGATTTGGGCTCCGGGAACTTCATTTAGGGGACCTACGTTGCAGTCCGCGGTGTTTCCCGCAATGAGATCATGAGTTCGGCGGCGGCTCTGCCCTGGGGCGTGCGCGTCGGCCCCAAAGACCAGTTCAGGAGCTTAGCAGCCATGGTCCTGGTTTCCGGCACCTGCGGCGTCGCGTGCTCCAGCCGAGGTCGAGGCCCCTGGGCCGGCATCTACAACCGGTTTCTCGGCGTGAAGTTTCAGATCAGCGGGCAGACTCACTACGGTTGGGTCAACGTCGACATGCGCAGCAGGACGATCACCGGGTATGCCTACGAAACCAACGCCCAACCAGCCAATTCTGACCGGCGACAAGTCGGGGCCTGTAAAGATCGGGGCAGCCGATCCAGCGCAAGTGCTCGCACCGTCGAAACAGCCGGCGACGTTGGACGTGCTGGCGCGCGGCGCCGATGGGCTTTCGCTCTGGCGGCGCGAAGAATATAACGCCTAGCTCTTCGGCTCCTGGCGTGAGTTCATCTTGGCGAACCGTGCCCCCGTGTTTCCTAAAACCAGCGCCGCACCTGCGATCGGTACTGTTTGTACTCGTCGTGGAAGGCTTCTTCTAACTTCGCCTCTTCGACCGGAATCACGGTCCAGTTAATGTAGGCAACCGTGAAGGGGAGAAGAACGACGGGCCAGATTTGTTTCATTAATCCCGCTTCTCCAAGGTAGGCCAGGATAAGGCCTACATACATTGGGTTTCGGGTGAAGCGATAGGGTCCCCACGTCACCAATTTCCCCGATAACTTACCCGGAACCGTTGTGGTTTTAGCTTTACGGAAAAGCACGAGGCCCCAGCCCGCAATGACGGCACCCATAGCAAATAACCCAGCTCCGGCAGTCGTACTAACCAAGGTCGCCGTTGGAGAGATGGTGCTACGATGCACATGTTCTAGGACTACACCAAGGAGATAGGTCAGCACGAACACCCAAGGAACGGGCACATGCAGCAGGAACCGAACGGGATTCTTCATTCCCCAACTCCTCAGTCACTGCGAACCGCGCGCGGGCCGATTCAAGTGCCTTTTCTAAACAGTGACATTGTCGCACGGCCCTCGGTATGACGTTGAATCGTGCCCACTTCCAGAAATATCCCCGACCTCACCTTAGTTTAGGCTTCGACACGAAAAGTTTATTTATTCGTAGCGCAGGCTTTCCACGGGATCGAGTTGCGCCGCGCGGGCGGCGGGGACGGTGCCGAAGATGATGCCGACGATCGACGAGACTACGATGGCGATGATTGCCGAGAGACCGGAAATTGGGATGTGGTAGTCGGTAAAGAAGCGGACGGAATAAGGCAAGGCGTAGCCGATGACGATGCCGGCGAAGCCGCCGATGAGCGAGATGAGAACGGCTTCGGCGAGAAACTGGAAGCGAATTTCCCGATTGGTGGCGCCGATGGCTTTGCGCACGCCGATCTCACGGATGCGCGACGTCACAGTGGCCAGCATGATGTTCATGATGCCGATTCCGCTGACCACCAAGGTCACCATCGACACCAGTAACAGCACCCAGGTCAGGCCGGTGGCGATGCGGTCCATCATGGCGAGGACTGCGGTGAGATTCTGCACGTTGTAGACGGATTCGGGGCGGTGGCGCGACTGCAAGACTCGCTTGATCTCTACGGTGGCGGGCGGCACCATGGCGGCGTCGGCCATGGAAAAGTAGGCTAGCTTCAGCGTGGGGACTTCCATGAAGTAGCGGCTCACGGAATAGGGAATCAGCAGAGTGTTGTCTTCGATCTCAGTCTGGCCGAAGGTTTCGACGCGCTCGCGGAAGGTTCCGATGACGGTGAAGGGAAGTCCGGTGAGTTTGATGATCTTGCCGACTGCGGCCGTGGCCGAGCCGTAGAACTGGATCGCCATCTTATCGGTGATCACGGCGACTTTGTTGTGAGCCATAGAATCTTCCCGATCGAAGAAGCGGCCCGTAGGAATGACGAGGTTGCGGACACGCAAATACTCGGGAGAAACGCCGAGGATGGTGACGTCTTTTTCTTTGCCGTTGCCCGCGGGAATGCGGTCTGAGAGTTGGACGATTGGAGAAGAGGCGACGATGCCGGGAACCTGCTCGCGCACGGCGTCGAGATCTTCGATGGTCAGCGGGTCGGGAGTGGAACTGCTGATGTGTTGCGCACCGCCCTGGTATTCGGCCCAGATCTCATTGGTGCCGATGGCTTGGATCTGGCTAAGAGCGTATTGACGTCCGGTCATGCCGATGGTGACGACGAGAATCAGAGACGCTGTGCCGATCACCATGCCCAGAGCGGTTAGAATAAAGCGCGCTTTGTTGCTGCAAAAAGTCTCGTAGGCGAAGTTGAGCATTTCGCCGACGGCCATGTCGGGCCGGAGGCGGGAACGGGCTGGAGCGGCAACGGACATTTGTTGGTTAGATGCTACACCCTGGCGGGCGGCATCTGAGGGACGGATGCAGGTCTACGGGCCGCAGAGAATCGGGGAAGATAATTCGAAGCGAAAATTATCGGGCGGTCGCGGGTTTGTTGGCTTTGACGGCGGTCGCATTGCTCGTTCATGGATATCATCCCTATGCGGAAGATGCGGAAATTTACCTGCCTAGCGTGGAGAGATTCCTGAATCCGCAACTGTTTCCTGTGGGGCGCGAGTTTTTTGCATCGCACGCGAGCCTGACGTTTTTCCCTAATTTAATCGCGCTTTCGCTGCGAGTTTCGTACGTGCCGTTTGCGGCGGGGATTTTTGTGTGGCATGTGGCATCGATGTTCCTGCTGCTGCTGGCGTGTTGGGAGTTGGGCGGGATTCTGTTTGCGAATCAGCGTGCGCGGTGGGGCGGAGTTTGTTTGATTGCCGCGCTGTTCACAATTCCGGTCGCTGGAACGGCGCTTTACATCATGGACCAGTATTTGAACCCGCGGAATCTGGCGGCATTCTGCGCGGTGTTTGCGGCTACCCAGTGCCTGCGGAAGAAATATGTTCGCGCGATTTTGTGGCTGATGTTTGCCGCGAGCGTGCATCCGCTGATGGCGGCGTTTTCGTTTTCGTTTTGTGCGCTGTTGTGGGTGATTGATCTGTTGGAAAATCGCCGGAGGTATTTGTCGCAAGGAACGGCACTTGGCGTTTGTTTCCTGTTGCCTTTCGGGATTTCGCTCGATCCTCCGACTTCGCCGGCCTA
Source organism: Candidatus Sulfotelmatobacter sp. (assembly GCA_036513255.1). Classification (GTDB taxonomy): domain Bacteria; phylum Acidobacteriota; class Terriglobia; order Terriglobales; family Acidobacteriaceae; genus Sulfotelmatobacter. Next base: position 33,543 of record DATBZH010000077.1, on the reverse strand, counting down.
TCACCAGGCTGCTTTGCGGCACGGATTTCATTACATCCAGCGGTGGGAGTGGTATGAGTGGCTGGGAATTGTGGCGCCGATTGCGTTGCTGTGGTGGTTTTATCGCATCGCAGTTCGGCAGGAGCGGAAGGCGCTGGGCCGATTGTGCAAAGCACTCGCGATTTATGGGACGATTTATTTCGTTGCCGCGCTGGTTGTCGATCTTCCGCCGCGGTTTGAGAGTCTGGCGCGGCTGCAACCGTTGCGCAGCCTGCATCTGCTTTACATTTTGTTGTTCGTAGTTATGGGAGGATTGGCGGGCGAGTATCTGCTGAAGAATCGAATCTGGCGATGGCTGATTTTGTTTGTTCCTCTCGGCGCGGGAATGTTTGTGGCGCAGCGGGAATTGTTTCCGCAGAGTGCGCATATTGAGTGGCCGGGAGCCGTGCCAAAAAATCCCTGGGCCCAGTCATTTGTTTGGGTGCGTGACAACACCCCGGTAGATGTGGTGTTTGCATTAGACCCACGCTTTATGCAACTAGCGGGAGAAGATGAAATCGGGTTCCGCTGCCTGGCCGAGAGAAGCCGTTTGGCCGACGACACCAAAGATAGCGGCGCGGTGAGTATGTTTCCTCCATTGGCGGAAAAGTGGTGGGAGCAGGTGCAGGCGCAGACTCCGTGGAATAGTTTTGCGGCGGCTGATTTTGAGCGCTTGAAGAGTAAGTACGGCGTGAGTTGGATTGTTACGCAACAGCCGGTGGCGGGGATTGAGTGTCCTTACGAGAATGAAGTGGTGCGCGTTTGCCGATTGCCGTGAAGCTCTGGCGAGTCGGCGATTTCGCGGTCAGATCAGATACAATCTTAAAGGCGTTCCAGGAGATTTTGGCTAATGTCTACTGCGCGGGCGATTCAGGCGGTTCGGCTGTTTCCCTACGAAAGGTGGGATGACGTGCCTACGCTGGCCAAGAGGTATGGCGAGAACTGGCCTTGTCCGCATATTTTGCTTGAGGATTTTCTTGAGGCGGATACGGCGCTTGCGATGGCCGAAGAATTCCCCAGAGCGGGCAGCGAGGCCTGGACGCAGTACAAACATGCGAACGAAAACAAGCTGGGCATGGCGAAGCGGGAGTTGTTTCCGCCTACGCTCAGGGCCGTTACGGAAGAATTGAACTCGCCGGAGTTTGTGGCGTGGATTTCTGAACTCACAGGAATCCCGGGATTAATTTCCGATCCCATGCTGGAGGGCGGAGGGTTGCATCAATCCGGGCCCGGCGGCTACTTGAACGTGCATACGGATTTTTCCATGCACCACTTCCATACCAACTATCATCGCCGCGTGAACTTGATTGTGTATTTGAATCCTGGGTGGCAAGAACAGTGGGGCGGTGCGATTGAGTTGTGGGAGCCGAAGATGGCGCGATGCGGCGCGAAGTATCAGCCGCTGCTCAATCATGCGCTGATTTTCACCACCGATGAACGATCGCTGCACGGCTTCCCCGATCCCCTGACTTGTCCCGAAGGCCAAACCCGCAAGAGCCTTGCGCTTTATTACTACACGGTCGAGCCCGATGCGAAACTTACGGCGCACTCCACGGATTATTTCGCGCGTCCGCAGGACGGGTGGGAAAAAAAGGCGATGATCTGGCTGGATAAAAAAGCTGTCGATCTTTACTCGCGAGCCAAAGCTCGGTTTGGATTTTCCGACGAATTCGCTAGCAAAGTACTGGGATGGCTGTCGCGAAAGAGAAAATCTTAAACACAGAGGGCACAGGGGGGAACACGGAGGAAAATCCCGTCTTCTTGTGCCATTGTTGTTTTCAGGGGTTATGCGGGGCGGGCGGTTTCGGGTTGGCGGACGTAGTAGGGGGCAGCGGGGCCGGATTCAAGTTTGCGGCCTTGCGGGCTGAAGCGGCGCAACTGGATCAGCCCTGCTTTCTGCAGGGCGAACTGCAACGTGGTGGCTAACACTCCGAATCCGTATTTCACGCTGCGGCGGAAGTTGATCGACGATGCTTCCTCGAAATATTTCGTAGGGCAGGAAACTTCTCCGATGCGGAAGCCGAAGTAGACGCACTGCGCGAGGATTTGATTGTCAAAGACGAAATCGTCGGAGTTTTCGAGCAGCGGCAATTCGGTGAGAACTTTGCGGCTGAAGGCGCGGTAGCCCGTGTGATATTCGGAAAGCTTCACGCGCAAAAATAGATTTTCGAAGGCGGTCAGTAAGCGGTTGGCAATGTATTTGTAGAAAGGCATGCCACCGCGCAAAGCCGTGCCGCCGATGATACGCGACCCTAAAACCACATCGTAAATATCGTAGGCCACCATGCTGGCCAGAGCCGTCACCAGCAGCGGCGTGTACTGATAGTCCGGGTGCAGCATGATGACGACGTCGGCTCCGGCGGCCAGGGCTTCGCGATAGCAAGTTTGCTGATTGCGGCCGTAGCCGTAGTTGCGATCGTGCTGGAAGACCTGCAATCCCATGCGGCGCGCCAGTTCCACGGTCCGGTCGGAGCTGCGGTCGTCCACGAGAATACGAATGTCGACCTGTTCGGGCAGTTCGCCGACGGTGACGGCAAGGGTCTTTTCCGCGTTGTAAGCGGGCATGACGACCGCGATCCGTTTGCCGTTGATCATGGCATCGTTCCTTGGCCCGCTGTGAAAGGGTCAGATAGCCTGCTTTTATGATACCCGAGATTTCTGTTCTTCCAGTCGCATCTTTCCGGCTGCGAAAGCAACTGTGATACAAAAGCGCGGTGACCAAAGCCGCTCCCATAGAGCCTCGGCGAGACCTAGTGCGGGTAATCGGGCGCTGGAGTTTTGCCGCACTGGTGATCAATTGCATCATCGGCAGCGGAGTGTTCGGATTGCCCTCCGTTGTTGCGGCGGACGTGGGACGCGCCAGCGTAGTTGCGGTGCTGCTGGCCGGACTCGCGATGGCCGTCATCATGGCTTGCTTCGCGGAGGTGGCGTCATATTTCAGCGAGACCGGCGGGCCGTATCTTTATGTTCGCACCGCTTTTGGACGGTTGCTGGGGCTGGAAGTGGCGTGGCTGGTGTGGCTGGTTCGACTGACCGCGTGCGCCGCGAACGTCAATTTGTTTGTCATCTACCTGGCCGAATTTTGGCCTCGGTCCACTCAGCCTGTGCCTCGGCTGATTTTGTTTACGCTGCTGGTCGGCGTTCTTGCGGCAATCAACTATCGCGGCGTTCTCATCGCGACCAAGCTGAACAATGTTTTTACCGTGGCGAAACTTTTGCCTCTGGGCGCTATCGGCGTGGCTGGAGGGTTTTATTTGATTGCGTCGCATCGCATAATCCCGCCGGGGGTAAGCGACGCGCCGGCAAGTTCCTGGTCTCACGCGATCGTGCTGTTGATCTTTGCTTATGGCGGATTTGAAGCGGCGCTGATTTCCGGTGGTGAGGCTCGCGATCCGCGACGGGATGCGGCGTTTGGATTGTTCGCGGCGTTGGTCACGTGCACCGCGATTTATGCTTTGATTCAGTGGGTGGTAGTTGGCGCGCTGCCCGATCCGGGTCACAGCACTCGCCCGCTGGCCGATGTTGCAAGAATTGTTATGGGCCGCGGCGGAGCGGCGTTCATTGCGGTGGGAGCGCTGGTTTCAATTTACGGCTATCTCAGCGGAAACATGCTGGCGGTGCCGCGGATTACGTTTGCCCTGGCACAAGGTGGAGATTTTCCTTCGCCATTGGCGGCTGTGCACCCGCAGTTTCGCACGCCTTATGTATCGATTCTTGTCTTTGCGGTACTGCTCTGGGTGCTGGCGCAGTTCGGCAGCTTTGCGGGCAACGCAACGCTTTCGGCGGGAGCGAGGCTGTTCTACTACGTACTGGTTTGCGCAGCATTGCCCGTTCTGCGCAAGAAGCAGCCGGGCGGTGCGGTATACCGCGTGCCGGGCGGGGTGATTCTTGCTGGACTGGGCGTGCTTATTTGTCTGGGGCTTTTAACGAGAATCGATTTCAGCAAGTCGCTGATTTTGGTGGTGACGATACTAGTGGCGTTTGTGAACTGGGTGGTGGTGGCCCGCAACACCACCCATCCATGACTCCATTCACACGTGTCATCCGCACGGTGGCGTTGCAGATAACCCTTACTCTTTGGGTTTGTATCCGAGTCGGATTGCCTCGTTATAGTCCTGCTGCGCGCCCTCGATATCCCCTTTGGCACGAAGCGCATTGCCGCGGTTGTAGTAAGCCTCTGCGAGGTCAGGCCTGAGCCGGATGTCCTCGTTACAGTCTTGAATCGCTGTTTCCGCGTCGCCTTCGAACAACCGGCCCTCTCCCCGGTTGCTGTAGGCGATGGCAAATTCGGGTCGGAGTTGGATGGCCCGCGAGTAGTCCTCAAGGGCACCCCCTACATCCCCCACGTTATAACGTACGGCGCCCCGGTTGTTGTAGGCTAAGTCAAAGTTGGGTTGGAGCCGGATAGCTTCCCCGAAATCCTGCAACGCGCCCTCCACGTCACCTTTGCGGCTCCGCAAATTGCCCCGGTTGTTGTAGGCTAAGGCAAAGTTGGGTTGGAGCCGGATGGCTTCCCCGAAATCCTGCAGCGCGCCCTCCACGTCACCTTTGTCTCCGCGCACGCTCCCCCGGTTGACATAGGCCCCGGCCAAGTCGGGCCAGAGCCGGATGGCTTCCTCGAAATCCTGCAGCGCACCCTCCACGTCACCTTTGTGGCTCCGCGAATTGCCCCGGTTGTTGTAGGCCGCGACATAGTCGGGCTTAAGCCGGATAGCCTCGGTGTAAAAGCGCAGTTGTTCATCAACTTCAGCAGCAGCAAGCCCCCGCTCAAACCACTGCTGGGCCGTCAACTCGTCTTCCCGAACTGCCGGGGCCGCTCCAGCCGCCACCTTCTGTTCAGTCGCGGCGCGTTGCACGGAGCGAGAGGCTGGATGCAATACGGCGTTTAGCGGCACATTCAGAAACTTGTCCCGCAAGCGTCCCATCGCTTCCATAAAGTATTCCGGCGGGATGCTGAGTCCGTTGTAGTGCTTGAGTGCGGCGAGCGCGCCAGTGAGTTGACTAGCAATCTTAGGCGTACCGAAATCGAAGCCTTCAAGCATCAGAGGAACGGTATTGCGCTGATTGGCCAATGCAGTTTCTATCTCGCGACGCAACCAATCGGCAGGATCGTCGCAATGCTCCAGCGCGGAGGGGGTGAGCAGGACAAGAAAATGTGCCCGCGCTTTTATGTTTCCGAGTATGACGGTCTCGAAGTCGCCACTGGCGATACCGCTGAAATCAATGAATACGTCATAGCCATGCTGGGTCAGGTTTTGAAAAACGGCAAGCGCCCAAGGAATGTTGGTGCGGCGATAACTGATGAAAACGGTTTTTTCGACGCGTTCCATACCGCAGACCGCTCACGCGAGCACAGAAAATGGAACGATACCAGAAATCACCCAAGTCCGCCGCAACCTCGTATTCGCGGATACTCCTTACAGACCTCGCTGCTCAATTTGTAGCAGCGTCTTTTTCCGCTCGATGCCCCAGCGGTAGCCGCCCATGCTGCCGTCTTCGCGGACTACGCGATGGCAGGGGATGGCGACGGCGACTGGGTTGGTGGCGCAGGCGCGGGCTACGGCTCGCGTCGCGGTGGGCTGACCGATGGCCTTTGCCACCTGGCCATACGATTTTGTCGAACCGAAGGGGATCGATTGCAGGTAAGTCCACACGCGGCGCTGGAAGGCGGTGGCGCGAATGTCGAGCGGCAACGACGAGTCGCCGTGCTGGCCGCGCATCTGGTGCAGCAGCGAGACGACCCATGGCTTCAGGTTGCCGTCGTCTGGCTTTCTCTGGGCGAAGGGGAATTCACGCTTCAGGCCTTCGAACAGTTCGTTGTCGGATTTCGCAAACTGGATCGAGCAAATTCCCTTCTCCGTGGCGGCGATCATCATGCGGCCCAAGGGCGAGTCAGCAAACGTGTAGCGAATGGTTGCCGCGATGGCTCCACGCCGATATTTGTCGGGTGTCATGCCGAGTTGCGAGGCGGTGCGCTCGTACAGGCGGCTGCTGGAACCGTAGCCGGCGTCGTACATGGCGCGGGTGACGGAGTCTCCGGCCTGCAGATTGCGCTTGAGCGAGTGCAGGCGCCGCGAATCGGCATATTCGCGCGGCGTGATCCCCAAGGCGGCTTTGAAACGCCTCTGCAAATGAAAGGAACTCTGGTGAAATTCCTTGCCCAAACGCGCGAGGGTCAGCGGTTCGTCCAAGTGGTTTTCGATAAATCGGCAAATCGACTTCACTTCATCCAACTGGCGATTGCCGCTGAGAGACTTTGGGCGGCAACGCAGGCATGCCCGATAACCGGCTTGTTCCGCGTGATCGGGATGGCGGAAGAACTCCACGTTTTCTCGGCGCGGACGGCGCGCCGGGCACGAGGGCCGGCAGTACACGCCTGTGGTTGAAACCGCAAAGACGAACTCGCCGTCGTGCGCCGCGTCGCGAGCGAGGACAGCGTCCCAGAGTTGGTTGTCTTGCTCGTTTGATCGAGTTTCTTTCGATCGCGCCGCCGGGTTGCTTTGTGGATTCTTCACTTCGTCGGGAGTGTCCATTGCGAGTATGGCATTGGTGGTCATGGTAGGAAAAGCTTAAGGCGAGGCGAAGACAACGGACTATCCGAATCTTGCGGGCAAACCAAGTTTGTGGGCGCTGGGTGGGTAACGGAGCATTCAGCATTCAGCATTCAGCATTCAGCGTTCAGCAATCAGCATTCAGCCGCCACGATTGTGATTTCGGTCAACCGGAAACACAAGAGCTTTGGGATTCGATTGCACTTGCAAAGCGAAGCGGCTAGAGTTCTCCGGGGCATTTGCTATTCTCATGACGAATCGAGGGAAAATGAGGAACTTAGGCGTGGCAGTTTTTGGCCTGCTTGTTGCGGTATTTTTGGGATCAGCTCTGGCGCAGCAGGGCTCCAGGCATTTGATGAACGCAGACGAACTGAACAAAGTCGTTCCCGCGGAGTATTTTTATCGCGGGCAAAAAGCTCCTACGCAGCTTCGCAACTCAGCCGGTTTTCAACGGGCGGATGGAAAGATGACTTTCGCGGCATTGGTCGACGCTTCGGGATACTCGACAGCGATTCAGCAGAAATATCAGGGGATGCTGATTACTGAAGGGAAAATCAGCATTGGCGGATCGGAGTTAGCCCCCGGAGAGTATGGCTTCGGTTTTGCGGATGACGGGAAGTTCGTGGTGATGAATGTGGCCAACGAAGATGTGTTGAGCGTTTCTTTTGAAACCGATTCGCAATTGCAGCGTGCGGTACCTCTCAAGATGGTCGAGGATGGCGACGGGTACAAGTTGTATGGGGGAAAGAAATGGGTGGCGGTGAAGCCCGAGTAAACGCACCACGATTATGATCGGAGCGCTCGATCAGAGGTCCCGGGCAGGCCTAAACGCACCGGTCTAATGCGCCAACGGCTGGAATGGGCCGAGGACGGTGGTCGTGCCGGAGCGCTTGCGCAATTCGCCTAACAGGGCGCTGGCTGCATTCTGATAGGTCTTGTTGGGGTCGGACGGATCGGCCCACACCGCGTCGTAGATAATCTGAGCGGCTTCCTTCAATTCAATGTGCATGGCGGCTTCGTAAACGTCGAGGCGCTCCTGCAGGCGGTCGTAGCACTGTTTGCAGACTTCGGCGTTCTCTGGTTCGCCCGAGTGGTTCTCGCCCAGAGCGCAAGTGGAAGCGGGCGCATTGGCGACGTCGGTATGAGCGGTGAACAGTTGCGACTTGAACTGCCGCAAGAATTCTTCCCGCTCCTGTTCAACCACGGCGGTATCGGGAATTGCTTCTACAGCGGACTGCATCATCTTCGGAGTCACTTTGGGCGCAACCGGCGAAACCCGTTCGGTGCTGTGGCATGTGGGGCAAATGTCGACATCGGCAGGGTAGTAGAGATGGCACTTGGAACAGGGCAATCCGTAGTGCGAGGATTTGCGGGTGTTTTCGGTTGTCGCCGGAGTTGGAGCGGTCGCTGGTTCCATGCGACGAACGCCGGGATCCTGTTGCAAAACAGCGCTGGCACTTTTGCTTGCTGCACCAGATTGTTGTTGTGATCGAGTTAAATCCATGGCCAGTCTCCCCTCGACTTCCTAATTCAATTGCCTTCAAAACAAGTGCCGCTTCCCGCAGTTCGCTTCAGTTTATTCAGCTAGCGCTACTTCGCCGAACACCAGTAGTACAACCAAAACAATGGCCGACCGTGCACCCTGAGGCCTGCCAATTTCTATGTCATTACTCTCAAATAGTTGCGTGTACTTGAGCGTTAAAACTCTTCCATTCCCTTAACGGGAATTGGTGTCTTTCATGAGCTTGATCAGTTCATCCCGGCGCGCACGATATAGCGGGCGGTCGGGAGCCATGCGGTACGCCAGTTCCAATTCCGACAAAGCTTCTTCGTACCGATCCAGGCGCATCAGGCACGCCGCGAGTGAGTAATGATTGTCGGCGGAAGAATTCAGCCGCAGAGCCTCGCGGAATTCCCTCTCGGCGGTGTGCAATTGCCCTTGCTGAAACAGGACCGTTGCTAAAAAGTGATGTGACACATCGGAATCGGGGTTGAGAGAAACTGCCAGCCGAAATTCATGCAAGGCCTCGTCAGGCTTGCCGTCAAGCAAGAGCGCCTGACCAAGACGGCGGTGCTCCGTCGATCCGGTGGGATTCTGAAGCAGAGCCCGTTGCAACTCGGCGACCGCGCCATCGTAATTTTTCTGCGCCATGTAAGCGCTGGCAAGGCAGCTATGGCCTTGCTGCCACTCAGGCTGTTCGCGGTAAAGCTCGTGCAATTCAGAGATGGCAGCGTTGTAGTCGCCGATATCGCAATAAGTATTCGCCAGATTGTTGCGAACCGAGGGTTCATCGGGAGCGATGCGCAAGGCCGCACGATATTCCGTGACCGCCTCACTCAGATTGCCCTCTTCATGCAAGGTCAGACCCAAATTCGAATGCGCCTGCCAGAAAGCGGGACGGAGTTGAATGGCATGATCGTATGCGGCTTTGGCGGCGGACACATTGCCATCCGCATGAAGAGCGATGCCCATGTCGTAATAGGTGTCTGCGTTACCGGGGTCGCGGGCCAGCGATTCGGCAAATGCATGAACCGCTGCCCGATATTGCCCATTCGAATAGAGAGCCAGACCCAGGTACTGATAGGCCTCCGAGTTTTGAGGATCCATGCTGAGCGCAGTGCGCGCCTCGGCAATGGCATTGGGACCGTCATCCAGGCGATAGAAGATATAGGCGAAATTGCTGTGATTCTCAGGCAGGTCGGGCATCAGGCGCGCCGCTGCTGTCATTTCGTCGAACGCGTCATCCCATTGCTCTTGCTGGCGCAGCATCGCGCTCAAGGCAAAGTGGAGCGCCGCATTTTGAGGATCGTCGGTCACCGCCGGACGCAGCAGCAATTCAGCCTCGTGCCAGCGCTGCTGCCGAGCCGCAGTTCCCGCCTTGAGTAGGGCGTCGGGAATCGGTTGCGCTGAGGCAGAGTTTTGCTGCGAAGTTAAAGCTTGAATCAGACTCGGTTCCGCCCCGATGGATTCCAGTTGCCGCAATTGCTTGGGAGCAATGGTGTGGGCAAAGCCCCGCTCCCGTACCAACCGGACCACTCGTCCGCTGGGGATTCCCCCGCTTAGCCATGCAGTAATTTGCGTCGCATCGACTGGTGCGGTATCAGACGCGCGCACCGAGACGGCCGTCGCCAAACTGACCAGAATAATCAGCCAATACTTGAGCTTCACCGGACTCTCCAACTTTGTTTTGCCTTGCTGGACGCCTGATTTGGGCGACATCTCGACACATTGAAAATAGACCCGAGGTGGGCAGACAGGTAAGGTCACCGAGGTAACCTGGTAAACAAACTAGGGTGGCGACGATAGAACTGCCAGCCGACGATCAGTCCCAAACAACCCTGCGATCAGGCCCGGTTAGGAGGTTTAGGTTTGACTTGCCCACCTGCCTCCAGTCCGGTGTAAACTAGGGTTGCTGTGCCACTGTGGAGGTTCTGATGTTAGAAGGCTTGTTTCAACCGATGCACCTGCTGGTGATATTCTTCATCGCCCTGCTGGTGTTCGGTCCCAAGAAATTGCCGGAACTCGGAAAAGGTCTGGGCGAAGGGATTCGAGCGTTGAAAGATGGCATGAAAGACGGCATGAAGGATAATCCTCAAACCCAGGCGTCGAACGAGCCGAGCAAGAATCCTGAAATTAAGGCCTGACCCAAGTTCTATTTCGCAGGGCTGTGGGTTCGCATAGTCGCCATTCCAGTCCTGTGCCTTGATGTATTGCTGAACCTTTCATTTTATCGAGCCACGTTATTGAACCTCACATCGCTGGCGCTCAGGCGATACCCTGGCTATCTGTGTCGAAAAATTCGTTCTATTTCCCAGAAGGAGTTCTCCGTGCTGCGCAAAATACATTACCTGCTCGTTCTCATCTTCTTCGTGTCCGGTCTGGCCCTAGCAGACCAAATTACATTGAAAAACGGGGATAAATTTACCGGCAAAATCGTGAAATCAGATGGCAAGACGCTCGTGCTGCACACCGATGCCGCCGGCGACGTCACCATCCAGTTCGACGCGATTCAGCAGATCACCACCGATCAGGATCTGCATGTCGGCCTGAAAGATGGAAAGACGGTGGTTGGCCCCGTCACCACCAGCGACGGTAAGCTGGAAGTGGCCACCAAAAGCGGCGGCAATGTGGAAGCCTCCACGGGAGATGTGACCGTAATTCGCAACGATGCCGAGCAGACTGCCTATGACAAGTCGCTGCATCCGGGGCTTATGCAGGGATGGAATGGCGGGATCAACGTGGGATTCTCAGTCGCGCGCGGCAACAGCGAGACAGAAAATCTGGCGCTGGCATTCAATGCCGCTCATCCTACGCTCAACGACAAGATCACGTTGTATGCGAACATTCTGGATACGAGTAATGGTTTGGCGAGCCCGAGCACGGTTGCGAATTTGGAGCAGGGCGGAGCCCGCTATGACCGAAACCTTAATCCGAGGACATTTGTCTTTGTGGGCGCAGACTTTATGGCGAATGCACTGCAGGATCTCGACCTCCGCGGAGTCTATGGGGGAGGCTTTGGTTATCATGCGGTCAAGTCCGCCAACACAACGCTGGATATCCTTGCCGGCCTGAACTACACGCACGAAACGTATTCCAACGGTCCGCTCGTCACGCCTCCAACCACGCCGCCTACATTTCAATCGTATGGCGTCACCAACAAATTTGTGGCTCTCACGCTGGGCGAAGAGTTGACGCACAAAGCAGGCGCCAGCACGGTCATTACTGAGAGCTTTTATTTCTATCCGGATTTGCAGGCCACGAGCAATTATCGGGGAACGTTTGGTCTGGGAACGGTGACCAAGATCAGTAAATGGCTGGGCTGGCAGAACCAGTTCAGCGACATTTACGTGTCCGATCCGCCGGAAGGCGCTAAGCAGAACGACCTGATATTCACGACCGGACTAAATGTATCATTCACGCACTAGGGCGCCGGCAACCGACTAGAAAATTGAAGGCGTGCTCTTTAGGAGCGCGCCCCTTTTCCTACGGATCAACGCGAATTTTAGCCATCATGCCGTTATCTTCGTGGAACAACACGTGGCAGTGATAAACAAACGTGCCAGCGATATTAGGATCGCGGAAATCCATTCGCACGGTGACACTGGGATAAGGGCCTATGCCCGAATAGAAAGGCACATTGACCGTGTCCTGCAGTGTAGGATTTGCGACAGCCACGCCGTTGATCGCCATCACCAAAAAGTGAATCTGGTGCATGTGGAAGGCGTGTTGCTCGCCGGTGTGATTCTCGATCGTCCAGTCTTCCACCGCTCCTGTGTTCGTAACGATGGCGGGCGGTTCATTCGCATTAAATAACTTTGGTTGCTGTCCTTTGACGGTGATAAAGAAGTTGACCGGAGGATTGGTACCGAGAGCGGCTTCGGAGAAGTACAGGCTCCTGGTGGCCGTGGGTTTTATCGCAGCCAAACCAGAGAAACGTTGAGTCACTCGAACCGCAGGCGCAGACGGAACCACGGTCGCAGGTTGTGACGCCGTTGCCGTGGGAAGGATATTGGCAAGGACCTGCGGGACATTCGCATTGCCCACCGGGCCCGTGTTGTAACCGGCGGTAACGAAGGTGGCATTGGTGCTTCCTGACGGCGGACCGGTCATGATGAATTCCGCGCGGCCTGCCGGAGGCAGAGCAATGTCGGTGACCATGGGATCGCCCGTTACCGGGACGCCATCCATCGAAATCAATTCCAGCGTTTGCGCGGTAGTTCCAAACAGAACCTGCAAATCCAGGAAAGCTTGCGTGGAAGCGTTAGCGACCCGCCAGAATTGTTTCTCTCCCGGTTTCGTCTGGATGATCGGTGATGCTTCTGCGGGAAACGTGGCAGGCTGGAAGTTGACCGTGAGCTGATACGAACCGGGAATCCAGGAGAGAGGATTCAGAAACTGTTGCCGGATGACCAGCACTCGTTCCGTGAGGCCGGACACTTGCGGCTTAATTTTTTCGATTCCACCGATGACGATCGCTCCCGCGGCTCCGCCATTAACTTGAAACGCGGTATATCCGTGCGGGTGGGGATGGTACCAGTACAGCCCCGGTGGCTCGTTGGCGGGAATCTGAATCTGATACTTGAAGGGCGTGGTGCTGGGCTGGATGAGCGTGGTGATTACGTCATCCTGATGGCAGAGAGGCGGAACGTTTAGCCCGTGGAAATGGAGATTCGTAGTGTTGAAGTTGACGATCTTACTCTGGCACGGGTCGGTCGACGCGGTGCCGGTCGTTGATCCCATGGATCCCATGTCATCCATGGAGTGATACTTCGTCTGCGCGATTGCGGCGGCAGGTGTGAAGTTGAGCTGGTTGGTCAAGTCCAGACTGAGGGTATCGCCGGGATTAAGACGGAGGGTTGGAGCTTCGATGTTGCCGGTAGAGGTGGCATAGTCGAAGCAGAAGTGCGTATACCCGAGCGCGTCCACGCCGTTGCGTTCGGTAAGCCCCAGTTGCAAAACGCCATTCTGGCTGGAAAGGCTTAAGGCATCGGCGACAACAGTCCCGGGATTCGGCCGCACCGGGCAGTTCGGCAATTGCGCCGACGCGCTGAGAAACGCCAGTCCCACAACTTGAACTCCTAATGCCCACTTGGCAAACCTACGCATACCCGGCTCCTTGTGCTCGATGATTCTGACTTTGTTACAGACCGAAAGCTTGAATGCGCCACTCTAGAAAGAACGCGGCGGATAAACTCCAATTGACAGCAGAGAGGTTGAATCTGGGTCTACCACCGGCGATTTGGCCGCTTCCGTCAAGGTACATTTCCCGCCGCTGGAGGTCACATTGACGACGGCTATACCGGAGCTTGCGCCGAATTCCGGCAGGTAAAGTACCGACCCAGTGCCGGAAGGAAGCTCCGCGACCGGGCTAGAAAGAAAATTCCAGTTATTGGCGAAGCCTTTGAGCTGCTTCGAAGTGCAGCCCGCCGTAACTTTTCCCGTGCTGCCATTGAAAAAAGCAGCGCTTACTGTGCCGGTAGAAGTGTTCGCGGTGTAGATGAGGGTTCCATCAGGACTAAGCAGAACACTGCTCGAATTTCCGGCGGTGGAGAAGTCATACAGAACCGTCTTTGTCAGCTTGCCGGAAGAGATGTCGGAGACCTCAATCGTGTCCGTGGTCGATTGGTCGCCAAAGATGGCGTAATGTCCGTCTTGCGTGATGTCAACGCCCTGCGGAAATCGGCTGGTAGTGTAGCCGGTTGCGTTCTGCAAATCATTGTTCGAGACCGGAACTCCAGCCGAGATGTTGAATGATCCAATTGAGCCATCGCCAAAAGTTGCGACCATCAGGTTTCCGTGCAACGCCATGCCCTTCAAGTTTCCGGCGTGCAAGCCAATCGGAGTAATGTCGCTCAGGAACTGAAGCACGCAACCCGACCCAATGGCATAGGTCGCCAGAGTTTGCGAGCTGGTGAAGTTGGCGTAGAGATATGAGCCGTTGTTGGCTAGGCCGACGCCGTTATCGTGGCCCGAATCGCCGCTCCCGGCGGGAAAATTACCGATATCTTGTTGCGTATTGATGTCAACAGCGCTGACCTCATTGCTGCCGCCCAGCGAAATGTAGGCGCAAGGGGTGGTCGTGTTGCTAAGCATGCTGACCCGATTTGCAGCAAAGTAGCCGCCGCCAGAACCCGAGCCACCCAGATTCACCCGGTTCGGATTTGATAGGGCTCCGCTCGTTCCAATCGCAAAGAACGTTCCGGAACTCGGAAGCTGCCCCGCCAGATCGTCATTCGTAACCAGATAACTGGTTGTGGCGGTCGAAGGAACTGAAGGTTTCTCTGCGGCGATAGCGCCGGGCAATGCCATCAGCCCGAAGAATGCAATAGAAGTGAGTGCGGAAAGAATAGGCGAAGCTGGAGATAGTCTCATAGGCAAACTCTTTCAAAGCTCGGGCAGGGGACTCTCGCACGCGCGGGTTGCTAATACGAGGTTGACCTAGGATTAATTGTCGTATGGCACTTGTCAAGGTGCAGGAAGTTGCAACCCCATAGTTCGACAGTATTATCGTTGGTAGGAGTTGTCCCTCAGCGAGCAACGCGATTGTGACGGCCCTATGCTCCGATTTCACACTGCCTCTACGGTTAGCGCGGCTGCGATTTTCAAGTGACTGTGACCTCGGAATCAGGGTTCACAGCGCAGATATCCGATTTGTCGCGATCCTCTTCCGCTGATCCCGGACGTTCAAGCTGGGGCAATTGCTAAGAAAACTGGGGAATGACGCTGCCCGCGATGCTATGATGCCCAACGTCACAGGACACGCACATTTATCGGCAGGGGGAAATCGAAACTATGGCCGTTGCAATCCCAAATCGTTCTACGACAGTTGCTTCTGGCCCCCCTGCTTCGTATACCGGACCCCTCGCCGTCGTGACCACATTGTTCTTTATATGGGGCTTTCTGACTTGTCTTAATGACATTCTGGTCCCCCACTTGAAATCGATCTTCGACCTGAATTACACGCGGGTCATGCTGATTCAGTTTGCTTTCTTCGGCGCATATTTTCTCTTTTCCATTCCTTCCGCAAAAATTATTGACTGGATCGGTTATCAGCGATCGATGGTGGTGGGTCTGCTCACCATGGGCGTGGGAGCTTTTCTATTTGTGCCTGCGGCGAGCGTGCCGTCATATCCGCTGTTCTTAGGTGCGCTTATTGTTCTCGCCGCCGGCATTACCTGTTTGCAGGTAGCGGCGAACCCTTATGTAACGGTGTTAGGGAAATCGGAAACTGCTTCAAGCCGCCTCAATCTGACGCAGGCATTCAACTCGCTGGGAACTTTCCTCGCGCCTTTCTTCGGCGCCGTGTTTATCCTGAGCGCCGCGCCGAAAGCGATTGACGATATTCGCGCGATGGCTCCGGATGCCTTGCAAGCCTATCGCCTGCATGAAGCGGCGAGCGTCAAGACGCCCTATGTTGGTTTAGGAATTGCACTGGTTGTGCTTGCCGCGGCTATTGGCAGCTTTAAGCTGCCGAAGATTCCGCATGCGCAGCACCAGCTCGGAGAGAAGGTCAACGATTCGATCTGGAATCATGCCAATTTGATTTTTGGCGCGATCGGTATATTCGTTTATGTGGGCGCCGAAGTTTCTATCGGGAGCTTTCTGGTGAATTATTTCAGCCAGCCTGAGATTGGCGGGTTGACGGAGAAAGTCGCGGCCAGCTTTGTTGCTTTTTATTGGGGCGGTGCGATGGTTGGCCGATTTATCGGTTCTGCGCTTTTGCAAAAGATGAACACCGGAAAGTTACTTGGCATTTGCGCGATCTGCGCCGCGGGGCTTGTAACGGTCTCCATGTTGACGTCCGGGCACTTCGCCATGTACAGCATCATTCTGGTGGGATTTTTTAATTCCATCATGTTCCCCAGCATCTTTACACTCGGCGTGGCTGAGCTTGGGCCGCTCACGGGAGACGGCTCCGGAATCATGATCATGGCTATCGTCGGCGGAGCGATCATTCCAGTTGCACAAGGAGCCATCGCCGACCGCATTGGAATCCATCACGCATTTTTCCTGCCTGTCATCTGCTATCTCTACATTTTGTTTTTTGCATTGAGTGGTTCGAAGCCTAACAGCCAACGCGACGCCAAGGCCTAGGGACGGGTTGCGCTCAGACGCTCGGCTATACTGAGACGCTCCCATGGATATTTCCGAAGCTCAGAGGGCCGCGAAATCTTCCCGCGCGTTGACCACCGCGGCCCATGCCTCGTTCGTTCCGATTGGAATTGTTACAGTTCTACTTGGGCCGCTACTGCCTGCGCTCTCTTCCCGATGGTCTCTGAATTATGCCCAGGCTGGAACGCTATTCACCGCGCAGTATCTGACCTCGACTTTGGGCGTAGCCGCTTCGGGCTTTCTGGTTTCGCGCTGGGGATTTCGATTCGCGATCAATGCCGGCCTTTTTGCGATGGCTCTCGGCGTGGGAGTGTTGCCATTCGCCTCGCATATTCTCGGCGTGGCATGTATCGCATGTTACGGCGTGGGAATGGGATTGTCGGTTCCGGCGGCAAATTTGCTTGTTGCCGAGGTGAACCCCTTGCGGCGAAGCGCGGCGTTGAACCTGCTGAATTTTTCCTGGAGCGTGGGCGCGGTGGCGTGTCCGTTTCTTGTGGCCGCGGCCAGCCAGAGGCATCGTACGCCGCTTTTGCTGGAAGGCGTTGCAATCTTTATGTTGGTGATAATCGCCGGAATTGCTTTGATGCCTGCCAGCATTATCGAACCAGCGGCCGAGAGCGGCAGTGACCAAACTGCCGGTTGGGCGATGCGATCGAATCAATCCGCACTATTGTTGCTGGCAGCGCTCTTCTTTCTCTATGTAGGAACGGAAAATGCTTTTGGTGGCTGGACCGCTTCTTACGCCAAGAGTCTTCCTGGAATCCCCGCTGCGTGGTCGGTAATGACTCCTTCGTTTTTTTATTTCGCGCTGCTGTTTGGAAGGTGGGCGGCTCCGTTCGTTCTGCGGTATATGAATGATGTATCGGTAGCTCGATGGGGATTGTTACTGGCGTGCGTGGGAATGATGGGTTTGATACTCTCGCGCAGGATGGTTGGCTTGGCGAGCAGCACGGCGTTAGCGGGACTGGGCCTTGCGGCTGTCTATCCTATTACGATCTCGCTCTTATCGCGTGAATTCGGATCGGCGGCAACGCGCGTGGGCTCCGTCATGTTTACGATGGCGAACCTGGGTGGCGCGAGCATACCGTGGCTTGTAGGATTCGCTTCCAGCCGTTTCTCCGATTTGAGAGTTGGACTGGCGGTACCACTGGCCGCGGCGGTTGTCATGTACGGCCTCTACTGGTCGCGCTGGAGATCGGTGGCGGCTCGAGAATCAACTGGCTAGGGTGTGACGGCGACTTGCTGTCCGGTGTAGTGTACTAGCTTGTCCGCATTCGCTTCCGCATTGATGCCCGTGCCGTGATGCTCTCCGGCAAAAACGACGTGGAAGGTTCGTTCTTGCAGCATTTCCGGAAATTGCCCTTTGCGTTCGCCGATGATGAGCGTCTGAGCGGCGTCGCTCCACGAAAAAGGGATGGTAGCGTATTTTCCTTTCTCGTAGTTGTAGTTGTCGTTTTCGTCTTCATACAGTGTGAATTGGCCATCCGCGCCGCGATAGATTCGCAACTCGATCGGATCCTCCGGCTTTTGAGTGGACCATTCCATCTCGGGTCCCATGGGAACGATGGAACCTGCGCGAACATAGAGCGGTATGCGATCGATGGGTGCTGCGGCCTCGATGGACTTCGGTCCGGAGATCATTTCTCCGCTCCAGAAGTCGTACCATTTTGCTTCGGGAAGATACAGGCGGCGGCTTGCGGCGGCGGGCTGAGTGACGGGACTCACAAGAAAAGCAGGTCCGTACATGAACTGATCGCCGATGTCGATGGCGCGAGCGTCGGTGCGGAAGTCCATGACCAGCGGGCGCATCGGAGTGTAGGCTTCGCTGGTTGTTTTCCACGCGAGAGAATAAATATACGGAAGCAAACGGTAGCGCAGGCGATCGAAGTCCACCAGAATCTTTTGCGCGTCTGCTCCGTACGACCACAGTTCATTCTCGTCCGGATTGCGCGTGCCGTGAACGCGGAGAATAGGATTGAACGTCCCCCATTGAAACCAGCGCACAAACAACTCGCGGAATGCCGGATCGGTGGGGCTGCCAAAGACGAAACCTCCGATGTCGGTGGTCCAATAAGGAATTCCAGAAACGGCGAAATTTAATCCTGCGGGAATTTGCCTTCGAAAACTCAGCCAGTCGGAGTTGATGTCTCCCGACCACGCGGTGACGGAATTTCTCTGCGATCCGGAAAACGCTGAGCGCGACAGAATGAATACACGCTTCTGATTGGAGGCAGCGCGCTGTCCCTGATAAATGGCGCCCGTGTCGAGAAGAGGATAATCATTGACATAGCGATTTCCGCTTCCCGCCGCGAGTTTATGATCCAGCAGAATGTTTTCTTCCTGGCCTTCAGTCTCGGGCTCGGTCGTGTCCATCCACCAGGCGTCAATGCCGATGCTGAATAAAGACTTGTTGATTTGATCCCAGTAGAATTTGCGGGCTTCCGGATTCGTGGCGTCGTACACGGCCATTGCGTCGGTATGGTAGGGCGGTTTGGCGTACTTGAACTGATCGACGAACCAGCCCTGTTTCTTCATGTAGTCATAATTCGAAGATCCCGGTTCGAAGAATGGCCAGATCGAAAGCATCAGATGGAAGTTTTCTGCGTGCAGTTGATCCACCATGCTTTTGGGATCGGGATAATTCTTGTTGAAGACAAACTCCCCTTTGCGGTTCCACCAAAACCAGTCCTGAACGATATCGTCGACGGGAATGTGGAGTTCACGATACTTTCGCGCGACACCGAGAATTTCATCCTGCGATTTGTAACGATTCTTGCATTGCCAGAAGCCATATGCCCACTTGCCGAACATCGGCGCATGGCCAGTTAATTCGCGATAGTCGGCAACGATCTTGTCGATTTCCGGGCCGTAAAAGAAATAGTAATCGACCGCGTCGGCGACTTCTGAGCTGATGTAGAGATAATTCGCGAAGCGGTTATCGAAGCGGCTGCGGGATTCGTTATTCCAATAGATGCCATAGCCTTTGCTCGAAACCATGAGCGGGATGGAAATGTTGGAATTGTCCTGCGAAATATCGATTGACTCGCCGCGGTAATTCCAAACTCCTGCCTGATGTTGGCCCAGGCCATAGAGTCCTTCATGCGAGCCGTAGATGCTGACGAACGATTCGGCGCGGTAACTGTCTTCTCCATTGATGTGTACCGGCGTCAGCCAGCGGTTGGCCTCCTGCATGACCGGCGCGCCGTTCGGTTCACGATACGTGATCGATCCGTCAATGCGGGCGACGCTGGCTTTGAGCCGCGCAGTTGAGATCGATACGGCATCGTTTGTTTCCTCCATGGTCCACGCGACCGGATCCCACGAAGTCTTCATCACCACGTAATTAGGATGTTGTTGAATAGAAGCAGTCGGCGAATAAACGATGTGAATAATTGAATCCGTGCAGACTTGGATCTTGAGGAATCCTTCTTTTTGGGTTAACACCACACCATCGGCCTGACGCTGAACCGCCGTCACCGGATTTCTGGGCCTCCATTGGGCGTGGGCGAGGGGAGTGAAAATAGCGATCGATGCAAATGTCGAGCACCATAAGCGCGAAACGAGTCGATTCATGAGTTCAGTCTCTGGCGACGTATCCTACTCTCGCGGCGTTGATCTTTACAATAACGATTGGCTGATGCGTTTTCTAGACGATAAATCGTGGTATTCGCTCTCATAGCGAGCTTTTGTTGCGGGCCTTAGGTTACAATCTGGGCGCGGAAAAACGCGGTATCACTGCCGTTCTTCTAAGCAAAGCAGGGAACGGCAGTTTCGATAGCACATTCGCATTCCCACCAACCTTCAATGAAGAACGCATCCCGCGTCGCATCACCCCGAGTCGTCTGCATCGCGGATCTTCGTCCCATCGCGCGCCGAAGAGTCCCAAAGGCGGTGTTTGATTATTTGGATGGTGGCGCCGAAGGCGAAGTTACGCTGAGGGAGAATTGCCGCGTATTCGATGACATTACCTTTCGTCCGCGTCACGCCGTGGTTGTGCAGAAATGCAGCCTAGGCACGCGAGTGTTGGGCTTCGATCTTTCTCTTCCATTTCTGCTTGCACCTGTTGGTTACAGCCGGCTGATGCATCCTGGCGGCGAAGTGGCGGCGGCCCGAGCGGCTGGGCGGGCAGGCACTGCTTACATTCTGTCCACAATTTCTGGGCACAAGTTGGAAGACGTCAAGGCTGGCTCGTCCGGCCCAGTCTTCTATCAACTGTATTTAATGGGCGGACGCGGCGCGGCCGAAGCGTCGATTGAAAGGGCGCGTCAGGCTGGCTTTTCAGCGCTGGTCGTCACCATTGATACGCCAGTTGCCGGCATTCGCGAGCGCGACTACCGCAACGGCATGAAAGAACTGGTCAGCGGAACCGTGCTGGAAAAGATTCGCTTTCTGCCACAGATACTTTCGCGGCCGCGCTGGTTGACCCATTTCCTGCTGGATGGCGGCATGCCGGCTCTGCCGAATGTCGTGGTACCCGGCAAAGGGCCGATGGAGTTGGTTGACATTAATGCCGCTCTCGCGGCTTCGGCTGTGACGTGGGCGGACCTGCGCTGGATTCGTGAACTCTGGCGGGGTCCGATCATCGTCAAAGGTGTTCTTACCGGTGATGACGCACGTCATGCAATCGACGAAGGGGCCGCGGCGATTTCGGTTTCCAATCACGGTGGCCGACAGCTCGATTGCGTGCAGGCATCGCTGCGTGCCTTGCCGGAAGTTGTTCATGCTGTGAACGGTCAGGCGGAAGTATTGATGGATGGAGGCATTCGCCGCGGAACAGACATTGTGAAGGCGCTTTGTTTAGGCGCGGGCGCAGTGCTTTGTGGGCGGGCCTACGCTTATGGGTTGGCGGCGGCGGGAGAAGCCGGAGTAAATCGTGCGATTGAAATTTTGCGCACGGATTTGGAACGCACCTTGCGACTGCTTGGGTGCGCGTCCGTGGACGCTCTGGACCGATCCTATGTCAAGGTTCCGAAGAGTTGGGAACTCGATGGATAGCGTCTAGCTGTAGATTGAGGTCTTTGTACTAAGTCGCGCTCCAGACTCCGTTCGCGAGGAGGCTGTCATGCAGTGGATTCAGATTTACGATCCGTTGGGCCATTGGTGGCTTTCGACGCTAGTTGCTGCTTTGCCGATCATGGTGCTCTTCGGCTTGCTGGCGGGCCTTCGAGTAAAGCCCCACTGGTGCGCCATCGCCGGAGCCATGACGGCTATCGCCGTCGCTATCATCTTCTTCAAAATGCCTCCCGCACTTGCGGCGCTGAGTTTCGGCTATGGCGTCGCATTCGGCCTGCTAAAGATCGCGTGGATTGTACTCGCAGCGGTGTATCTCTACGACATCTCAGTGGAGGCCGGACAGTTTGAGATCATGAAGGAATCGATCGCCAGTATCACTCCAGACCGGCGGTTGCAGGTTTTGCTCGTGGCGTTTTGTTTCGGCGCGTTCATTGAGGGGGCGGCGGGATTCGGCGCTCCAGTCGCGATCGCCGGCGCATTCATGATCGGGCTTGGCTTTAGACCGTTCCATGCGGCGGCCTTAAATCTGATCGCTAACACCGCCCCGGTGGCTTGGGGAGCGATCGGAACTCCGGTTCACACGCTGGCGGCTGTTACGTCATTGCCTGAGTCCGATTTGAACGCCATGATCGGCCGTATTCTTCCGTTCACCGCGGTCATCGTTCCTTTCTGGCTGGTGCGAACCATGGTCGGATGGAAAGAGACGTTCGAGGTTTTCCCCGCCATCCTGGTGGTGGGACTTTCCTTTTCCCTCACGCAGTTCTTCTGGTCGAATTATGTCGATAGCAATCTGGTCGACATCATGGGTGGGGTGGTCTCGATCATTGCGGTTGTGACCTTTCTGCGGTTTTGGAAGCCGAAGAGGATCTGGCGATTCGACTACGACGACAAACCGGCGCCGCAACTCAAGCCCGTGGCGGAGATTTCCGATCAAGCCGGCAGCGAGTGGGCGGCGAAGGAATTTGATGGCTACGGCAAGACGCAGACTCACACTGCGGGGCAGATATTGAAAGCGTGGATGCCCTTCGCCATCCTGTCATTCGTTGTTCTCCTCTGGGGATTGCCATCGATTAAGCTGGCGATGAATCGTGCGACAACTCCGGCCTTTCAGGTTGTGCAGTCGGACGGCAAGAAACGTCCGGGCCCTCCGGGATGGGATGTGCCCTATTTGCATAATGCGATCTACCGCGCCGCGCCGGTGGTTACGAAGCCGACGCCCGAGGCCGCGCGATACGACTTCAACTGGCTTTCCGCCACCGGCACCGGGTGCTTTCTTGCGGCGCTGGTTTCCGGACTGCTGCTCGGATTGAGCCCATTGAGTCTCATGAAGATTTTCTGGAAGACACTGAAGCGCATGCGGCTCGCCATGGTTGCCATCTCATTCATGCTGGGGCTTGGTTACGTCACGCGCTACTCTGGGCTGGATGCGGTGTTGGGAC
The DNA here is from genome assembly GCA_036513255.1 of Candidatus Sulfotelmatobacter sp. GTDB lineage: Bacteria > Acidobacteriota > Terriglobia > Terriglobales > Acidobacteriaceae > Sulfotelmatobacter. The sequence goes on along the minus strand of DATBZH010000077.1, from coordinate 10,909 downwards.
TGGCGTTCACGCGCACTGGGTGGTTTTATCCTTTCTTCGGAACATTCCTGGGCTGGTTGGGAGTTGCGCTCACGGGCAGTGACACATCATCGAATGCGTTGTTTGGCAGTTTGCAGCGGATCACGGCGCAGCAGCTTCACATCGATCCGGTTTTGATGTGCGCGGCCAACAGCGCCGGTGGAGTCATGGGAAAAATGGTTGACGCTCAGTCCATCACCATCGCCACGTCTGCGACCGAACAGGTCGGCAACGAGGGAATGATTTTCCGCTTTGTGGCTTGGCATTCCGTCGCGCTCGGAGCCATCGTCGGAATCATTGTGATGCTTTACGCTTATGTTTTTGGATCGTTGGTGCCTCATGGGTTGCAGTTTGTGAAATAGAGATCGCAGTATGTTGCTACACACCTGCTAGTCGTGCCGCGAGCCGTGACAAGCGCACAAGTCTGTACAACGGAAACAATCTGGGCGGCAGGCGAACTGACTTCCACTCGTTCGGCCCCGGCGTCAACGCCAATCGCCAAAGAAAGCGGCATTGATCGATGCGGCGTTCGCGTAGGCGCATCATCCTGCGGAAATATTTCCACGACTCCACGTCAACAGATGCGCTTCTCGCAAGGTCTCCGCCGATCGATTGAGACCAAGCCTGCGCTTTGCGATCGTTCACTGTGCTGTGCTCGATCTTTTGGGGAAGTGCGGCGTTCAGCAATTGGTTCGTCAGGAGCAGCGTGACGCGCAAGATGCGAACGATTCCCCACGAACGCGCCTGCCTCTCAATCCAGTTCCAATCTAACGCCGGCATTTGCATGAGGCGGGCGATGTCGCAGAGCCAGATGAGGCGAGTCCACATATGCTTGGCAGCATGTACGGAAAGAACAAGAACCAGATCTTCGGGCGAGGGCGTTTTCATATTACGGCCCGCGACGGTCACGGAAATCGCGCGTTGGAAGAGGCCCTCGATATCAAAATCGACCGCGTAAAATCGCGGCTGCAATGCCCATTGCACTTCCAGTAGGTTTTTCCCCGCCGCGCTGTCGAACGAGCATTCATATCCGGAAACCAGGTACGCTTGCTCCTGTTTTGCAGAAAGCGACAGTTGGGTCGTGTAACCAAGATTGCAGACTGCTTCCTTGATTCGCGCGACATCTTGAGAGTGAATCAGTAAGTCGATATCGCCCGACTGCCGCGTCGCCACATCCCCGTACAGAATCTCTGCCAGAGCCAGGCCTTTGTACGGCATGGCTTCGATGGACAGCGAATCGAGAGATTCGAGAACGCGAATCAGCTCCCGCGCGGTAAGTAACACTCTATGAAGGTTGGCCTGATAGCGCTGGTCAAGCGCGCGCATTTCTTCGGGAGGCACGGCATCTCGAAACCCAGAGAGCGACTGAAACAACAGGCAAGTAACCCCGTGCTGGTCGGCCAGTTGAAAGAGTGCATTCCATCGGATCGGACCTGGCAGGAGGGCAAGAACGCGAGCGATTCGTTCTGAAGCAGGAAGCGCCAAACACGCCGCCAACAGGAGCTTCCACTCTGAATCGAAACCAGCTGTGGAAGTCTGTGCGGGGGCGGTTTCGTCTGCGGCTTTCAAGATGGAAAGTTTTGTCGACCTATGCGGAAACGCCGGCCATAACAGGAATGCTGCGAATCTGCACCAAGCCAGCCATGGACGGCTTCTTCGATAACAGATTTGCGGAAGGCACGCCCGTACGCGCGAACGACTTCTCGCAATCCTGCGACGAAGGTCCGCGCATGTTTCCTTCCATGTAAGCCAACCCTGGACAGCGCGTGCAACTTGCGCCGTGAACGCACTGCGAGCAACTCGACAAATCTTTCAGCCGGATCGAACGCACTTCATTCATCTGGTCGGAATGCCGCCAGATATCGATGAAGCGTTGTTGCCGCACATTGCCGGTGGGCAGTGGAAATTGCACGCACGGATAAACGTCGCCGTAGGGTGAAACATAGCAGGTCGAGTGGCCGGCGCTGCACGGAACGCTTTCGAGTTCGCTCTCGCCCGGAGGAGCCGAGATGGCACAAAATTCGTCGACATTGCCTACCAGCGATTCGTCGGCAAAAGCTTGGCGCAGTTCCGACTGGCCGATGCCGAGGCGCAACACGCTCCGGTCGCCATCCATCCTGGGAGTGATCGTCGGATCAATAGTTACCTCGACCCCCAAGTCGCGAGCCAGTGCCTGCACGCCGGGATAGTCCCGTACGGTCGGCAGCATCAGCACGTTGGCAATCGTAACCTTCAATCCCTGCGCTTTGAGAAAACGGATGGCATCGACCGAGCGCTTCAGCGATCCTGGAACCAGCGTGATGGCGTCATGCACTTCTGCCCGGTGCGAATAAATGCTCACCTGGATCGATTCCACGCCTAGTTCGCGAATTCGGGCAGCCTCGCGTTCGCGAATCATCACGGCATTCGTTTTGAGTTTGATGCAAAACGTGAGCCTTCGCGCATGTTCGAGAATCTCGAAAAAATCTTTGCGCATCAGGATTTCGCCACCACTCAGCGTTAGAACAAAAACGCCCGCTTCCGCCATCTGGTCGAGCAGGTCCTTGATCTCGGCTGTCGTCATCTCGCCGTGGTCTTCATGATCGAGATAACAATGAACGCAACGCTCGTTGCAGCGGTAAGTCAGATCGATTTGCACGCAGAGCGGGAAACCAAGAGCCGTCGCCTTTGCGCCCATTTCCTCGATTAAGCTGCTCATTGTGACTCTCCGGTCAGCGGGTTCGTTTGCGAAATGGGTTCTTCTGAGATTTGCAAGATGCCGTGCCCGGCGAGTTCGCGCGCCATGTTTTCGGCGTCCTGCAACGCGCTGCCGAATTCCACCTCGAACTCCTGACAGACACGTCGCTCGACAATCTCGTCCAGTGAAGTTTGCCCATCCGCCGCCTGCCAGATCAATGTGGCTGTCTTGTTCAAGCTGAAGAGCGTAGAGTCGCGGCCCGACATTACCATTGCCTCGCCGTCGAGGACCCGCACTGCGGACCGCGCGTCGCGCGCCAGATATAGCTTGCTCATTGAATCATCTCCCACACGCGAGAATCTGGCATGAAGGTAAGACGTGCTACTGCAATCCGTTCCACCAATTCACACGCGGACTGAAAGACCTGTCGCACCAGTTCCGGTTCTTCCGCGAAAAACAACACATTGGCCAGCAACGATCGAATCGCGTCGCCCGCCGGCACGGACTCAATTCGGTTGGCGGGGCCTTGCTCAAGAAAATACACCGCGGCCAGCGGCGCGGAGACGTTTTCACCCAATTTAGCCAGCTCTCCAGTAAACGGCGTGCCGAAGGCGATGTAGCCATCGCCGCTTTTTCGCACGTATGAAATTTCGTCGGTCAGAAGGGTTACATCCGATGGCGCAAGACGCGAGATTGTAGTTTTGCCTGCTCCGGAAACGCCGGCAAACACGAACGCCTTGCCGTTGCGAATCGCACTTGCGGCGTGCAACAGCATACCGCCCTGCCGCGCCAGGGCCAGCGTGTGCACGATGCGCAGGACAGCATCGATCGAATAAGGATTTGCGGACTGACGAATCGTTCCCCGGCGCATTCTCGGATCCCACTCCGCGCGGAAGTCGCCGCGAGTCATTCGCCAATGCCCCGCTGATTGCGTCACCCGCACCGGGGCATCCGGGGCGCTGAATCTTCCTTCCGAAAGCTCAATGTAGAATTCGACCTCCGCGCCGCTTCGCGCATAACGAGCGGCTGGCGCAGCAAATCCTGAGTAGCGTTCTGACAACACGCGCGCAAACTCCGGGCTGCTGGTGTTCACGCGCACGGGCATGTCCCCGATCTCAATCACCAAGCTGAGACATTCGGTCTGCGCTTCCAGCGGTGTTATGTTTAATTGTGGCAAGGGTGAACCGGCTCCGGCGAACTGCGGCGCATTCCGTGTATCCCGGCGACAAAACGCGCGGCAGAAGGAGAGCGTCGCACAAAAGCCGCCACCGCACGTTGAGGAAAAGGCAAAGTTTTTCCCGGCTGCAAAAGTTTTCCATTGCGCACAATAAAACGGACCGTGCCCAGCAGTTCAGTTTCGCTGAGTTCCGGGTCCGGCTGCGCCATTCCATCGCCTTGGGTGACGATTCGCACACCGCCAACTCTGCCTGTTTTCGCCACGACGCGGTGAGCGAACAGCCGGCGCTCACGATGGAACAAAATGATGTCTCCCGCGGAAACTTGCTCATTCTTCGCGCGTTCGATCATCAAAGTATCTCCCGGGAAAACCGATGGCAACATGCTCCAGCCGGTCACTTGTAAGCGCAGCTTGCCTGACGAACGCAAGACATCGACCGCCAGCTCACACTTAAGCGAAGTTATCGCATCTGGCTCGCCGCTGTTAGTTACCGTCATGATGACGAGTTAGCTCCGCGGCAGCTTGGAGTAACCGGGGACGTTTTGCCGCAAGACAATGCCGTAGTCACGAACACTTTTTCGTAACGAAAGCTCGGCTTTTCATACGGTTTCTTGGCAACTGCATTGGACGTGTCGGAAGGAGATTGCTTGCTGTCCATAGGATGAATCCCACTTACTGTAGACCTGGTTGTGATGCTTGGACCGCGCAACCGCCGGTTCCACCGGACGTCGCGCAGGTTTGATTGCCTAGAGTGGAGAAGTATACCTGAGAAGCACCGGTGAGAGTTCCAGTGCTCACAATGTTGTCCATGATAATCCCGGTCGTGCCGCCGGCAGCGGGCAAGGCGGCGGTTGGGAGTGGTCCCAAATTTTCCCAGCTCACCGTACCATCAGTCGTTATAGCGCCGGCGTTTGTGGCCCACGTGGGCAACGAGCTGCCTGTCGTACCGCCAGCGCTGGTGTATTCAATGTTGTTATTGTGATCGAGGACCCTACTTTTTGCAGTGAAGGGGTGGCCCGATGACCAGGTTTTATTGAATGGGAAAACCGAGTTGGCGAGGGTCTCCTGATTCACCCAGTGAACACTGCCGTCAGTCGTCGTGCCGACAATGTTTGTGTTCCAGGTCGGCTTTGTTGCTCCGGACGTGCCACCTGCGGTTACGACTTCAATATTGAGGTTGGTATCCAGAACTTCATCGTTCCGGGCGTAAGCAGTGCTCGGCGTCCAAGGCGTCACCTTCAGATTAAAGACGCATCCTGCATGGGCGCAATTGGTAGAGACGCCGTTAAGCTGGGCGCTAACGAACACCCACTCCGTGGTTCCTCCAGCGGCATTCGGGTTTTGGATATCTGTGACCGGCGAGCATGGAGTTGTGCTGTTAGAAAGCGGCGGCCCTGCTATGCCCGCGCCCATCGTGCCAACGGAAATTGGAACCTGATATAGAACTGGCGCCCCACCAGTATTTCCGCAAACATAAAGATTCCCTGTGGCGTGTGATGCGAGATAGGTGCTGTCAAAGCCGCCCGAGTACAACGGACTTGGAGTTCCAATGCCGCTTACGGTGCTTGCTCCGACCGTTACTTCCGAACCGGAGTCGCCGGCGACAAAAGATGTACTTAGCTGGTACACAGCAGCGCAGTCAGCATTCCCTACGCAGTTTCCGCTGCCGTCGCTCGAAGCAAAAACGTAAACCACCTGCCCCGCCGCGTCGACAATTGGCCCATCTGCGATGGCGCCGCCGAAATCCAACTGGGCCGACTGCGTCACAGTGGCACTCCCTGAAGCGACGCTGTAAAAGAAACCGTCGGTATCTTCCACAAACACATTGGCGCTCCGGTGATCGTAGACTGGATTCGCCAGCGTGGCTCCGCTGTTCACCAATACCGGAAATCCGCCGGTCAGCACTTCACCGGGAGTTCCATTAAATAGCCCGGCGAACTTGTGCAGGTACCCGCCAGTACCGCCGACCCAGCCGATATCGTTGGTGTAGTCGTAGAAAACGGACGAAGTCGTATCGTCTGTATTTCCTCCCAAGCCATTTTGTAGATTGAGTGTGGTCATGCAGGGCGCGCTGCAAGTGGGATAGGCGCCGTTAGCGACCGGAGTTAGAGTCATTGGGCCAGTTACGGATTCGGTAGCCGCCGCCGCCCACTTCAACAGAACCAGACTGCCGACGCCACCACTCGTCTGAACAAAAGCGACCTGCGAGCCGTCGAGCGAATATGTTGGAGATGTAAGAATCTGCCCGCCCGTGTCGTACGCCCAGTAAACCTGAGGCTTGGTCCCGCCGCATCCCGCGTAAAGATTGTCATAGGCCACCACGCTAGCTTGCGTGCCCGAGGACGCCAGTCCTGTCGGGAAGATCACAAAGTCGGGACTCGGATCGCTCGCACAAGTGGCCTGACTAATGTCGAAAGAAAATTTCGCGGGGAAATTTGTTGGGCCCATGGAAGCGCCGAGTCCCAAATCCTCCGCCCAGTCGCGATGAAACTTGCGACGTTTCGCATGCCACCACCGAGCGAGTGCCGACTCCTGCGCGTCGCTTCCTTTGTCCGCAGACGATAAGAAACGGGGCATGCCACGGTATTGTTGCTGCCAGTAACGAGGGTTCTCGGCTGCGACTCGAAGCGCCTGCGGCGAAGCCGGCTGAGAGAAAATAAGGTGCCGATGGCTCCAGTCAGTCACCAAAGTAGTGTGATGCTGGGCTGGCTTCGCGGCCTGACCCGTCAGCACCCATCCCAATGTGACCAAAACCAGGAGTCCCGCGAAAAAGCGAACAAATCGTGCGGCGTCTGCCTTCATTTTCGCACTCCACATCGCGACCAATTACGAATCCGAGAACCCCAAAGGCTTACAGGACATTCGACCCACACACTCGCGTGTACGACCGAACATTCGTCGCCGAGCACGTCGAATCGAACGTCGCGGCTTTAAACTAAATCGATGGGCTGGACCCGGCCTTATCGCCAGGCTGAATGCCGCCGATTCTACTACCGACGCTCGGCCTACGCAATCGGCAGCCTGTCGAAAACTTCGCGTAGTCACAGGACAAATAGTCGCGCAAAGCGGATTCTCGTAGTGGTTGCAGCGTGTGACCTGGAATACACGCCGCGTGTTGGGAAATTTCCCTTCTCTACATACTTTACCAAGTGCGGTTCACACTCAGCGGCACATGATTCTCAGTCTTGCACGCCACCGTACACGCATGACATTCGATGCATTTGCGGTTATCGATGACGAAGCCGTATCGCATTCAAAAAGTTCTCCCTTGGGAGAATCTACCAAAATGGCATTACCTGCAAGTTCCGCCCGGGTTGCCTAATCTGCGGCGCTTCTTTTTTGATTCGTCAGCGAGTTCTGGCAGGAACGTGGCATAATGCGAAATTATGGATACTGCTAATCTTGATCTCGCGTACCTGGAAATCGATCCGAGAACCCAGTCGCCCTCTGCCTCGGTCTATGTTAAGGCCGCTGGACGCTCTGACTATGCCGGTGTGAAAGCCGACCGATTGATCGCGGCCCAATGTCTGACTTTCATCGAGCTGGATTCCGAGATCAGAAGGTTGCATGCGGAGTTGGATGAAGTCCGCGCCAAGGCCAGAAAGAAGTTTTACAAGGCTCACGCGGCTGCCGCCGGCGCCTAGTTCGCGACGGTCTCCGAGTGCGCTGGTCGTTCGCTCGCTGAAATGGAGTTATATCGAAGATCTCCGGTTTTCGTCTGTTTTCCTTTTCTGTCCTTCATCCCGAGAAATTCACAGGTAGGCATGCGGAACGTTTGTGTAATAATCAACCGCCATGGAAACCACAAATTTCGATCTGTTCTTCCTCGATAGTGAACCCAAGACGAAACGGCAAGTAGCTCACATCTATGTGAACGCGACCGGAAGCCAGAATTATGGCGGTGTCAAGGCTGAGAAGCTAGTCAGCTCGGCATGTACGAGCTTTCGCGAACTGGATGCGGAGATTCGCAGGCTACAGACTGAGCTGGAAGAAATTCGCGCCCGGGCACGAAAGAAATTTGCGCGTGCGCAAGTTCTAGCCGCCTGAGTCGCATTTCAAGACGTGAGAGATATTGGCAACTTTGAACCTCAGTCTGACAGTGCCGAATAAGTAGCTTGTCTCAAAACGATCCGCGTGCTGCGCGATTTTATCGAATGTCTACTTTATCGCTTGACATCGCGCGCGACCGTGCGTTACACATCGTTGGAACCCACAATAGTCAAAGGGTGTGTGCGAATGTTTGAAGTCTGCGCGGGGTGGCAACCAACGCAATTTCTTCATTCGCGTCGGTAAGCGGTTGCAGCGCGGTGACCTGCGTCGCAGATTCTCGCAGGGTACAGTTTTCTTATCTTAAGAATTCGGTTTTTCGGAATAGAAAGGTCTTTCTTGGAAACCGTTATCCGTTGAACGCGGCATTTTCCGCCCGAACAATTTCTTCCTTGGCCACTGAGGAGCGAATCGCATGCCTGAGAAAGCTGACATACGTCATACCTTGAGCGAGCAGCAAGCGCGCCAGCTCGCAAACGTAACCAAGACCGTCCCCATGATGGAGGCGATCACGCCGCGCTGGCTGGTCACTTTTCTGTCCTGGGTTCCAGTTGAAGCTGGCACTTACCGCGTCAACAAAGTTAAACCCACTCGTCCCGGCACCCGCACTATTGAGTGTAGTCCCGATGAAGAAGTCGATCTGCCCGAGATCTACGTCGATTACGAAGAGAAGCCTCGGGAGTACACGCTGAATGCGGTCACAACAGTTCTCGATATGCAGACCCGCATCTCCGACATGTATCGCAGCCCGCATGACCAGATTCGCGAGCAGTTGCGTCTGATCATCGAGAAGGTAAAAGAGCGGCAGGAGAACGAACTGGTCAACAACGCGGAGTATGGATTACTCAACAACGTTGTGCCCGAGATGCGTGTCAAACCCCGAAAAGGCGGGCCTACTCCCGACGATCTCGATGAACTGATCGCCCGCGTGTGGAAAGAGCCGGCGTTTTTTCTCGCTCATCCGCGGGCCATCGCCGCCTTTGGCCGCGAGTGTACGCGCCGCGGCGTGCCGCCTCCAACCGTCACCATGTTCGGCTCGCAGTTCCTGACCTGGCGCGGGCTTCCACTGGTCCCAACTGACAAGCTGGCCGTGAAAAATGAAAAGAGCAACATCCTGCTCGTGCGCACCGGCGAAAAGAAGCAGGGCGTGATCGGGTTATTCCAGCCAGGCCTTCCGGGGGAAGTATCACCCAGCCTCTCGGTTCGCTTTATGGGAATCAATCACAAAGCCATCGCTTCCTACCTCATTTCACTGTATTGCTCCGTTGCGGTGCTGACCGAGGATGGGCTCGGCGTGCTGGAGAACGTGAATGTCGATCAATACCACGAGTACAAGTGATCGCGCGGTGGCGCACGCATCCGAGGCCGCAACTGCCTCGGAAACGCCCTCGTATGAAAACTTGTCGTCTCCAGCGTCGTTGCCCGATGTAGCAATGATCGCGAAACTCGCCAACGAGTTCTTCGCAGCGTTGCCGGGACAAGCCATTCCCTCGGGTCCGTCATCGGTTTCGGGCGTTCCTGCTGGAGCCGATTTTCCTTCATCACCCAGCGTAGTTGCGTATCCTGCGCCGATGCCTGACGCGGCTCAGCAAGCATTCACTCCGCCAGGCTTCAGCGGATCCGGAAATCTGCCAACCGCTCCGGCGGCTTCGGGAACTTCCGCCTCGTCGCAATCTCCGACTTTCGGAACTTTGACGGAAGCTGACTTCCGAGCGATTGCGGCGTCTCTGTCCGCACAATTGCCATTAGCTCCACCGTTTCCGCCGGCCGCTCCCGGATCATCATCCAATTTTCTTGATGGCGAGAAAGCTGGTCCGTGGGCTGCCTCACCTGTGTTTCCGCCAGTCTCGGAGATGCATTCGTTCCCGGCTATTCCGGCAGTTCCGTCATCGCCGCCCACTGCGCCGCCAAGCGGAGTCGATGTGGTGGCATTGCCCGCAGCACCGGCGCTTGCGAATATCGCCATGCCCGCGCAAGGTGCGCCGCCCACCGTTGCCAGTTCGGTTGCAACATCCGACCCTGAAACGTCGGGACCATGGTCCGCGCCGCCAAATTTTCCCGCTGTCTCCGACTTGTATTCTTTGCCGCGAGTGCCCGGCGCATCGGTGCCCGCGCTTCCGGAGAAGTTCGCGTCATCGTCGCGGACACCGGCGGCAGCTACGGTCGCTGAATCCGTCGGTGCCGGTTCCGTCGATCAAGGCGTCGTTGTTCCGTTTGCACCATTACCCTCCGTGCCTGCAGACGCTGCATCTGTTCCGGCGAATACGGAGGAGAAGATTCCGCACATCGCCAGCTCGCCGCAGTTCCCCGCGACCAGCGACATGTTTCATTTCCCTTCGGTGCCGGGAGCGCAATCCGTTCCCGGCTCTCCGGTGCTGCCGTCGTCGGTGCCGACAAACCAGCCATCGGAGAACGATCTTAGCGCGCTTGTACCCTCTGTACCCGGAACTTTCACTCCGCGAATTCCCGACTCCTCGCAATTCGCTATGCCCGGAATTCCAGCTGAGCGAGATGCCATTGCAACGGGCGGTACGAAAGGCCCCGCAAAGCTGGAATTTACTCCCGATATTGTTCCGGAGATGGGTACTCCGAAGCGCCCTCTGGACACACGGCTCATCCGCCGCGACTTTCCCATCCTGCAAGAGCGCGTTCACGGCCGCCAGTTGATCTGGCTCGACAATGCCGCAACCACACAAAAGCCCAACGCGGTCATCGACCGCCTATCGGCTTTCTATCGCCACGAGAATTCAAACATTCACCGTGCTGCCCACACGCTGGCTGCCCGCGCGACCGACGCCTACGAAAGCGCGCGCGAAAAAACGCGCCACTTCCTGAATGCTTCCTCCACGCGCGAAATCATTTTTGTTCGCGGCACTACTGAAGGCATCAACCTCGTTGCCCAGTCCTGGGGCCGACGCAATGTGCAAAAAGGCGACGAGATTGTTATCACCTGGCTGGAGCATCACGCCAACATTGTGCCCTGGCAGCAA
>DATBZH010000076.1:0-24471 GCA_036513255.1 Candidatus Sulfotelmatobacter sp. | reverse complement strand
GTCCGATGGCGTAGGAGATGGCTACTCCGGTGAAACTGGCTGCGACCAGATTGAAGACGGTTCCGATGCCCCAGATGAAGCCGCCGAGGAGGCCCAGAAAATGTCCGCGAACCGGGCCGCGAAAAAGATCGGAGAACTTTACCGGCTTACCGACCAGCGGATGCCTCATAAAATAAATGTTCCAGATAAAGCAGGAAAGCAGCGCGCCCAGGGTCAGGAAAACCGCGGCACTGTAGGGGCCAAGGGCGTTGCCGCGAGTCATGGCGTGAGTCATGAACGGGGCCCAGAGGCCCATCAGAATTCCTGAAATCACGCAGACCACGATGCTCTTTCGCGAAGCGCTGCGCCCACTGGCTTTCAGGGCGCCGTAGGCTTTGCCGTCGAGGATCACTGCGATGAACGCGCAGGCGACGCCGAGCGCCAGGAACAAAGCATCGCCTCTCGGCTGGAGCGCGTAACTCAGGACAACGCCGACGACGAGCGCGATTCCGATGGAGATGGGAAAGGCGACGGCGAGCCCGGCCATGTCAATCGCCGCAACCAGCAGCAGATTGGCGAGATTGAACAGCGCTCCGCCGATTAGAGCGTGGATGACGTTCGACACATCGGCAGAGTGAATGTTGTGCACCAAGCTTGATGCGTCGTGCCCGGAACTGCCCATGGTGTGGCCGAGGATCAGCGAGATCAGGAAAATGCCGACCGCATAGTCCCAGTAAAAAAGCTCGAAGCGGTAGTTCTTTACGCCCTTGTAGGTGTTGGCCCACGAACCCCAGCAAACGGCGCTGGTGATCATCATGAGCAGCGCGATGGTTAAGCTTTGCGGGGTGAACACGTCATTTCTCCGGAGCGATTTTTTCTCGAATCAATCAGCGACGTAGCCTAGTCTTGGCTGAGAAAGAGTGTCAAGGGCAAAGTGGGCTAGTCAGCAGACCCCGCAGCGAGTGCCGTACAATACGAAGCGATGCCGCAGGGAAATCACAACGACGATGGTCCACTCAGCCGCATCGATGCAGCACCCTTCAAGCTTACGGCAGACGGAGAACCGCCGCTCGCGACTCTGTCGGGACGGCCCCTGCTTTCCAATCGCGGCATCCCGCTGAATCTCGATTGGGTGCGGCAGGTACGCGTCAATACCAGCGCGGTGGAACGGCGGGCGCAATCGCATGTTGCGCGGCGTACGGTGAAGAAAGACTGGCAGGCCGCATGGCTGTTGCGGGCCATCACCTGCATGGATTTGACCACGCTTTCCGGCGACGATACAGACGAGCGCGTGCGGCGATTATGCGCCAAAGCGCGGCAGCCTGTCGAACGTGAGATTGAAAAGGTGCTAGGTATTGAAGAGTTGCAAATCAAAGTCGCTGCAGTTTGCGTTTACCATCGGTTTGTGGAAACAGCGGCGCGGGCGCTGGCAGGCAGCGGAATCAAGGTCGCGGCGGTGTCGGCTGGCTTTCCGGCGGGATTGTCGCCTCTCGAAGAGCGCGTAGGTGAGATTCGCCGATCCATCGATGCCGGAGCGGACGAAATCGACATTGTAATTACGCGTGCCTTGGTCTTTGGCGGACGATGGCAGGAGCTTTACGACGAAGTCGCCGAGTTTAAACGCGCCTGCGGAAACGTTCACATGAAAGCGATTCTCGGCACGGGCGATCTGCTGACTCTGCGCAATGTTGCGCGTGCGAGCTTTGTTGTCATGATGGCGGGAGCAGATTTTATTAAGACTTCTACCGGCAAAGAGTCGACGAATGCGACCATGCCTGTTGGTTTTGTGATGACGCGAGCCATTCGCGAATATGCGCTAGAGACGGGCATGGCGGTGGGATTCAAGCCGGCGGGAGGAATTCGTACGGCCAAGCAATCGACGGAATGGTTGGCGTTGATGAAAGAGGAACTGGGAACGCCGTGGATGAAGGGCGATCTTTTTCGCTTCGGCGCGAGCGGATTGCTGAACGATATTGAGCGGCAACTGGAACACTATGCTACGGGCAGGTATTCGGCGGAGTATCGCCATCCGTTGGCGTAGTTTTGTGGGTATGGGGCACGCAGAGCATTTTCAAAACCTCATGAGCATTGCCGAAAAATTTGTGGCCATGGAGTACGGGCCGGCGCCCGAGGATCCTAAGGATGCGCTTGCCTGGCTCGATCGGCGTGGGCGGAAGTTTGGGCATTTCATCGACGGCGAATTTCGTGAGCCTGCTCAGGGTGGATTCTTCGATTCCACCGACCCTGCGACCGGGGAAAAGATCGCCAGCATCGCGCAAGGATCGGCAGCCGATATCGATGCGGCTGTCGCGGCGGCGCGAAAGGCATTGCCATTGTGGCAGCAACTGTCGCCGCACTCTCGCGCCCGGTACCTTTATGCGATGGCTAGGGCCGTTCAGCGGCATTCGCGGCGGCTTGCGGTACTGGAAACGATCGACAATGGCAAGCCGATTCGAGAGAGCCGTGACATCGATATTCCGTTGGTGGCGCGGCATTTTTATCATCACGCGGGTTGGGCGCAGTTGCTGGAATCGGAGTTTTCCGGCTTTGTGGCATGCGGCGTGGTGGGGCAGATCATTCCCTGGAATTTTCCATTGCTCATGCTCGCGTGGAAGATTGCACCGGCGCTGGCTACGGGCAATACGGTTGTTCTCAAGCCCGCTGAATTCACGCCGCTGACCGCGCTCGCCTTCGCGGAAATTTGTCAGGAGATTGGTTTACCTGCGGGCGTAGTCAATATCGTGACTGGCGATGGTTCCACCGGCGAGGCGCTGGTGAAATATCCGGATGTCGACAAGATCGCATTCACTGGATCTACCGAAGTCGGGCGCGCCATCCGCGCCGCCACCGCGCAAAGCCACAAGAAACTTTCTCTTGAGTTGGGCGGCAAATCTCCATTCGTTATTTTCGAAGACGCCGATCTGGATGGCGCAGTAGAAGGCCTGGTCGACGGCATTTGGTTCAATCAGGGCCAGGTATGCTGCGCCGGTTCCCGATTGTTGATGCAGGAAAGCATTGCCGCGGCGCTGCTGGATAAAATTCGCGATCGGATGAATACGCTGCGGGTTGGACCGCCGCTCGACAAGTCCATCGACATTGGCGCCATTGTTGCGCCCGTGCAATTAGAACGCATTCGCCGGATGGTCGATCAAGGCGTAGCCGATGGCGCGACCTGCTGGCAGCCGCAGATCGAGATGCCGGCGCGCGGACTTTATTTTCCGCCGACGCTGCTGAGCAATGTGCATCCGACTTCGATCGTGGCACAGCAGGAAATCTTCGGGCCGGTTCTGGCAGCGATGACTTTCCGCACGCCGACCGAAGCGGTGGAACTTGCGAACAATACCGTCTATGGTCTGGCGGCGTCTGTATGGAGCGAGAGCATCAACGTTGCCCTGCAGGTGGCCGCGCAAATCAAGGCCGGTGTGGTGTGGGTGAATTGCACCAACATGTTTGACGCCGCGTGCGGATTCGGCGGCTACCGCGAGAGCGGCTTTGGACGCGAGGGCGGGCGCGAAGGACTGATGGAATATCTGGAACCTGCGTGGTTCAAGAATGCGCCGTCGCTGAGTGCTGTAACCGGGCATGGAAAATCCCCACTTCTCCCAAAGGGAGGGAGAAGTGGGGCACCCGAGTCAGACGACATGCCCGCGCTGACGATTGATCGGACCGTGAAGCTCTACATCGGGGGCAAGCAGGTGCGGCCGGATTCCGGCTACAGCATGGAAGTGCGCGGCACAAAAGGTGAGTTGCTGGGCGAAGCGCCCCTGGGAAATCGGAAAGACATTCGCAACGCGGTGGAGGCAGCGCACAAAGCCGCGGGCTGGGCGAAATCAACGGCGCACAACCGCGCTCAGGTGCTGTACTACATGGCGGAAAATCTTTCTCTGCGGCAGGAGGAAATCACGCGACGCCTGGCTACAGCTATCGGAGAAACTCAGGCAGCAAAAGAAGTGGCCGCCAGCATTGAACGGATTTTTTCTTACGCGGCGTGGGCCGACAAGTTTGAAGGCGCGGTACACAATCCGCCATCAAGAACGATTGCCATCGCCATGAAAGAACCGATCGGCACGGTCGGAATCATTTGCCCAAACGACAGCCCGCTCCTAGGCTTTTTTTCGCTTGTCCTGCCGGTTCTGGCGGTTGGCAATACAGCGGTTGTGGTTCCTTCTGAGACGTATCCTCTGATCGTCGGCGATCTCTATCAGGTTTTCGACACCAGCGATTTGCCGGGCGGTGCGATCAACATTGTCATCGGGCCTATTTCGCAGTTGCTAAAAACGCTCGTCGAGCATGACGGCGTAGATGCTCTCTGGTGCTTCGCCGATGAGGCGAGCGCGGTTGCGGCAAAGGCGGGTTCGATTGGAAATCTGAAGCAGGCTTTCACCAACGAAGGCCGCGCCATTGATTGGTTCGATGCCAAGCAGGCAGCGGGACGGTGGTTTCTGGAGCATGCAACGCAGGTCAAGAATATCTGGGTTCCGTACGGGGAATAGGGCGCGCGGGCAAGGGCACCCGCGCTACACAAGACATCATGGCTAAACGACCGCGCATTGCAGTGATTGGCAGCGCCAACATTGATCTGACGACCTTCACCGACCGGTTTCCGAAGCCCGGTGAAACCATTTTTGGACAGAAATTCGATCTGGGATTCGGTGGCAAGGGGGCGAATCAGGCGGTCGCTGCGCGTCTGTGCGGCGCGGATGTTTTCATGGTGGCGCGAGTGGGAAGCGATTTGTTCGGTCCGGCCACCATCGAAAATTTCAAGAAGCTGGGCATCGACACGACGCACGTGAAGCAGGTTCCGGGACTTTCCAGCGGTGTTGCGCCTATCTTTGTCGAGTCCAACGGGCAGAACCGAATTCTCGTCGTTAAAGGAGCGAACGACGCTTTAACGTCCGCTGCTATTGATGAAGCGGCGGAGGCTCTGAAGACCGTCGATTGCATCGTCCTGCAGTTCGAGATTCCGCTGGAAACCGTTTATTACGCCGTTGCGTTCGCGAGGAAGCACGGAATCCGTTGCATCGTGAATCCTGCGCCCGCTCAGGCGATCGATACCGCGTCACTCGCTGGTCTGGATTATTTCGTTCCGAACGAAAGCGAAGCTGAGACGATCACTGGCATCCGGGTGGGCACTGTTGAGGATGCGAAAAAATGTGCCGGCATGCTCCTAGGCGGGGGCATGAAGCGCGTTATCATCACCCTGGGCGCAAACGGATCTCTTCTCGCAGGACACGACCTGAACGAACATGTCCCGGCATTTTCGGTACAGAGCATCGACAGCACCGGCGCCGGAGACGCCTTCATCGGCAGTTTCGCTGTATTTCTTGCGGAGGGTATAGCCGAAAAAGAAGCGGTCCGCCGCGCCAATCTCTATGCGGGCCTTTCCACAACTGGGGTCGGGACGCAAAAATCTTTTTATGATCGTGCTGGCTTTGATGCTGCCTGGACGTCCCAAACTGGTGCTAATTCGCTCGACAAAGCCTAAAAATCTTGACTTCAGATAGAGAGGACGTTTATAACGCACTTCTACGGCCAAAGCTCCCAGTCGAATCTCGGACTCCTTAATTTCGAAACAGCGCTATTAGCCGCTCGCTTATGAGCCGCTCTAAATGAGGATGTGATGAAAAGAACCGCTCTTCTTATCGTCTGTTTCTGTTTTTCCTTCTGCTTTGTTAGTTCGCGGCTGAATGCTCAGGCTACCGGAAGCTTCTCCGGCACCGTCGCCGACAAAGCCGGCGCGGTGGTGTCTGGCGCAACGGTTACGGTTACGGCTCCCGCCGTCGGATTGTCGCGAGAGGCTAAGACGGACGATTCCGGACACTATCTCGTTCCTTTGCTTCCGGTCGGCGAGTACACAATTCACGTCGAGTCCTCTGGTTTTGGCGCGGCGGAGCAGAAGGGACTACGGCTGCAGGTTGACGAGCAGCGCGAACTCAATTTCGCTTTGGTTCCGGCTTCAGTAAACACCTCCGTGGAAGTGAATGCGACGGAAGTAGCGGTAGAAACATCGAGCCCGAGTCTCGGCCAGGTTATTACTTCCGAGCAGGTCGCCGACCTTCCGTTGAACGGCCGTAATTTCACCCAACTGGCAACGCTGACGCCCGGCACGACCGCATCGACCAGTCCAAACAGTTTCTTCACCAGCGCTGCCAGCAGCGAGGCGGCCACGCGGGGATCGTTCTCGCTTTCGGCGGGCGGTTCACGTGAGCAGGAAACCGACTGGCTGCTCGACGGCAATGACAATAATCAACTGGATGAAGGCGGCATTGCGATTTTCTCCTCGATCGATGACATCCAGGAGTTCAAGGTATTGACCTACAACTACTCGGCGGAATACGGAGAACGCGCCGGTCCCACAGTTTTGGTGACCACTAAGTCAGGATCAAACCAGCTTCACGGCTCGCTGTTTGAGTTCTTCCGCAACACCGATCTCGATGCGCGCAGCTACTTCGCATCCTCGGTGGAAAAATTCAATCTGAACCAGTTTGGCGGTTCACTGGGCGGCCCGATTCGGAAGGACAAGACGTTCTTCTTTGTTGACTATCAAGCCAAAATGCAGCGTAAAGGGGTGCCGTTCAATGGTTTTGTTCCGACCGCTGGCATGACGACGCCCGACGCAAATGGTAATTACGATTTCAGCGACAATCCGTTTGGAACGCAGCTCACGAACCCTTTTGGCGGCGTCCCCTTCCAATGTCTGCCCGGCACTAATACTCCTGAGCCGGTAAACCCGGCGGACGGGATACAGACAACCGGCCAGGCTTGCAACATCATTCCTGCGGCGCTGGTCAATCCGATCGGTGCCAAAGTGATTCAACTTTATCCTGCGCCGAATGTGGTAGGCAACTCGGCCTTCAACTATGTCAATGAGCCCGTGAGGAAACTCAATGAAGGCACTTGGGACGTTCGCCTGGATCACAATTTTTCCAGTAAGGACTCCGCCTTCGCACGCTTCAGCTACGACCAGGCGACGAATTTCGTCCCCGGCGGCTCGCCAACTTGGTCGGAACAAAGTGCCTTTGGCAGCAATCAGCACATCGAAAATCATGGCCGGAATTTAGCCATCTCGGAAACTCACGTTTTCTCCGCGAACATGATTAATCAGGCCAGTGCCGGCTTTAATCGCATTTTTAACCACATTCTTTCTTTTGGCACCGGCACTTGCGAGGCGGCGCAGTTGGGTATTCCGGGCGCCGATCTGGCGAGCAAGTGTGACAGCATAACCGGCTATCCCGCGAGCCTGAACCAATCGCCGCAGGAATGCGTCAGTTGCGGCCTGACTTCGTTTGACATGAGTGCCTATTTTTCTATTGGCGATCGCGGATACGCCCCCTACCAGGGCGGAACGAACGTTTACTCTTTTTCCGACACGCTGGATCTGATTCGCGGCAAGCACAACATCCGGTTCGGCGTCGTGTTTCGCGCCGAGGAAATGAACGTAAGAAACAACGCATTTCAAGACGGATTTGCCGTCGAAACTGGCGGGCTCACAGGCGACGATGTGGGTGACGTGCTTTTGGGCGGCCTGGGCGTTTTTGCGGCTCACGATCAGACGTTTTTAGGCGCTACTACTGGCCGCCGCTGGAAACTGGTTCGCCCGTTCGTCCAGGACGACTGGCGCGTAACCGGCAATTTGACCGTGAACCTCGGCTTTGCCTGGGCTCTAGTGACGCCCGAAACGGAGGTCGAAAACCGGCAGGCGAACTTCGATGTTCAGAGCCTCAAATGGTATGTGCCGAAAGGCAGTCCAGCCGTCGCGGGCTGTACCGTTTGCATCGCTTCCGATGGCGCGGCCGGGATTCAGTTCGACAAGACCGCTCTGGAGCCTCGCATCGGATTCGCGTGGAAACCCATGGGCAGCGACAAAACGGCGATCCGTGGCGGGTATGGGATCGTCCACGACTCCGCGTGGAATCAGGGCGGCCAGGGATTGTGGCAGAATCCACCATATTACGCGGAAGTGGATCCCTGCACCTTCTGTTTCGGCTTTGGCAGCACCGTCGGTTCTTTGTCGGGGGGATTCCTCGTTAATGGTTCGCCTCTTACCTCACCGGTGACACCTGCCTGTTCAGCACCTTGCGTCCCCTACTCCGGAACCATTCAGTCCCAGAACCTCAATTTCAAGCAGGGGATCATTCAGCAATTCAATCTGAACGTTGAGCACCAGTTGCCCGGAAATGTCGTGCTGACGGTAGGCTATGCCGGTTCCCGGAGCGCTCACATTCTGGTGAGCCAATTAAACGAAAATATCTCGTCTCCCAGCGCCTGCGGCGTAGTTTCAGGCTACACGGTCGGCTGCGGATTTCCATCGTTCCCGTACGCGGCGGCGTTTCAGTCGGTGGACACAAATAATAGCGTCGGCACGGCCCGTTATGATTCTCTTCAGGTGAAGGCGGAGACCAAGAGCACGCGGCATGGGCTTTATGCTTTGCTTGGCTACACATATTCGCGCAATTTCGATTCCGGCCTGACCGACGGATTGGGCACCAACCCCGGTGCTCTCTATTACCCATTGCCCGGAAGTGCGAAATTAGATTGGGGTTTGTCGCAACTGAATCTCAATAACAGCTTTACGGCCAGCATCCTTTACGACCTGCCGTTCGGGAAGGGCAGGCGTTACGGCAACAACTGGAACGGAGCCACCAACGCCGTACTCGGCCATTGGCAACTGGACCTGATCGAACGAGCCACCTCCGGT
Organism: Candidatus Sulfotelmatobacter sp.; assembly: GCA_036513255.1. Classification (GTDB taxonomy): domain Bacteria; phylum Acidobacteriota; class Terriglobia; order Terriglobales; family Acidobacteriaceae; genus Sulfotelmatobacter. The sequence continues at coordinate 15,794 of DATBZH010000076.1, read as the reverse complement.
TTCCCGCTGTTCGTTGTGGATAGCGCCGACGAGTCGGGAGTCTTCTTCTCCTACAACGGAAATACTCTTCAGCGCCCGAATCAGGTAGGCGACCCCAACAAGGCCGGCGATGAAGGTGGGCAGACGGGCTGCCCCACCAAGATTCACACACTTCAGCATTGGTTCAATCCCTGCGCTTTTGCACCTGCGCCGACCTTCACAATCAACCAGGGCACCCCGCAGCAAACCACAGTAGGGGAACTTGGTACTGCCGCGCGCGCGCCCGTTTACGGACCGCGTTTTGTAAACACGGATTTCTCGGTGATCAAGGACTTCCCGCTCTCCTACCGCGAGGGAATGAATCTGCAATTCCGGGCTGAGTTTTTCAATCTGTTCAACCATCCGCAGTTTTACCTTCAAGGCTTCGCCGGCACAGGCGAGCAGGATATAAACACGTCTTCCAGTTTCGGGGTAGTCAACCAAACAGTGAATAACGCCCGATTGGTCCAGTTCGCATTGAGGCTAAACTTCTAAGCGAATGCACTGAGGACATAGACCACCGTTACAATCGCCGCGATCAATCGCGCTTGCGACTGCGGCACCAGAATTCCATGAAGCCTGCCTACGCGTGTCTTCTCGCTGTCGCTTCTTTCTTGCATCCTGCGGCTGTGGGTCAGCAGCGCCGCAAAGTCATCGTTAACGAGGATTTCTCAGGTCCCGGCGGAAGCAATATGCAGACGCTGCTGGTGCTGGCTCAGTCTCCGCAGGTGGAAGTGCTGGGTGCGACCGTGGTCAGCGGCGATCAATGGCGCGATGAAGAAGTAGCGCACACGCTTCGATTGCTTGAGATTATTGGCCGCACCGATATCCCTGTCGTGCCGGGCGCGGCTTTTCCGCTGGTGCGCCGGCGCGATGAAGCGCAACTGTGGCAGGGGCGTTATGGCAAAGTCGCCTACGCAGGGGCGTGGGATGACCGCTGGTGGCATGAGCCGTTTGTTGTCCCTCCCTTGACTGAAGGCCAGCCAACAACTAAACCGGCGGATGAAGATGCGGCGCATTTTCTCATTCGCATGGTGCATAAATATCCGCACGAGGTGACGATTTACGAAGGCGGGCCGATGACCAACCTGGCGCTGGCCATCTCTCTCGACCCGCAGTTCGCTGAACTGGCGCAGGAATTGGTCTTCATGGGCGGAAGTCTCAGCCCGCAGACCGACAACCCTGAGTTCGCGACGAATCCTCGGCACGAATTTAATTTCTGGTTCGATCCGGAAGCGGCGCAGATCGTATTGCGCGCACCGTGGAAAAAGATCGTGTGTACGCCTACCGATATTTCCATCAAGACACAATTGACGCCAGCCATTGTCAAAGAGATCGGGGCAAGTGGGACGCCTCTAGCGCGCTACATCGTGCGATTCGCGATGTTTGAACCCGGCGCCGATATTATGTGGGACGAGCTTGCGGCGGCAGCGTGGATCGATCCGAGCATCATTACCAAAACTGAGACCCGCTACATGGCGGTCGATATCGATCATGGAGCCGGATACGGAAACACCCTCACATGGACCGAGAAAGATAAAACAAAATTCGCAGGACAGCCGGTCGAAATCCAGGTGGATTTGGATACTGCCAAGTTCTATCGGATGTTCGTGCAGTTAATGAGCGCTCCGAGGCCCGGTGCGCACTAACCATGCGGTTATTGAGGGCGCGGCGCAGAAGTCTGGTCGCGTAACGTATATACAAACTGCCGGACTTCATGCCGCTCGCGCTGCACTTCTTCCTCTGCGTGTTTTGAAGTCTGCCGGTAAAGCTGCAATTCGTGTTCAGCCTTCAACTTTTCGCCTACCTGCCGGTAGGCCTGCGCCAGGCGATAGTGCGCGTCGGGAAGATCGGGAGAACCCTGAGCCGCTTTCTGATAAGCGGCGATTGCGGCGGCTGAATTCTTTTGTTCCGCATATAAATTCCCTAATTGCAAATAAGCGCCCGCAAGTTTGGGATCGATGCGAACAGCCGTTTGCAACAGTGACTCGATCTCCGGCAGGTTCTGGTTGTCGCCGGGACCTTTTCGCTGCTTCCACAGGCTCACAGCATAGTAATAATTGGCCCACGCATTCGCGGGCTGAAGCCGCGCGAATCGCGCAAGCCTCGCCACGACCTCTGGATTCGCGCTGTTCTCGATGTTTTGAATCCTGCCGAGGAACATGTAAGGCATGGTGGAATTCGAATCGAGATCGGAAGCCCGGCAGAGAATTTGCACTGCCTGTTCGTAGGAACCGTGCCCGTACCAAGCTGCTCCCAGGGCAGACAGCATCCGCACCGACGCCGGAAACAAGCGCGTTCCTTTGGCAAATACTTCAATCGCCGGCTCCGGAGCTTGATGCAGCAGCAACTCTGCTCCCCAGTCGAAATAGTTGGGCTCGCTGGCATCGAGTTCCGCCGCACGCTGATATTGCCGCACGGCTTCGAGCGGATTATTACTCTTCTCCTCGATCTCTCCCAGCAGGTGGTGCAGTTCAGGAGTATCGCGGTGCGCAAGCAGGGCGTGAGCTTCGGTGGCCGCAACATCGTAGTCCCCACCCACGCAGTGAGCAAGCGCGAGTTCGTATTCATTTTCATACTTACCAGCTTTTATCTGCGATGCATGCTCAAGATACGGAATCGCTTCGCGCGCTCGCCCTTCTTCGACCAGCAGTTTTCCCAACTGATAGTTCGCATCGTAGTTCGCAGCATCCCGCTCCACCGCTGTGCGCAAGGATTTTTCGGTTGCAGTAAGAGATACCGACAGCGGGTGCGCTCCGAAAGACTCGGGCACTAACGAAGCGGCGGCTTTGGCCAGTCCTTCGCGGTTTCGCACGACCACATCCGACCCGTGCCCGCCAAGATTGGTGGTGTCGGCAACTCCGGCTACGGTGAAGTTTGGCTCATCGGAAAACTCAGGTAGCGGCGTGGACTTGGATACACCCGGTTGTGAACCATGCGCCAGCTTCAGCGTTAGACTGATGTTCTTGGTCTCAGTGGCTTGTAGCGAGAACGATGCGGATGACGCGTCGCCATATCCCGCCATCGTCGCGCGTAATTTGTAGGTGCCTTGAGTCAGCCCCGCGAACAGATATGCGCCGCGTGAATCGGTTGACACGGTTTGAATGATCGTTTCGTTTTCCATTTGCAGGCCAATGGACGCGCCTGCGATCGCGCCGCCGCTCACATCTTGCACAAAGCCCGTGACTATGGCCATTGGCGCTTGCGCACACGCTTTTATCGAGAATAAAAAGAGCATGCCACACGCCAACAAGAAATAGATTCGGCCAAGGCGCACTACAGTTACCGATTTTGTCGTTTCCAAATCAGGCATTACAATTCTGCTTCGTTCTACGAGCGTTTTATTGCAGGCGGCGTGTCGCTTCGCTACTGAGGTGCAGATGAAGCATTTCCGATTTATTGTATGCGCGATAGCAACGCTTTCGCTCCTGTCTCCGGTTTGCTGGAGCCAGGAACAACGCAAGATCATCATCGACCAGGATGCCGCCGGGCCGGCCGGCACAGATCAACAGTCGATGCTCTTACTGATTCAGTCTCCACAGACTGATGTCCTTGGCATCACTGTGGTGACCGGCGACATGTGGCTCACCGAAGAAGTGGCCCACACTCTTCGCATGCTGGAATTAATCGGGCGAACCGATATTCCGGTGCTGAAAGGAGCTGAATATCCGCTGGTTCGCGGCAAGGATGAAACCGAATTGATGGAAAAGCAATATGGCGCCGCAGCGTGGCTGGGGGCTTGGACGCCGCGGATGAATCACGCTCACGATCAACTCGGAGCGATGCCTGAAGGGGTGCCGACCACTAAACCTTCGAGCGAAGACGCCGTACATTTCCTGATCCGCATGGTGCATCAGTTCCCTGGGCAGATCACGATTTATGAAGGTGGGCCGATGACGAATCTCGCCCTGGCCATTGCTATCGATCCTGAGTTCCCAAAGCTGGCCAAGGAGCTAGTATTTATGGGTGCAAGCCTGAATCCGCAGACTACGAATCCCGAGTTCGTGAACACTCCCAAACGCGAATTCAATCTGTGGTTCGATCCGGAAGCGGCTCATATCGTGTTCGGTGCGACCTGGAAAAAGATCGTGTGCACTACGGTGGATATTTCTGCCAAGACGCGCCTGACGCCGGAGTTGCTGGATCGCATAAAAGCCGGCAGTTCGCCCGCCGCAAGTTATGTTGGCAAGTACGCGCGCCTGCGCGGCGAATACAACTATCTGTGGGACGAACTGGCGGCGGCAGCCTGGCTTGATCCGAGCCTGATCATGAAAAAGGAAACGCGCTATCTGGACATCGATCTCAGCCACGGTCCGAATTATGGCAATACTTTAAGTTGGTCGGAGCGCGAGAAGCCGATGCTGGCCGTGCAGCCTGTCGAAATTCAGGTCGACCTTGATAACGCAAAGTTTTACAAAATGTTTGTCGATCTTCTGACCGCACCAACCCCACGGCCCCACAATGCACCTGCCGATACGCGGTAGCAGGTTCCGGAAGCTGCGGGAAATATCTACGCGATGAGAAATCCGTCTCGTTTCCCATCAGTGCGAGAGCTGTTCCATCGCCTGCTGTGCATGGGCGTTATCGGGATGCCGCTTCAACAGTTCCAGCAGAATCTCTCTCGCTTTCGCCGGTTGATTTTCCAATGCGTAAACTTGCGCCAGATTCAGATACGATTGATCGAAATCCGGCGACGTGCGAATGCACTCTTCGAAACTCGCAACTGCCTCATCGCGGCGCTGCGTGCGCAAATAGAGTATCCCTAAATTATTGAGCGCCTCCGGATACGCAGGCTGCAATTCCAGAGTTTTGCGTAAGTATTCGTAGGCATGCTCAGTATCGTTAGTCTGCGCATACACCATTCCCAGGCTGTAATTCGCTTCGGCATCGTCAGCATTAATCGAAAGCGCTTTTTCCAGTGTGTCGCGGGCTTCATTCCAACGCTTCTGCTGACGATAGGCATTGCCCAGATTCTCCAGGGCAACAAAGAGAGTGGGGTTCAGTTCGAGCGCTTTTTGAAAATATGCGATGGCCTCGGCGGTCTTGCTTTCACGTGCTGCCAGCAAGCCCAGATTGTTCCATGCATTGGGCAATGTATCGGGATAACTGGAATGTAGTTTTGTTGCGCCTTCAAAACTCTCCTTTGCCTCGGCTGTCTTCTGTTGATTGAGATAGGCGCTTCCTAGCCCATAGAGGGCCTCGGCGCTGGAAGGATCGTCTTTCAACGCCTGTTGGAAAGCCGCTGCCGCCGGCTCCATGTAGCCGCGCTGGAAAAATGCCGAACCATAAGAAAGATTATTCCGCGCAAACTCGAAGCTGCTCAGGCCGGAGAACGGTAAAGCCTTCGCAATCCGTTGTGCGGCCGTCCCAGGAATATCAATGATATCGAGTTCGACGTGCGTGAAGTCAATCGATCGTTGATAAACCTTGACGACATCTCCGTTGCCGTCAATAAGGAACGCCGTCGGAAGTGGCATATCGCGATGGCGGTCGAACGTGTAGCGATAAAGAATATTGTAGATTGCCGCAATGTCCTCAGTTCCGCGGAGGATGGGAAAAGAAATATGCCGACCGCGAATCCATGCCTGGACGCCGATGTCCTCGCCAGAATCCACATTCACAACCAGCAGTTGTGCGGTGGAGCGCCTGGACTGCTGTTCCAGGGAGGTCAAGGTCTCTTGCCAGCCGCTCGCCTTCGGTGACCAAAAGTAGAGAAGAACAATCTCGCCGCGTAACACCGTGAGAGTCCAATCGCGTCCACTGAAGTCGGAAAGCGAAAAATCAGGAGCTGCGATCGGTGCAAGCAGCCACGTTTGAATGACGTTCGGCAACTCTTCTTCGTGAACATGTTGTGATCGCGCCGGCGATACAGCCGCTGCCACGGGCCGTTGCGCCGAAACTTTGAATGCTTCCATGTGCGTCGCCTCGCGGCCTTCTTCCACCCAAACCATATGGTTGGGCAGCAAGCCTTCGAGTTGCTGCACCAATCCGCTCGGCCAGCGAATCGAAGCCTTCACCGGCCCGGTCGATTCCCCGAGGCCAAAACAAATCTGCTTGCTATGTTGTGAAAGAAATCCCGAGCCCGCTTGCAGCATTCGCGCCTGACGGCAAGATGACGTTTCGAGAGTGATCGAAGCGCCAATCCCATCGCGGTTGCTCTTGATGCCTCGCAGATGGAAGGCAATCGACGGTGGCAGGTGCTCCATCACATTTTTCAGGACCCGCAACTGCGGGCCGTTTCGATTTTTAAGAAATATTTCCTGGCGGCCGTCTCCATCAAAATCTGCCAAGGCAAATGCTCTTCCGTCCTCGAGAAAATCCAGGCCAACTGCGCCGGACACGTCGGAGAATGTCTCGTTGCGATTGTTCGCATAGAAGACATTTCTTTCGAACCCGCTCCACGTGCTGTCGGCACGAATTAGTTCGTTGATTGCGTTCCATCCTTCTTCGTATTCGTGTGAACCTTTGGCTCCATCCGGCGAACGCGCGACCACCTGCCGCCAGAAAAAGCTGTTTAAATCCTCGCGCGACGGTCCGGAGATCATTCCGTTCGCAATGTAGAGATCGGGAAAACCGTCGTGATCGAAATCCCACGAGTCGCTCGACCACGCCCAGCGGCCCATTCCTACGCCGGTAGATTCTGTTTTGTCCTCGAAGTCCCTGCTGCCTAGATGCCCGCGGTTGCGGAACAGCGAATTGCCCATGGCGTGTTTGCGATACAGCGCGCGAATCTCCTCGCTTGAGCCTTTCTTGAACACGTCCTGTATCGAAATCCGTTCCCCGGCAGCGGTCCACATATCGGCGACATAAATATCCTGTGCGCCGTCATTGTCATAGTCGAGCCAGCACACGCTCATCCCAGCGCCAATATCTTCAACCCCTTCTTGCGGCGCCACGTCAGTAAACGTTCCGTCGCCATTGTTGCGGTAAAGGTTCTTGCGGCCGAAATCGTTCACTACGTAAAGATCGGGCCAGCCATCGCCGTTGTAGTCGCCCCAGCCGCAACAAAAGCTGTAGCGAGTATTGTTTTGATTCAATCCGGATTCCTGCGTCACGTCGCGGAATGTGCCGTCGCGCTGGTTGCGCATCAGGAAGTTCGGAGGACCATTCTCAGCGGCATAATAGGGCAATGGATATTTGTATTGATCCGCGCCACGGTAATAAACGTAGAGGCAGAAATAAACGTCCAGCCAACCGTCGCGATCATAGTCGGCGACGGCGGCTCCTGTGAACGCTCCTTGCGGAGAGTTCGTGAATTGGAATGCATCCGGCTTTTGCCGGAACCTGCCGTTTCCTTCGTTCACGAACAACAGGGGGCCACTCGCGCGCACGACAATCAAGTCCTGACGGCCATCGTTGTCGAAATCGGCAAACAGCGCGCACGCGGTCTCGTCGAGGATACCGACTCCGGACGCTTCCGTAATATCTTCGAACGTGCTGTCTCCGCGATTGCGATAAAGGCGGTTGGGCAGCCCAGCGGGCTGGCAAATGTAGAGATCGTCGAATCCGTCACCGTCAATATCGGCTACGGACACGCCATTGTGGCCGTAGATATTAATGCCACACGCGCCGTCGAGTACCGTGCGCCAATAGTCCGTGCCATGAACAATCTGCTCGCGATAAGACGGATTTCCATCCAGCGATGGTTCGGTAATATCCGCATAAATAGGAGCCGATGACCGGCTCCGTGTCTCGTCAACCGGATTCCAACTCCGAATAAGAAATTGCCCGAACGAGTTTTCCCATTCGATATCCCAACGGCCGACTCTCTGCTCGCGATAGAAATCTTTTCCAGTACCAACAAGCTCAAAGCGAATTCGAGTTTTCACCAGCTGCGGAATTGCAGAAGGCGCCACTGATGATGACCCGGTTTCAATCCGGGTGATTTGGAAGTCAGCGGTAAGAATTTCGGCAAACCCGGAAAGAGCCGATGGTAGCTCTCCCAGGAATTTGTCTTTAGCGATCGCAATGGGGTCGCGAAAGACCATCTGCCGCACCTCCAACGCCGCGCCAGTACGCACAAGTTTTGACTCATCTGGATTTATTGAGAGCCCCGAGAACCCGGGCGCAAGAGCCCTTTCGAACGCTCCCACTGCTGCGGATGATCGCAGGCCGGCGCTCCATTCCGCCAATGTTGTGGCAATCTGGGAGTGATATTTCTCGGTAACAAATTCGTCGGAGCCGGCCTTCGCCTTAAGAAGCAGCGCATCCAGCGGGCGCTGCGTTCGGTAATGAGGATGAAGATGATACGCGCCGGGCGCGGCGACGGTTGAGCTGGAAGTATCTAGGCGGGGATCGCCCAATCGAAATGCCAAATTCGGCAAACCAGCGGGGAGCATTGCTACTGAGGCTCCCTGGCAGAAGCGAATCAGAAATTCGCGCCGGCCACGATCCACAAAAAGGCCATCGCGCCGCGGCTTGTCATCGCCACCGAATTTGTCCTTCAGGCTGCCATCCTCCACCTACCGCGTAAGCGGAAGCTAACAGCCGCCATTTCTGGCGTCAAGCGGCGCCCAATTCATTTGTATGCGAACTATTCGTAACGCAGAGCTTCGACGGGATCCAGCTTCGAGGCGCGCAAGGCGGGAACCAACCCGCTGATTACACCAACGATCAATAGAACAAAGGTAGAAACCAATATGGTGGCCATTGAAATGTGCAGGTGAATATCGCCCTGGCCGGAATCATCTTCAAACAGCGGACCCATCATCGGCAGAGTGCCCACTGCTGCGGCGATCGCATACGAGAGCAGCACTCCAATCGCGCCGCCAATCAGCATGATCAGCAAAGTCTCAGCCAGAAACTGCAGCTTGATATGCCTCTTTCGCGCGCCCAGCGCCCGCCGCAGGCCGATCTCGCGAATTCGCTCATCCACCGACACCAGCATGATGTTCATTACGCCCACGCCGCCGATGCCCAATGTCAGTGTTCCAACGAACGCCAGCAGCACCTGCAAACCGATAGTCAGTGCATCAATCACAGGACGAAATTCATCTCGTCCGAACATCTGCAGGGCCTTGGGATCGGTGGGAGAAAAACCCTGCCGTGTGGCCAACGCCGCCAGCACCTGGGCCATCGCTTTCTTTTCGAACTGCGGCGCGATCGGCTCAAAGAGCATGACCGCCGCGTACCGCGTATTCCACAAATCGCCCGCGGCGGAATAGGGAATCCACGACGAATCGTCATCGCTGGAAAAATAGTTGCTGAGCTGGATCTTGCGCGCCATCACGCCAATCACGGTAAACCGCACGCCGCTGACTGTGACGGTTTCGCCCACTGCCGGCCGCCCGCTGAACAACTGCTCTTTCAACTTTCCGCCCAGAAAAATTACGCGGCGCCGCTCCAGTTCGTCGCCTGCGTCAATCCAGCGTCCCTCCGCCGGAACTTCATTGCGCATCTCGCCATATTCCGGACAAACTCCGCGCACGGGCGCCGTCCCCGCCATACGGTCGCCATAAGCAATGCCAGGCCGCCGTACCGTTTCCAGACACACATGTTTCACCAGCGGCGCGGTCGCTTTCACCATGTCGATATCGGCTTGCTCGAGTAAGACTTTCTTTCCCGCACGTTGCCCACCCGGCTGTTCGCTGGTTTGCTGTGGCCAACAGATCACCACGCTCTTGCCGAACGCGTCGAATCCATGCACCAGAACGCCGCGAAAGCTGGTGCCGTAAGCGATCAACAGCGTGACCGTCGCGATTCCCCATACAATTCCCAGCATGGTGAGGAAGCTGCGCGTCAGGTTGCGCTTCAGCGCAATCCAAGCTTCGAAGATGATTTCGAATAACATCAAGTTCTCAAGATTTCCAAAGGCCGCCGGACCTCAGACCTCCGCCCTCAGAAGTGCCCAAATTTATTCCCATCTGAGCAGTTCGCAGGGGTCTGACGTCTGAGGTCCAAAGCCGCTTTTATCCACCCGCCTCATACCGCAGCGCCTCAATCGGATCGATAGAGGCCGCTCTGCGCGCGGGATAGAGCGCGGCCGCCACCGCAATCGTTCCCAGCAGACCGGTCGCTATCAAGCCCGAGGTCCAATCGGGGATCAGCCCGGCAAAGAAGTCCGGCATAGGTAACAAATTCACCAGCGCGCAAAATCCAAACGCCACCGCCAGCCCAATCCCTCCGCTGAGCGCGGCAATTATCACGGCCTCGATGAAGAACTGCCGCAAAATTGTTCCCGCCGGCGCGCCAATCGCCTTGCGGACGCCAATCTCCCGCGTGCGCTCGCGCACCGCAACCAGCATCACATTCATCACACCGATTCCGCCCAGAAGCAGAGTCACGATGCCGACTGCTCCCAGAAAATATTTCATCCCGTCGGTCATGGTCTTGAAAGCTTGCGCCTCTTGCACCGTATCCCAGATGGGGCAGGCTTCCTTGTCATTGGGGTCGTAACGGTGCATGCGAGCCAAAGCGACACGCACTTCGCGCTTGCACGCTTCGTGCTGCTCCACCGATTTCGGAGTTACCAGAAGCTGATCGAAGGTAGTCGGCGTTCCCGGCGGCTTATCGGGAAAATCGCGCCGCATAGCGGTGAAGGGTACGAAAATCTTATTCACGTCCCAGCCGTCATAGCTCGAATCCTGTTTCTTTTTCTCCATCACGCCGATCACGACGAAGGGAAAGTCGTTCAAATAAACGTTCTCGCCCACTGGATTACGTCCGGGAAACAATTGCTTGGCTGCGTCCGATCCCAAAAACGCCACCCGGCGCGATTCACGCATGTCATCCCAATCGTAAAAACGCCCCTGCCCGACGTTGAGCGAACGAATGTAGCCAAACTGCGGGTAGGAGCCAGTCACCGTGAACGACGCATTATTGAAATTGCTGTGCGTCAGTACCGTGTCCTGCTCCAGCTCAGGAATTGCATACTGGCAATCGGGAGAGTCCGCCTGCACCGCGGGAACATCCTCATCTTCCCAGTGAACGACGCGGCCCGAGTGCAGACCGCCTGCCTGCAGACTAGTGCGGCCATGGAAGACGATCATCACATCCTTGCCCAGCGTCTTAGCCTGCTCCTCCTGTCCCTTGCGCAGCCCTTCACCGGCCGCGACCATCAGCACAATCGACACAATTCCCCAGGCGATGCCGAACATCGTGAGAAACGCCCGCAATTTATGCGCCCAGAGAGTGCGCAGCACGTCGGAAAAGAGATCGCGAATGGACATAAACCCTGTCTGTCATTTGGACGCTAGACAAGGTCGAAAGTAAGCCTCGCGAGCCGTCCTGATATTAGATACGCATTCCAGGAGGCTTTTGTTGCAGGACAATTGCCGAAGGAATAAAGAAAATGCCGGGACTACAAGGCACTAGTGGCGGGCGCATCGTCCGCCTGGGCAAGGAACATTCAATTTGCAACAAAAGCCCTTCAGCGTTCTCTGCAATTGTTCTTGCCGGATTCAAGCTTTGGCTACCGCTCGCGACAGCCATGCATCGAACTCGTTGAGCGCCAGTTCACACTGCAACCGGTGACGTTCCTTGCGGTCGCGAATCTTTGTCTCCAGCGGCGGTAGCAGATCGAAAGTAATGTTTGCAGGCTGAAAATTCTTCGCATTGGCATGCGTAACGTAGTGACACAGCGATCCGAATGCACTCGCCCTTGGCGGAGCAACCAGTTCGTCACCGTAAACCAGCGCGGCGGCGTGCATCCCCGCCATCAGCCCTGTGGCGATCGATTCCACATATCCCTCTACGCCGCAAATTTGCCCGGCAAAGAAAATTCGCGGATGCGCCTTCATCTGTAGCGTCTCGTTCAGAAGTGTCGGCGAATTGATATACGTGTTGCGGTGAATCTGTCCATAGCGCAGAAACTTCGCGTTCTCGAGTCCCGGAATCAGCCGCAGCACTCGCGCCTGTTCGCCAAACTTCAAATGATTCTGAAAACCCACCAAATTGTATGAATCCGCCCGCAGGTTTTCCTGACGCAACTGCACCACCGCATATGGCCTTTGCTTGGTCTGAGGATCGATTAGCCCGACCGGCTTCATGGGACCAAAGCGCAATGTGTCCCGCCCGCGCCGCGCAATCTCTTCAATGGGCAGGCAGCTCTCAAAGTAGTTCAGCTTCTCCCACTCTCGTTCTTCCACCGATTGCGCCGCGAGGAGCGCATCGTAAAAAATGTCATACTCCTCACGCGTCATCGGGCAGTTGATGTAGTCCGCCGATCCCTTGTCATAGCGCGCCGCCATGTAAACCCGCGACATGTCAATCGACTCCGCTTCCACAATCGGGCTGATCGAATCATAAAAATACAGGTGCGGATTCTGCACCTCTCCCTGATTTTGGCTGGCATAGCCCTTTGTTGCTGCATCCTCAACCTCGGTTTGAAAAGCGACCGTAGCCGTGGGCGCCGCACTCAATCGCGCAATCTCTGCAGCCAACGCATCCGAGGTCAACGGCCCCGAAGCTACAATGGTGACGCAGTCGGCTTCATCGATTACATTCACTTCCTCCCGCCGCACCACAATACGTGCCTCGCGCGAGATTGCTTCCGTCACCCGGGCCGCAAACATGACCCGATCCACCGCCAACGCATGGCCCGCCGGAACCGCGCACTCGCGCGCGATCTCCAGCAAAAACGATCCAGCCCGCCGCATTTCTTCTTTCAGCAACCATGGAGCCGTGTTCTCGGAATCTGACTTCAAAGAATTCGAGCACACCAGTTCCGCGAAATCCGCCGTCTGATGTGCCGGCGTCTGCCGCACCGGCCGCATCTCAAATAGCTCCACTGAGAGGCCGCGCCGCGCGCACTGCCACGCCGCCTCGCAGCCTGCCAACCCCGCGCCGATAATGCGTATCCCATCTTTCATCGAATCAATACTTGGCGTTCAGTGACGCTGCCTTACTTCGGCGGACGTCGAGTTGTACGGGGCTCGTGAATCCTCTCTTTCCTTTCGAGCATTTCCACAAACTTACGAATCTTTTCGGACCGCGTCGCCGCTTTCTTCACCGTCTGAATGCGAAACAGAATCGCATATCGATTCGCGCCATCGAGCGATTGAAAGAAATCTCGCGCCCGCGGATTCGCATCCAGCGCCGCCCGCAAATCTTCAGGCACTTCCGCCCCTTTCGGCGAATCATAAGCCGATTTCCAGCGTCCGTTGCTCTTGGCGATTTCGACCGCTTCGAGTCCCGCAGCTTTCATTCTCCCGCCCTCGATCAGCCCCAGCGCCTTCTCCCGATTGATCTTCGACCAGATACTTCCAGCAGATCGCGGAAGGAACTTCTGCAGCCACGCCTTTTCGCTCTCGCCCTTCTTCTGGCCGTCAATCCAGCCATAGCACAGAGCAACTTCGAGCGCTTCGCCGTAAGACACCGATTTCAACCCCGAGTCTTTCTTCGCCAGTCGCACCCACAAACCTTTCGATTTGCGATGATTCTTTTCCAGCCACGCTGCCCACAATGCACGATTGCGAAACAAGCGCACCGGCTCGGCAACTCGCTCGTTTGAGTGCGATATACGATCACTCGGGCCTGGCACGCCACTCCTCCGATGTGGATTTCCGGTCAGATGCTAGAACGAATATCATTTACTGCTCCAAGAGATGGTAGCAAGGAAGCATTCCGTCCGGGAACGAATCCCGAAGTTTGCATTCACATTTGGACCTCAGACTTTCGCAAGGAAGACAGACGAATCGACAACTGCCTCACGGCGCGATAATCATGTTTCCAGTTTGGATGATTTTATTAAGACCTGAAAATCCCACATCCAGGATTCAGGCCCATCGAATGGAAATCGGTATTTGTGGACCAATTGGTAGCCTTTCAACCGTGAAGTGTTCTTATTAAGAGACTCCTCCGTGTCGCCCCACACACATAGTCTCCGAGCGCACACTCCGCGCATTTTCCTAACTCCCGCAAAATCAACACCAGCACTCTTGGCCCTCCCCATGCACCTTCCTCATCGCTGCTCAGCAGCAGGAGGTGACACCATGACCCGCATCAACTTAGCAAATCGCAATACCGAAACTCGTAACTCCGAAGCTCGCCAATCCGTAAGCTGGGGACGCACCGTTCGCAACAACGCCGGCCCCATCGTATTCGCCGCTGTATTAATCGTCTGTTCGCTCGCAGTTGGATGCTCCAGCGACAAACCTCAACCTTTAACCTCCAACAACCCCGCTCCCATCGCTCCGCCGTCAAACACGATAGCAACCAACACCGCGCCTGCCACGCTGCCTGCAGCGAAGCCTGCGCCGAAAAAGGTTGTCAAGAAGCGCCCTGCAACCGTGACCTACACCGACAAAACCTACGGCGTGTCGTTCGCCTATCCGCGCCGCTATGCGATTGAAACCGGCGACGCCACGAAAGAAGTTTTGATGTCGATCCCGCTTCCCATGAACTTCGTGCAGCCCGGCGGAGTCGCGCTCGCCGCCGTCGAACTGCCCGAGACCGGCTACGCCAACACCGACTTCTCTTCCGCATTCTTCGACGTCAGCGTCAACAACGCGCTGACCGCCGATCAGTGCGGAGAGTTCTCCGTTCCGCAACCCAAGCTCGTTACCGCAACTTCGTCCACGGAAGCGGACTCAAAGCAGCCGACGTCAACTCCGACAAAAGTTGACGCGCCAGCCGGCAAACTCATGCTTGGCGATCTCGAGATGCACGGCGCAGAAGCCGTCTCCGGCGAAGGCACGAGCCAAAGCGACTCCAAATATTTCCACGTATTTCAGAACGGAGCCTGCTACGAGTTCGCGCTCAACGTGACCACCAACGCCGCGCAAGCCGACGCGTCGCTCAAGCACATCGACCGCGACAAAGTCTTCGCCCGCCTGCAAACGATCCTGTCCAGCGTGAAGATCGACGCAGCCAGCGCTGACCAGGGAAAAGTTGCGGAAAAGAAAGAAGACACGGACAAGCATGACGCGCAAACTGCCGACACCGCGAAGGTCGATGCCGCAAAGCCCGCCGCGGAGGTAACCGATGCACTCAAGCCGGCCGCCAGCACCGAAGCCGCACCCAGCACCCCGCCGACTACGGCCGATCCCGCTCCCGTAGCGGCGGCTGCGGCAACGCCGGCCTCCCCCGTACCACCGCAGTAATCCATCCAAGCGCAGCAACAAAGGCCATCGAGATTCTCTTCTCGATGGCCTTTTAAATTCCTGTAGGTCGCAGATTCAGCGGATAAGCTCCGCGGCTGCCTCAAGCCTTGCCAGTCTGCGTCAACGTCACCAGCACTGTATGCGCCAGGCTCTCCACCACCGCAACATCGCCTTCATCAAAATTAAACGACTGCTCTCCAAACACCGCCAGCAGTCCCATCACCTGCTTCTGCGATCGGATCGGCGCGGCTAATATCGATCGCACTCCCAGCCGCCGGCAACTCTCCACATCCACTCTCCCATCGACTTCCGCATCGTCGCAACGCAGCGATTTCCCTGTGCGAAAACATTCTCCCGAAAATCCCGCATTCACATCCAGCCGCGTACCCAGCGCCGGAGCGCTCGCCCCAATACTCGCCCGGCAAATCACCGACCCGTTGTGCGTCAGCGCAATTGCCGCGCTGGTCCCGCGCGTCAAAGCCCGCGCCCGCTCGCCAATCAGCCGCAGCGCAGCCTGCAAATCCGAGCCCAGCGGATTGAATTCATACTGCACGGTCCCCGAAAAAACAGTTGTCGCGCCGCCGCGCGCCGCACTCGCGTGCGAAACGTTCTCCGAAGAACGCGCTCCACGCGCCTCGATCTCCATCATCAAATCGTCTTCGTCAATCGCACCCGGCTCCAGACTCAGGCTCACGTGTGCCTCCTCCGCGTCCCGCCTGCCCGCGCCCACCGACC
>DATBZH010000075.1:0-10631 GCA_036513255.1 Candidatus Sulfotelmatobacter sp. | reverse complement strand
CGACCGTCGTCGTGAATTTCCAACAAGCAGGAGCCGTTTTGCTGATCGAGGCGCAGGCTGCAGGTATGAGCCTGCGCGTGGCGAACGACGTTGGTGACGGCCTCGCGCACGACAAGCGAGAGCACGCTTTCCTGCATCGGTGGAATTTTTATGGTTGTCGCGGCATCGCATTGCACGGCTACGCCGGCGGTTTCCAGTGTGGACTTGGCTTGCGCCAGTTCCGCGGCCAAACCTTTCGAGCGATAGCCGCGGATGGCATCGCGAACTTCCGACAATGCCTGGCGCGAGATCTCTTCCACTTCGCGAATTTCTTTTCCCGCACGCTGCGGATCGCGATCGATCAGCTTGCCGGCCAACTCGGACTTCAGCGTAATAACCGACAATGTGTGCCCCAGCACGTCGTGCAGGTCGCGGGCAATGCGCTCCCGCTCGGCGACCGTGGCTAGATGCTCGATCTCTTCATTCGCTTTGCGCAGCTTGCGGTTCATACGGTTGCGATCGGCGAAAAACGTATTTCCCGCGCCGATCAGTACGGGAAAGACCCCGGAATAAAAGAGTTGCCAGCCATTGAGGTGCAGGAGCAGGCCACCCAGTGCGCCGATGCTCCCGATCATGGCTAAGCCGACGATGGCGGCGGTCTGAGTTTTGACGGAGAACGGCAACATGGACGCGGCAAAGATAAAGAAGGTGCAGGCTCCGGAATTGATTGGCTGGAACAGGAGTCCGAGCGCCACCATGCCACAGATGTGGAGCAGCGGATAGGGATGCTCGAGGAAAAACAATCCCAGATAAAGGACAAGAAAGACCAGGGCGCCGGCTCCGTCGAGCAACCACAAGCGCAGGCCGTGATGACTCAGTATGGGATCGATGAAGAAGAAGCCGAGATAAATGATCCACAGCAGGGGGCTCCAGCCATGGTCTTTGTCACTTAGCACCTCGCGCCAGGGCCTGACCCTGAAGCGGCGAGTGCTCTCGCCGGTTTGGACGCTATCACGACCTATCAGCGGCATTTTTCTATTGTCGCTCCTATTTCTATTGTCGCCCCTGAAGTCAATTTCGGCCACTGTGGAGAATGGGACGCGCTGCATGCCAGGCAAACCAGGCGGCAGGAAGCAGCAGAACGAGTGTTTTGACGCCGCCAATCAAAGCTGCCAGACCGAGAAGGACGAGCACGAGCGTCCACCAAAGCGATTTTTTTGATTGTGTGCTCATGGTTAAACTCCCCGGCGAATTTGATTCGCCCGACTTCCATCGAGCCTCCGCGGCTGTAAAGCCGGCATTTAATTTTCTCCGATTGAGGCGCGGCTGAAGCCGCGCCCTTTCAAAGCAAATACCGATCGATTCCTTGCTTATCTAGCCGTACATTTTGTCCTGGTCGCGCTGGAAGCCGATGCGCGCCACGCCAAGGCAGATCAGAGTGAAGGCAGTCAATACTTCCCAGTGACCGGCTATGCTTTCATGGTTGCCCGCGCCCACAATGCCCAATGCGAGTTGCGACAAGTGATAGGGGGGCAGAGCTAATGCGATCTGCCGTACAACCTTAGGCAGAAACATGAACGGCACCCAGAGGCCGCTGCAAAACGACATGGGCAGATAAATAAGGTTAATTGTGGGCGGCGCCGAATTCGGGCCGGCGAAGTAGCCAACGGCCAGCCCCATGGCGGAGAACGGAATCGATCCGAAGACGAGCGTAGACACCAGTTTGCTCATTTCTCCAAGGGGGAAGCGTACTCCCCCAAAGGCGATGCCGAGCACAATTAAGAGAAGCACGACAATCGCGCTGAAGGCCATGCTCACGACGACTTTGGCGGCGAAGTAGGCGAAAGGAGGCATGGGACTGGCACGCTTGACCTGAAGCCATCCCAGGCCGCGATCGGAAGCCAGGCCGGCGGCGGTGCCGAAGAGCGAAGCGCCCATCACACCGAAGGTTCCGTAAGTGGCGATCAAGTAAGTCGGAACACCTGTTCCGCCGATCGCTTCTTTGGAATTCAGCACAAGGCCGAAGAGCACGTAGAACATCAGGGGGAAACTCAGCACCGATGCGGTGTACATGCGCAGGCGAAGGTTCTTGAGAAATTCGTATTTCGCTTCCTTTAAGTAAATGGTGGCCGTGTGGCCCGGCGAACGTTTGATTCGTGGATTGCTCAATACTGCTGCTGTGCTGCTCATTGCATTTCCTCCGCGCGTTCTGCGTGTGAGTGGCGAATCAGTTTTCCTTACTCTCGTTTTTGTTGTTGTCTTGAGTGAGCGCCAGGAAGGCTTCTTCCAGCCCGGCGCTGGTGACTTCGAGCCCGGAGAGCGTGGGGTCCAGAGCCAACAGTTCACGGACAACCGGCTCGGCGCGGCTTGTATGAATTTCCAGGGCATCGCGATCTTCGTGAACTTCGGCGACGCCCGGAATCCTGCGCACGGCGGCCAGCGAAAGGCCAGTGCTGCAACGAATGCGCTTGCCGCTGGTTTTCGCTTTGATTTCATCGGGAGTTCCTGCCGCTACGATAGCTCCCTGATTGATCACGGCGATGCGGTCGGCGAGAGCATCGGCCTCTTCTAGATAATGAGTGGTCAGCAAAACGGTCTTGCCGCGGTGGACAAGAGCGCGAATCTCCTCCCACAACGCGCGCCTGGATTCGACGTCGAGACCAACGGTGGGCTCGTCGAGAAAAAGCAAGTCCGGATTGCCGCAGATGGCGAGGGCGAACAAGACGCGCTGACGCTGGCCGCCGGAAAGATCTCCGAACTTGCGGTCGCTGATTTTTTCGAGGCCGGCAGCCGCGAGGACTTCGGCCAGGGGCAAAGGATTTCGATAATAAGAAGAGAACAGATCGATGTGCTCGCGCACACGGAGTGTTTCCGGCACTTTTCCCACTTGCAGCATCGCGCCGGTACGCGTGCGGTTCGCGGGGTTGGTGGGATCGCCGCCGAAGATTCGCACTTTGCCGGAGTTGGGCTGGGTCAGGCCAAGCAGAAGTTTGACCGCAGTGGTTTTGCCCGCACCATTCGGTCCGAGTAAAGCAACGACCTCACCGGAGTGAACGTTGAAATCGACGCCTCGCAGAGCACGTATCTGTCCGTAGTTTTTCGTGACAGATTCGAGACTGGCAACTGTTGGAGCCGCGACCGTGGACACTGCGAACGGCCTTTGCTCGAAGGTTGTTATGGATGCCATGTTTTCGCTCCCACTCTGGCCTTCCGCTTCTTCGCGACCTGTTGTGAGGCCCACGAATTTCTCAGCCAGCAATGGCATCATGGCTGAGCGCGGTTGCGAGCACCAGTGCCAACCATCACGAATTTGGCGTGACAAATGTCATTGCTTGGTTACCGGCGCTGACACCGCGCCAAAACTAAGCCACATTCGGGAATTCGTGACGGGCAAATTCTCAGTATCCTCTGACCGCTTGTTACGAAATCCGAACACAGAGGGAAAGTTATCACGGAAGAGACATGCCGGAGAGACGCACTCTTTGCAAGGGATAAAACCGGCAAGTCCTAGTAAAATAAGGCTTAACATTATGTTCGGAAATCGTAACAAGCTTCCCGTTCCAAAAAACCTTGAAACTGTAGACAAAAGTCTCTCCAGCTTTGATATGATGTCCCCCAACTTTTGGAGGCGTTGCTGATGCTCCCAGCCGGAAAAAGCCTTCGTACTCTGCGCGAAAAGCTTGGGCTGACGATGCGCGATGTTGAGTTGTCCAGCGCGCGCATCGCCGACAAGTACCGCAATGAGGAGTTTTCTGTCCCGCCCAGCCGCTTGTCGGATGTTGAGACAAAGGGCATTTTGCCCAGTATTTACCGCCTTTACACGCTATCGGTGATCTACCGCCGCGATCTGCGAGAACTGCTTTCCTGGTACGGCGTAGACATGAATAATATGGCGGCGGACCTGGGCTTGGTTGCGCCCCCGAAGTCGCACGTCTCGAATGCGTTGTCGGGCTTGTCCTCGGTACAAGTGCCGCTGCGCATGGATCCCGGCTTCGACGAGCGCCGCACCACCAACCTGGGACGCATGGTCGAACAGTGGGGACTGGTGCCTTTTGCTTACCTGGCGCAGTTCGCCAACAGCGATTTTACCTACGGCTACGTGGGCAACCAGGATTTCACGATGCATCCGATACTTCCGCCGGGAAGCTTCATTCAGGTGGATGAATCGCGCAACAAAGTCACCGAGGGCATGTGGAGATCGGAGTACGAGCGCCCCATTTACTTTGTGGAGACGCGCGATGGCCACACCTGCTGCTGGTGCAGCGTGCGCCGGGAAGATTTGGTATTACAGTCGCACCCGCTGTCGCCGGTGCCCGTGCGCGTCTTACGGCATCCGCAGGAAGCCGAAGTGATCGGGCAGGTGGTGGGAGTGGCTATGAAGTTGACCGAGTGGCGCGCCTTGGAATCTTCTTCGCCTTCTCATTCTTCTCCAGGCTCGAAAGGGCCAGCAACACTGCACTGAGGTGGCTGGCAGCCGGGGAATCTTTTTTCTCTTCCGGCAGCAGATCGTCTAATTGGCCGCGCAATTCCTCAGCATAAACGCCAGCCGAAGTCCCACTGTCTGCGCTGGATTGGCACAGATCTTCTACCAAGGAAGGCAAAGGCGTCCTAAGCACCTCGGCCAGAACTTCAGTGTGGGCGCTCTTCAGAGCGCGTTCGGAAGGTTCGGCACCGTGAACTTGCGACAAGCCCCAATGGCGATAAGTACCTTGGCCGCGGCGCAACGACGCCAGATACGCAAGCCTGCCCAAGGCTCCACGCACCGCTGCCAGCGTGGTTTCTCGCAGATCCTGCATGGCTGATTTCAACGTCATAGGGGGTTCAAATTCCTGACAATCGACGGTCCAGAGGGATTTCTTGCCCTGCCATACCGACACAAAATATCACGGGGCCGAACTCAGTACCAAGAGGAATTGCACAGAATTAGCGCATCGCTGGCATCCCCCATTGCCCAACCGGCGTTTTCGAGGCACTTTCTTCCGGATCTTCCCAATATAGGAATTAGTGTTGCGTTGATCCGGTTTTCCTCGCTGCCTTCAGCGAGCGCGAAACAGGCGCCCCGCGTGGCTTTCCGGCGTTTAACAAGCTAAGGAATGGGGGGTTGTTACGAATTCCGAACAAGGTAAGGCTCTGGAGTACTCTTTCAGACTAGGCGCAGGCCATGAAAGTATCACGGCTTGCTTTTCCAAACAAGGAGAAAAAATAATCGTGAAACGCACCCTACTCGCTCTGTTCGCAGCCGTTCTTTTCTTGAATACACTGGTGATTCCCACCGTAGCCCATGCCGATGGTCAAGCCGCCGCAGGTAACTGTTCCGGGAGCACTAGCAACTGTAAGCCCTAGTGCCCGACCCGGAAGTTACAAAAAACGGACACAGCTGACCCAGGTGTTGCAGAGGCGCACTCGAAGGGCTATAGTGTGCGGCTAGGTATGTTCCAGCCTCACTCCTTACTATGGCATTACCTGTCGGTCGCCCCAAGCATCCTGCTCGGTCTGCTTGCCCTCTCGACATGGAGACGCGGGCTGCATAAGGAGTTCCCCGCTTTTTTTTGGTATGTAGTTTTTGAGGCGGCAGGAGGAGGGATTATCTATGCAGTAGATGTGACCCCATCGGTATCAGGCACGACCTATTGGTGGAGTTACTTTTTATTTCTAGTCATCGAAGTATTTATCAAATTTGTCGTCATCGGCGAAGTGTTTACTCATCTTTTACGCCGTTACGCGCCGCTCGGCAGACTGGCGAAGGGACTTATTAGTGGAGTCGGCCTGGTTCTGGTATTCGCGGCAGCGATCATTGCGGCCTATGCGAATCCCACCAACTTCTGGCTCATTTCAGCAACCCGGATCCTCGGCCGCAGCGTAAGCGTGGTTCAGTGCGGACTAATTCTTTTTCTCTTTGTTTTTGCTGCTCACTTCCGATTGAGTTGGGGTCGCCCTGATTTTGGGATCATCCTTGGTTTTGGGGTTGCCGCCTCAGTCTATCTTGCATATTGGGGACTCACCGCGAATTGGCTATTCGGACAGAAGAGCTACTTGCTTGATTTCCTGATTATGGCAACTTACCAAGTCTGCATTCTGATTTGGTTTTACTACCTCCTCGTCCCGCAAAAGAAGCCCACGATGTCTACGGTTTCGTTGCCAGAGAATAATCTGGCAATCTGGAACCGGGAACTGGAGCGTTTACTACAACAATGAATCTGGCCATTATTCTCGTCGTCGCCGCTGTGCTGGCGCTCGGAATTATTCTGCGCCTTGCCGTAAACCAAAGCCTACAGGTCAAGAGCAGTTCCGACCTGGATGTCTCGATTCGGCCGATCGATATCGAGGCTTTCCGCAATTTGATCGACCCCGCCGAGGACGATTATTTGCGGCGCCGCTTGCCGCCGGCTCCGTTCCGCATAGTACGCCGCGAGCGCTTGCGCGCCATGGCGGCCTACGTCCATGTCGCCGCAAGCAATGCCACAGTTTTAGTATGCGTGGGCGAAGCGGCACTGGCCAGCGGGGACATACGCATTGCCGGAGCTGCGCAGCAATTAGTAAACGATGCGCTGCTGCTCCGCCGCAATGCCACCATCGCACTGGCGCGGATCTATCTGGCGCTGGCCTGGCCCAACTCGGATTTCGCCGCGGTACGTGTGGTGGACCGTTACGAACGACTAAGCAGCGCAGCCATGTTGTTGGGCCGCCTGCAGAATCCTGGGGTTGCGGTGCGACTGTCAGCGCGCTGACTCACGTTCGCGATTCAGCTATTGCCGTCGAAAGTCTGGCCGTTCAGCATCACGAGTTAACTTACGCACCACTCCCGCTTGTATTCGTTGCTTCTTCTGATGTAAAACCTTTCGGGCATTAGTTCCGCAAACCAATTGTGTCTACGCCGGCAATCTGCCGCTGGGTTGTTTCTGCCGCCTGCTCGCCTCGGCGAGTCCAAAGGGAGAGCTCTATGATGCGCACAAAGAATATCCGCGCAGGCGTTCGGCCTGAGACCTTTATAGCCACACGGGTGATGGTTCTCCCGCTGGTCATTTTCTTAGCATTGCTCGTCTCGCCAGTGGCCTTGGCGCAGGGCGGAGCTGCCACCGGCGACCTGCGCATTACCGTTAAGGACCCCACCGGAAACGTAGTCACTAACGCCGCCGTCACCGCAAGTGATATCGCGAAGGGTTTGGAGCGTGTGGCGACCCCCGACGGGCAGGGCGGATACACGGTGCGGCTGTTGCCTCCGGGAACTTACACGGTTACGGTCGAAGCCCAAGGCTTCACCAAAGTCGAGAACACTGGCGTCGCAATCACGGTTGGCCAGTTGGCTGATTTGCCGGTCACGCTAACGGTGGCCAGCGGCAAAGAAGTGGTAACGGTCTCTTCGCAAGCGGAGTTGATTGAGACCTCGCGTAGTTCGACCACCGATACGATTGGCCAGCGGCGCATCGACAATCTTCCCATCAACGGCCGCAACTACATCAACTTCACGTTGACCGATTCGCAAGTGGTTCGCGACAACGCGCCGAGCCTGGGCGCTGCACCTACCTCTGGGTTGAACATGAGCGGCCAGCGCGGGCGATCGAACCTAGTCAACGTGGACGGCGCCGATGCGACTGACAATTCGACCAACGGCGTGCGCTCGACTGTGTCGCAAGAGGCGGTGCAAGAATTTCAGATCATCACCAACAACTACGCGGCGGAATATGGCCGCGCTGCCGGCGGAGTGGTCAATATCATCACCCGCTCGGGATCGAATGATTTTCACGGCGATGTTTTCGGCTACCTGCGCAACCGGAACTTTCAGGCGGTGAATCCATTCAGTACGGTTTCCAATCCTGCATACACGCGAGTGCAGGCGGGCGCGGCATTTGGCGGACCGATTAAGAAAGACAAAACATATTTTTATTTTTCTTACGAGATCACGCGGCGGCATGAGACGGGATTCTCCGACATCGCCCCGGCCAGCAACATTGGGTACTACGGCTTACAAAATTTTGACACTTCCACAACGGCGGGCGGACTGATTCCGCTGCCCTTCGGCACAATCCAGGTCACACCCGATCAGGCCGCGTTCCTCGGGCCCGGTCTGGCTCAGCTAGCCGCCACCAATCCCACCGTCTTCGGCGCGGTTGCATCGAGTGTTCCGAATTATGAATTTCTCCTCGGCGCATCCGCAGGTATGGCGCTGAGTGGAGTCTGGCCAACTGGACTCACAGGCTTCCCCGGTATCAGCGGCTTCGCCACGAGTTGTAGCGCGCCGCCGTGCTTTGTGCCCGCGACGTACCAAACCATAGGCTCGCAGGCCGGCAACTTCCCGGTTTTCGAAGGAACCAGCCTTTATTCGCTGCGCATCGATCATAACGTGAACAACAACAATCGACTGACGCTGCGGGCCAACGTCAGCCCCAGCACCACGACAGGACTGGAAGGCAGCGGCGAAGATCAGCCATTCGGACAGAACGCTTACTCGCGCACTTCGGAACAGACCTATCGCGATGTGAGCGGAGTGGCGCAAGACACCTGGACTATCGGCAGTACGAAAGTGAATGAATTTCGCTTCCAGTACGCGCGCCGTGGCCTTTCGTATTTCTACAACACGCAGATTCCCGGCGGCGCGGACCCGGCCATCAATATTCCCGGCTACGCTTATTTCGGGCGCGAACCCTACTCTTACATTCAACGTACCGAGCAGCGTTATCAGTTCACCGATAATTTTTCATGGACGATCGGAAGTCACAATACGAAGTTCGGCGCGGACTTCAACTATCTTCCCATCCACGCGACCTTCACGGTGAACTATGGTGGCGTATACGATTTCGGATCCATCGCTGCATTCCCTTCTCCTTTTCCCGTGCTCAATCCGGTTCAGGCTTATGGCGCAGGATTGCCGGGCGACTTCATTCAGGGTTTTGGGAGTCCCACCGATTCGTTCTCGAACAAACCATTGGGCGTGTTCTGGCAGGATTCCTGGAAGATTCGTCCCAATATTACTTTGAACTATGGTGTGCGCTATGACGTGGAGTTTCCGCCGCAGTTCAAACCGCCGGGAGCTCTGGCTGAGGCCGGATACAGAACTCTCGGCCTGCAAAAAGGAATTCAGACCGACACGAACAACGTGCAGCCGCGACTCGGACTCGCGTGGGATCCCAAAGGTGACGGCAAAACTGTCATCCGCGCATCGTACGGAATGTTTTACGATCATCCTCTGTTGGGTTTGTATTTTCTCGGCGACGCTTCGGACGGCTCGACCAGCGGGCAGTTAGCGTTTGCGGGAACCGGCGGATGTAGCGGCCCAGGCAATCCGGGCAACCTGAATGCAATTCCGATTTTTCAAGGATTGCCCATCAATGTTCCGAGCCTCGCGAATCCCTGCGCCGTTTCCATCAATCCCGCAGTGACCAACGCTCTGGGATATCTGCCCAACCAGCAGCAGTTTCAGGCCTTGAATTTCCCGCAGTCGATCTTTCTCAATCAGAACTATCTGAATCCTGCGTCGCCGCTGGCTCTGGGCTTTCAGCCATTTGGCTATCCTCAATCGAAAAATTTCGTTTACGCCTATTCCCAGCAGGCAAATGTCAGCGTTGAACGCGACTTGGGCGGGGGCTTCGCGTTGACTCTCGCCTACAACTTTAATGGCGGGCGTCACCTGAACCGGCCTATCAATGCCAATACGATTCGCGGCGATCTAATGTACGAGAACTATGGATCTGCAATCGCGGCAGGACAAACTCCGAGCAGCCCTTTCACGGTAAGCGGATGCGGAGTTGGCACAAAAGGACCTTACGTCGATTCGTCGCTAATGAATTTCTTCCGGCCCTCCGGTTTGAATCCGTCCATTGCGGCATTTTATTTATCCTCGGTTCCCGGCGGCGCAGCATGCGTAGGATTAGCGCAGCAGATACTTCAAGGTCTGGCTGGCCAGGGCTTTGATACGAATTGCGATCCGGCCACACTGAGCGGCTGCATTCCCTTCGGCGACATGGACGCCAACTATTCCAACGGCAGCTCCATCTATCACGGCTTTACCACTAACTTGCGCAAGCGCTTTGGCAACCACTACGAATTTCTGGCGTCTTACACGTGGTCGCATTCCATCGATGATTCGACGGATTTGCAATCGACGCTCACCCCGCAGGACAGCTACTATCCGGCGCTGGACCGCTCGAACTCGACCTTCGATCAGCGCCACCGTTTTGTCTTCAGCGGTCTTTACCAGACGGGAAAATTGGGTAATGGTTTCGTCAGAAAGTTCTTCAGCGACTGGACTTTCGCTCCGATCATCGACATTGCCAGCGGAAGACCTTTTAACATCATCACCAGCAGCGACGACAACCTGCAGCTTTCATCGCTTACCGGGAGGCCGAATACGTTCGTAAATCCGGCATGTGGAACCACTTATCCCACGGTTTCCTCGAAATACTCTCCTACCGGAGTTTTTCAGGAACCCTGCCCGGCAGATTTCAACGGAGCGCTGCTCTCTCTCGACGGCGATCTGGGGAGAAATGCCGGAGTCACTCCCTGGACTCTGTTCAACGATCTGCGCGTGTCGAAGCGCATTTACTTTGGCGAACGTTACAATCTGGAACTCATAGCCGACATGTTTAATATCGCCAATCGTTATAATGTGGCCGCCGTCAGCCCGCTCTTCACCAATGCCGGACAGGCCACTGCGG
>DATBZH010000074.1:0-7103 GCA_036513255.1 Candidatus Sulfotelmatobacter sp. | reverse complement strand
TTTCAACGAAGCTACAGAAACCGCCCATAGGCCTCGCATGCACCGCACAGCTTTGATCGCCGGACGGTTCCACCCCCCAATCGACCGCCCAACTACAAACGGTGTTTCTACAAGGCCGCGAGTTCTCGCGCCGTTGCTGCTGGTCGTTTTCCAGCGTGCCTGTTGACTGCCAAGCGATTTCGAATGCGGAGTTCAGCCCGCCAACCCGCACCTTCCGCTTCACCTACAACTTAGCCGTAAAGGATATTCACGCCGGAGCGAAGCGGGCGCGTCTGGGCGCTTATCGCCGAACGAGGCTCCCGCCAAAACGCAGATGACCCACCAACCCCACTATGACAATAGGATGAGATACGCCGAGAGCTGAGTTCCGCCCTGGCAAAGCACAGTTCACTCTCGAGCGCAAAAGACCACAAGCCTAGCTTCGTGTGTGCCGCGGTGAACCGGTTGGTCGCGCCTGACAGTCTGATTCCTACAGACGGCAAGCTCAAGGCGCTGGCGATCGACATAACCGGGTCCCTGACCCGGTACGATCGCAAAAGCCAAGGCTGCCCATGACTACCTGTTCACGAATATGCGGCACGAAAAGTCGGGCTCAGGCCGGCGACGGGGCGATGCGGTGTGAGCCTCGGACGCCGAGCGGTTTAGTGCTTGTCGGCAACCCGGAAGTAAAAAGCGTAAGGGAAGGTTTTCCCGTCATCCGGCCGGAGGCGCCGGATCATGAATTATTCACAGCGAAGCGCCACCATCGGATTGACGAGCGCCGCGCGGCGAGCGGGAATGTAGCACGCCAAAAGCGCAATCAGAAGGAGCAGGGCAGCAACCGCAACAAACGTCAGCGGATCGTGCGCTGCCACGCCAAATAACAGGTGTGTCATCAGCCGGGTTAATCCGAAAGCAGCGCCGATTCCAATGGCCACCCCCACCAAGGTTAATTTCGCGCCCTGCTTCAGAACCATTTGCAGCACGTTTCCGCTCTGCGCTCCGAGCGCCAAGCGAATGCCAATTTCTCGTTTGCGCTGTGACACCGTGTAAGACATCACGCCATAGATGCCTATGATTCCCAAGGCGAGCGCCATTGCTCCGGCGATTCCGAGCATCACCAATGTGAAGGAAATTCGGGCGATGGATTTGTCATACACTTCCTCCATTGTTCGCACCGATGCCAGTGGCAAGTTCGAATTCACCGACCATACCGCCGCACGCACCTCGTTCATAAAGCTCTCGGTGGCTGCGCGCTCGCTTCGGATCACGAACGTCGTTGTCCGCACTGCCGGAGCAAAACGATTTTGCACGAGCGGAGGCCAGTACACGATTTCCGGCGCCTTCTCCTGCAAGCCCTTCTCGCGAACGTCCTGAATGACACCGATGACTTCATGCCACGGCATGTTGGAGTACTCGCGCAGGTATTTCCCGATTGCTGCCGAGGGAGTTCCCCACATCTCGCGCGCCAAATTTTCGGAGACCATTACGACCGGCCGAAGCGCGTAGACTTCACTCCACGTCATCTCGCGCCCCGCCACTAACCTTGTCCCGGCCGTCTGTAAAAAACCGGGAGAAATATTCTTGTACAGCCGCAACGGCGCGATCAGATCGCCGGAATAAACCTTGTCTTTCGCAAAGATTTCGTCCCAATCCGAGTCGAAGCCTTCCATCGGCATATCGCTCGCAAACCCAACGGACTTCACTCCCTGAGTCGCCGCAAGCTTGTCGAGGATTGCGTTCTGGGTTCGGGTTACTCGTTCCGGCTCGGTGATCAGCAGGTCCGGAATGGAAATTCGCATGACCTGCAAGTGCTGCGGCTCAGCAAATCCCGGATCGACTTTCCGCAATGCCGCGAAAGTGCGAATCATCAAGCCAGCGCAGATTAAAAGCACCAGCGCCATGGCCACCTGTCCTACCACCAGCAAATTCCGCGCGCCATGCCGTTCCCGGCTCACACTGATGGTCCGCCCCGCGCTTTGCAGAGCCGAGCCAGTGCCTGGCTGCGCGTATTTCAGCGCCGGAATCAATCCAAACAACAGACCCGACAGCAGCGAAAGAATAAACGTGAATTCCAGCGTGCGCGCATCTATTGCAATTTCGTTCAAGCGAGGTAGATTCGAGGGGCCTATCGCGACGAGGAAGCGCACGCCAGCATAGGCTAAGCCAACGCCCAGCACTCCGCCAATTAAGCCAAGCATCACGCTTTCGATAAGAAGTCCGGTAACGATTCGCGTCCAACCCGCACCAAGTGCGGTGCGCACTGCCAATTCCTGTTGCCGCGCTTCCACCCTGACCATCAACAAATTCGTCACATTCGCGCAAGCAATGAGCATTACCACCCCAATCGTTCCCATCACTACCCATAGCAGTTCACCCACGTTGCCGATCACCTCTTGTTTGAGAGGACGAATCGTGGGCGTGATTTTCCATGTTTCGTAAATATGCGGATTTGATCCGGGGCCGTTGGACCAGGAATCCATCCAGATCGGCAGCATTCGCGATATGTCCGCATTGGCTTCCGCAATCGTCCGGCCGGGCTTCAGCCGCGCGATTCCGTGGAACCCGAATCCCGCAAGAATCAACTTGCCCCGATCGAAGGCTAGCGGCGCGGTCAAGTCGAACTCCGAATCAACAAATCGGAATCCTGGCGGCATGACACCGACGATCTCTCTCGGCTGCGAATCAACCATGATGTTTCGCCCAATTACCGCCCGATCTCCACCGAACCGCCTCCGCCAATACCCATAGCTCAGCATCACGCTTCCCGGAGCGTTCGGCACCTGGTCCACCTGCGAGAACCAACGCCCAACCGCGGGCGGCACACCAAGCGTCTGGAGCACGCCATCGCTCACAGCAACTGTGCGCACTTGTTCCGGCTCGGCCAGCCCCGTGACGTTCGCTGTGCCAGGGATCCACACGCCTAACGATTGAAATGTCTGGTTGTGCTCAGCGTATGTGAAATACATCGAGGGCGAGAGAAGTAGACCACTCTCAAAATCCGCCAGTCCTTCTGCGCCCGGTGCAATCTGATGCAGCGAAACCAGTTCCTCGGCCTTCGGATAATTCAGCGGCTTGAGCAGCACGCTATTCACAACTGTGAAGACCGCCGCGTTTGCGGCGATTCCAATCGCGACCGTCAACAAGGCGACAGTCGTAAAGACGGGATTGCGGCGCATCCCGCGCAGTCCATAACGGACGTCGAAGAAAAACTCTTCCACGGATGGCCATGTCCAAACTTCGCGGCTGTTCTCTTCGATTAACCCCACATTGCCAAATTCCCGCCGCGCCGACTGCATTGCTTCTTCCCTGGGCATTCCGTCAGCAACCAACTCCTCAACCTTCTCGTCAAGGTGTGACTGAATCTCTTCTGACAACTCACGGTACAGCCGCCGCCGCGCAAACAATTGCTTCAGCCAATTCATGATCCCTCCGGCGCTAGAACTCGCGTAATCCCTTCCAGCATTCGCTCGAAGGTCGATACCTCATGCTCCAGATGCTTCGCGCCCGCCGCCGTCAGTTTGTAAATCCGAACCCTGCGGTTTGCGGGAGAAATGTCCCACTCAGCCTTCACGAATTCTTCTTTGAGCAGGCGCTGGAGAGCCGGGTACAATGAGCCTTCTTCGATCACGAGCAAATCCTGCGAAGTTCGTTTGATCTGCTGGACCAGCGCGTAGCCGTGCGTCGGCTGCCGTTTCAGCATCCGGAGAATCATCATCTCCAACGCACCCGGGAACAGGTCCCGCTTTACTGTTTTTTTCATTCGGGCGGCTTCTTCTCCTGAACTTTGCAGGCTAGGTTGCTCAATACCTAGAGTAAAATAGTATCGAAGCACCTCTGCAGTCAAGTCAAACAATCGAGAGGCCCAATCGCTAAGTTAAAAGGACATAACTGCTCGGAGATCGTCAGGCTCTTGTTTCAGAACGGCGGGGGGTGCAAGTGGATCGGGCCCAGCGCGGTGGCACGATTGACCAAGATATTAAGATGACCTTGCTCGGCTTTCACTCTCTCGAAGAGAGCTTGATCTGTGCGTCATCCGCACTTCGGAAAGAACCGATGCCACCCTCTTCATAGCCACTCCTCACCTGAAATGTTCTGCTGAGTCGTTTTTGGACTCGATTCGGAGTTTATGGAGGATTGTCGGCTAACACGAAGTAATTGGTTTCTTCGGTTTGCCCGACACGCGGCAACAATTGTGTAAATGCGGCGCAACAACCCGTAGTGTGGCGTGGTTCTCAAATTGACAACTACTGACGCGGTGGCCGATACTTCAATCGGCGCATGTAGGGTGCATCGGCACATCGCCGAAGGGCAATGCCCACCTACACGATCTCATCGTGGAGGCCCATATGCCCGATCTAGAGAACCTCAAGAAGCAAGCCAAGCTCATATTGCGTTGGCACAGGCAACGGCACTATCCCGTCGCCGCACAAATCCGCGGGCTCTTGCCTCGTTTCCTGAATATGCCCGACTCCGAGATTCTTGTGGCGAGCTTTAAGCTCCGCGATGCGCAAGAGATGGTCGCAAGACAGCACGGCTTCGATAGCTGGCAAGCCCTGAAAACTGGACTTTCCACCACATCGAGCAAGGTGAAATCACCGCCATCCAAAGCAACGATCGTCAGTGCCGAGCCGCAACTGTTCGTCACCGATATCGAGAGATCATGCGAGTTTTTCTGTAAGAAGTTAGGCTTTTCACTTGTATTCAGTTACGGCAGCCCTCCCTACTACGCACAAGTGGGTCGAGACGGGGCGCGTCTCAATCTTAGGTGTGTCGGGAGGGCCGTAATCGATTCGATGATCCGCGATCGTGAGGAACTGTTGTCGGCATCTATGACCGTTGCCACAGCGGACGAGATCAAGCTGCTGTTTCTTGAGTTTCAGTCCGCTGGTGTTACCTTTCACCAGACACTGAAAAGGCAGCCTTGGGGCGCCAAGAATTTCGTCGTCAAAGATCCGGATGGGAATCTGCTGCTGTTTGCTGGATCCGCAGCCTAACAGCCACGTAGCCGAAGCGTTGCTGATCGAGCAAGTATCGTCGGCAAGCGAAAACAATCCGGAAGCGAATCACAAATTGCTCTCAGTCTAGGCGCTCCGTCTTGACGGAATCCTAGAACCCGACTTCTGACACGTGTTCGGCAGGCACCGAATTCGCCGGACAGGCGACCTGCCATGATATATAAGACGACGCGGGGAGAATTATCGATGGCAGCGGCTCAAGTTTCCGATCCACCCGTCCACCATAAGATTCTGAAGGACGACGAGACGGTTTGTTGCATCGTCGGAGGCGGACCGGCAGGCGCGATGCTGGCGCTAGTGCTCGCGCGACGAAGTGTGCGGGTTACTCTGCTCGAGATGCACCAAGATTTCGACCGCGAATTCCGCGGCGACACGGTTCATCCTTCGACCCTTGAGATCCTCGATCAGCTTGGACTCGCCGAGCGCGTCCACGAACTGCCCAGTAACAAGATTTCAGCGCCCACGCTGCTCACCACGCGCGGCCCCTTTACACCCTTCAACCTGAGCCGCCTGAAGACGAAGTACCGCTACATCCTGATGGTCCACCAGAAGGACTTGCTGGCTCTGCTGACGCAGGAGGCGAAGAAATACTCCAGCTTCAGGCTCTTGATGGGCGCGAAAGTAACGGACCTGATTCGAGAAGACGGCGGGGTTCGGGGCGTGCGATATCAAATGGAGGACGGGACTCATGAATTGCGTGCGCTGCTGACCGTGGGCGCCGACGGCCGGTTCTCGCGGGTGCGTCATCTGGCGAGAATCGAGCCGGTGGGCACTTCACCACCAATGGATGTGTTGTGGTTC
This sequence comes from Candidatus Sulfotelmatobacter sp., assembly GCA_036513255.1. Classification (GTDB taxonomy): domain Bacteria; phylum Acidobacteriota; class Terriglobia; order Terriglobales; family Acidobacteriaceae; genus Sulfotelmatobacter. Next base: position 1,305 of record DATBZH010000074.1, on the reverse strand, counting down.
CGCTTACCGCATCTTGCAGAAGAGATCGACGTGCCGGGTGGCGCATTCGGCGGATTTGCCTTCGGACATATTCTCGGCGGCTTCGATCGCAAGGATTATTGGCAAGTTGCGTTCGTAATCGCTAAGGGTTCGTATCAATCGCTGCGTGCGGAAGGAATCGGAGGGTTGCGGCGGCGAATCCTTGAAATTGAACCACGCCTTGCAAAGAATGCGGAGTCCCTTACAGACTGGCACCAGGTGTCGCTACTTTCAGTCGAGTCGAGCCGCTGCCGGCGGTGGTATGAGTCCGGCTTGCTACTGATCGGTGACGCGGCCCACGCGATGTCGCCAGTCGGCGGCGTGGGAATCAACTACGCTGTTCAGGACGCCGTTGTAGCTGGAAACTTGCTTACAAAACCGCTGCTCGATGGCCGCGTCACGACCGACCAGCTCCGTTCTGTTCAACGTAAGCGTGAATGGCCCGTGCGGATTATTCAAACCTTTCAAACGCAACTTCAGAAGCGGGTGATCGCGACGGCGCTCCGAGCCAAAGAACAGGAAACTTTGCACATCCCTTGGTTTATCCGCGCTTTCGCGCGAATTCCGTTTCTGCGCGACGTCCCGCCGCGGATGATGGCTCTGGGCGTGGTTCGTGTTCGCGTGGAGAATTGAAGTTGCACTTGAGTTCTCGACGACCCCTTAGCCGACCTGTAGCCCGGAATAACTTCTGGATTGGCCGTCATCCGTCATGTTGGCCCTTGGCGGAGCGCTCACGTCCCTTACACAAAAGGTAATTTTGACCGTCCGCGAGCTCTGATCCTCCTTGTCGAGGCGAACCCGAAGGAAGCGGAATGCTGTGACGAATAGTAATGGTATCTTCGCCGACCAGAACCTCTTTAACCAAGAGTCGTACGATTTTCTGGCGTTCAATCACGCTAAGGGTTTCGGCAGCACTGCGCAAGCGAGCAAGGAATGCTGTGAGGGTTTCGCCCAGGCGCAGGAATGCAGGCGATCGTTGGTCTGGTCGGCGGTCGCCTGCAGCTCATCACGGAGTGTCTGTTGGCCCTGACGCAGCACAGGCATGCGCTCACGCAACTGATCGATCGACAAGAGTTCTTCCTGATAGGCGTTCGGCGTTGAGCCCCGGCCTGATCTCACCGATGCTGCGTCCGCCTCGTCCGACAAGAGCTCCTCGATCAGGTCGTCTGGGCTGAGGTGGTCCGCCTGCTGGAAGAGCCAGCTCTGATACAGCAGGAACTTGATCGCCGGCTGGTAGCAGCGCGCTAACCAGTCTGCGCCAGAGTGATATTTCGCTCCGCTCTTCTT
>DATBZH010000073.1:0-3720 GCA_036513255.1 Candidatus Sulfotelmatobacter sp. | reverse complement strand
AAAAATCTTCCAGCGCAGCGCCCGCATGAGATATCCCAGATAAATCAGCGCTATCCCGTGCAGCACGTGCCATTTATTGATGCGGTGGGTCTGGCTCCAGAATGTGCCCCAATCGAAGGTTCGCCAGTGCCGGTATTGCAGATAGATGAGGATTGCCAGAATGGCGAACACCACCACGCTGGCCAGGATGCGCTTCTTATCCATGAATAAGGGAAGAACTCCGCGCCGCAACCCGAGCCCGCCAAGCGGCAACGGCAGTTACAAGGTAACCGAGTGAAGCGTAGGAATCAAACAGGCTTGTGTGGAGCGGGCACTCCTGCCCGCTGCTTTTGACTTCAAAGATATTTTTAGTTGCTCGCCTGCACGGCGCTGACTTTCGGCTTTGTTCCGGACGCAGGGTTCGCTTTAGCAGCGGCAGGCTGCCTCTTTGTTTTCGCACCCGCAACACGGGGCGTGGATGTTTTCGCGCTCGCCACTACTTTCCCCTGCGCGATCTTCTTCTTATTGAAGTCCCTCACAATCCGCGCCACATAAGCCCGCGTCTCGTAATAAGGAGGCACTCCCCCAAACTGCTCCACCCGCTGCGGACCGGCATTGTAAGCCGCCAGCGCCTTCACCATGTCGAAGTCATAGCGCTCCATCAATTCGCGCAAATATTTCGTCCCACCCTCAACATTCGCCGCCGGATCGAACACGTTCCCCACGCCCAGCTGCGAAGCCGTTCCCGGCATCAGCTGCATCAATCCCCGCGCGCCCTTCGGCGAAACTGCGTGCGCGTTAAATCCGCTCTCCGCCTTGATCACGCTGCTCACCAGATCAGGATCAAGCCGGTACCGTCCACTAGCCTCATTCACCACTTCCGTCAGATCCGCTTTCTCACGCAAACCTAGATCGGGTGCCCCATTTCTGGCCGCTTTTGCCAGAAGTGGGGATGTTGCATTACTCTCCGCAACCAACTCCGGCGCCGCCTCAAAATGATCGATCTCTCCCGTCGGCACATCCACAAAACTCGATCCATCCGCTGCCGTATAAAGCCGCGTGACATCTCCCACAATTTCCCGCCGCTCGTGCCGGATCGAAAACCCATTCCTCAGCACGGCCACCTCGCCGGCAAAGCAGGGAAGTGCACACACCGCAAGCATCGCAATGATCCAGCCCCGCACAAAATTTAAAATTCTTAATCGCATTTCGAGTTTCTGATCACCGACCACTATCCACTAACCACTGCCGTTCCCAAAGCCATCTCCACGGCCCCGGCCACGCCGCAAGCATCATTGCCGCGCGTCACCGTCCAGCCCCGATCCAGCAGCTCCTGGCACGCATTCCCCATGATAACCGGATGCCCCGCAAACTCAAGCATCTCCACGTCATTATGGTTGTCACCGATGGCCATGACCTCTTCTCGAAGGTAACCACGATGCGCCGCCCACCGCTCCAGCGCATGCCCCTTCGAACACGCTGCATTCAATACGTCAATCATCAGCAAATCCCGCGCCGGATACTCCGTCCGCAACACCGTAACGTTACCGTCCAGCCCCGCCGTGTCCAACGCCACCAGCGCCTCATTCATCCGCGCAATCGTTCCGCAAAACATCGCCTGCACCGGATCACGCGTCAGCGCCCGCTCAATCGGCACCACAAATTCAATGGACGCCATATTCTTCTCCAGCCATCGCCGGATGCTCGCGCCCATCTCCTCCAGGTGCTCGATCACAATCGCGCCTTTGACTGGGCTGTCGGAAGATGGAGTATCAAACGTAAGAACGGTGTTGCCCCTGAATTCTTGCATCGCGCCCACCAGCCGCAGGCAAGTCTCGCGCGGCATCATGTCGCGATGAAACGTCTCTCCCGCCAGCGACCGTGTCACCGCCCCATTCGAACTGATCACCCACAAATCAAACCCCAGCTGGGTCGCAATCGGCATGGCAAACGAATGCCGCCGCCCCGTCACCAGCACAATCTCAATCCCCGCCGCATGCGCCCGCCGCAGCGCCTCCAGATCGCCGTCAGAAATCTGAAATTGTGGATTAAGCAGCGTCCCGTCAATATCGGTCGCCAGTAGCCGGACGGCAGGCTTGGAAGGTGTCACCACCAATAATTTTACCATCCGAATCGGGCCGCCAGCTCCAGACCGGCAATTCTCAATGAGCCCAATCGCCTGATAGCGTCAGTCTGCCCTGATATTCTTAGGAAATGCCCCGCGAGACACAGGAACAAACGGAGCTTGGGGCGCTGAGCCAGCGCATAAGAACGCTTTTACCCGAGCAGTATCAGGACCGTTACGAAGACGTGCAGCCCATCTCCATGGGCTCGGCAGGATTGAAGTATGGGCGCGACGGCATGGTGGCTTGGAACGAGATGTGGGGAAGTTTTTGCGACCTGGCAATGGCGGGCGGCCCACCCCATAAGGGAACGCTGCTCGAGCCAGGCAGTGAGGAGGAAATCGCTGCACAGCCGGATAAATACCAAACCGTCCTCAGGGAAATCTGTCGAGGGATCGAGTCGGTGACGGGACTCGCTACAGAACCTTCTTCAACTTCCGGTTGGGTCCGGGTGAGCTGTGTGAACCGTGGCACGGCGGAATGGCTGCTCCGGGCCATCACTATGGAAAACGTTTCTGTGCGCCGCGACGGCACAGAGCTAGAGTTGCCCGCTGCGCCTTCCTTCCGCCTGGAAAAAGAAATTAAAAACGTGATCACCGTAATGGCGAAGACGTGCCACTACTGGTTTGGCCACACCTCTGAGTCCCATCGGCGGAGCATTCGTCAGCTTATCGAAACGATGGAAGCGGAATCGCCTTTGTTGCAGCCAGCAATGCCCAAAGATGACGTGGCTCTTCGGTCGCTTCAATTACTGAAGGAAAAGATGGCCGGAGCGCTCATGCGATCAAGAGGGCCGCGCGTCTCAGCCCATGAGTATGCCGCATGGCTTGGCATAGAGTGCTCCAATATCCCGTCCGCAGTTTGGCTGATGCGGGCAATGCTCGCGAAAAATATTCTTTCCCGCCGGGAAGGCGGCATTTATTTCGTGCCGGTCGACCCCGTCCGCGACCCGAGTGGTCAACTCGCGGTCGCCGCCGTGTTGCTCTTGCACGGCGTAGGCGAATCCGGGCGTTAGGGAAGAAAAGGGTTTTTACTGGGTGATGGCCAGCCAACCAATGGAACCGAACTCCGAATTCGTCATTACCAGGAACGAGTTCGGCACCAAGGTCATGCTTCCAGTCGAATTGACCTGATAGGCGTCTACACCAACCTGGCATTGAAAGCACGGAGTCTGTGCGGTGAGGATCCAAACGAAAGCTCCATTCGGATCAAAAACCGCCCAGCTATCGCCGTTGGCAGCTTCCGGATCGGCAGTCAGGAACGTCAGCGCTCCTGTGCTGGTGTTGATCTGATACATGCCGCAGGCCGTCCCAAACAGAAAGTTTCCGCTGGCCGGAGAAGTGAGATTCCACTTTCGCTCCTTGACGCCAGCCTTCCAATTTGGCGGAATTCTTAAACAGCCGCCTGATGCCCACGTTCAGTTTCCGTTAAATGTTCCTCGATAAAAATCACAATGGGGACTCGGCTTGAGAAGGCGTATCGTTTATTAAAAAGGACAAAACGGTGCTCACGGCCTGATGAAAAAACTCCGATTTCTGATTTCTCTCCACAGCTACGAGAACGATTTCCAAGTGGCCCAGGCCCAGTGCGCAAAAGACACTGCCGGCAAGTTGGGAAT
>DATBZH010000072.1:0-2287 GCA_036513255.1 Candidatus Sulfotelmatobacter sp. | reverse complement strand
TCTGCTCCAAAGCGGCAGGCTTGTTCGCGGGCGCGCTCAGCCAAATCCGCTCCGCTAATTCCGGTTGGGAAGCCCAGGTAATTTTCGATCTTGGGGCTGCTTCCAGCTTGTCCACCTACGGCCCAACGTTCCACGACTACTGTTTTTAACCCTTCTGACGCACCGTACACGGCGGCGCTCAGGCCTGCCGGTCCGGCTCCATAGATGGCCAAATCGTATTCCGACCGGGAAGGATCGCGAAACCAACCGAGCTTTTCTGTGATCTGGCGAACGGTGGGACACTCCAACCGGGCGCCGTCCGGGAATATGCACACTGGGAACTTTGTTTCAGGGACGGTTGGCACTCCCGCAGCGCGAGCTTGTTCATCGTTCTGAAGCTCGATCCATTCATAGGGGACGTCGCTGCGGTGCAAAAAGTCGCGGATTGCATAAGCAATCGGGGATCCAGGTTTGCCGAGGATTTTCACAACAGGAGTCTGGGATTTTACGTTGGGGTCAGACATACCCTCGCCATTGAGGATCGACCCAAGCGCCTAGCCGGCGCCCGGGTGGCTGCAGAACGAAGATCCTAACTTCGGCTCAAGCGTTACGCAATTTGATTTACAACTCTGCCCGCGGCAAGAGAGATCATGAGCCGCGTCATCCCGCTGAACAGCATGCTGAATCCGACGAGCAAACCGAGCGCCCAGGCGGAACTTGACGGCCAGTTTAGCCAAATCATGATGGCAAGAATCAAGGTCACGATGCCATCCACGAAGAGCCATCCCGAGCCAGCCAAGGGCCGCAAACGTACGGCGAGGATGAACTCGAGTACGGCTTCGACAAACAAGTACACGCCAAGCACCAGCGTAAGCGACACCATGCTCAAGAGAGGGTGCAGCAGGGAGTAAATGCCGGCAAATAAGTACGCGGCACCGAGCAGCAATTCCCAAAGAATCGCACCGGTTCCGCGAGTGTGCCAGGCGTATGCGAGATGCGCGACGCCGCTGAACGTCAACAACCACCCGAAAAGAACAGTGACAGCAATTCCGGCAATCGGCGGCATGATGATGGCCAGGATGCCCGCGATGATCATCACCACGCTAAGTGCAATGGTCCAGCCCAAAGATTTTCTGAGTAGGGTTGATGAAGCAAGTGATGTGGTACTCATGACAATTTCTCCTTTGACATAAAAACACGGTATGTCTCGATGCAAAAGTCATCGTCCCCACGACAGGCGCACGCACTGCCGATTTACCGCTGTTCGCTGCCAGTCTCTGGCCATACAACCATGAACATGCCCTGGCCATCGTGCGTGATTCTGAGCAGCGTTGAACCTTTTGCTTCGGCTGCCAGTTTGTTGAAATCGGCCACGGTGTTTCTCGGCTGCATGGTTACCTCCTCACCGACCGTTGCTTCGGTTCAGTGCATTGCTCTCGCAACATCTGCATTTCAGCCTGGTGAATTTCACCCGGGCGCTGTCGGGCTATAAGCTTCCTGCACAAACACTTTGGCCGGAATGAGTTTGCCGGTTGCGTCGTGAATCTTTAGCGGACTGCCGGTCTTTGGATTGATCAGCTCGATGCGGATGGAGCGTGGGGGACCGATTGTCGCGGTATTCGACGAAATGTAGGTGACTACATAACGAACGCGAAGATTTTCCATTATGTCGTCGTAGATCCCGAGGATTTGTGCGTCGGTCTCAAGAACATATGCGCGACCACCTGAGGCTTTGGCGAGCGCCTCCAATTGTGTTTCGGCGGCAGTCCAATTTATGCGCGCGAAGGGCGCCGCATCTCCGTAGGTCACCGCTTCAAGTTGCATGAGGTGGTTGAGTCCAATGGTGTAGATCGGAACGGCCGATCCACGAGCGGACCCGAGAACCTGCTCGAAATTCGCTTTGCTAAAGGTGTCCACTCCGCTGGTAACAGCGATTATCGCTTTACGTTCGGATACAGAACGCATCCGCGCGAGAACCTCGAGAAGCGCATCATAAAAATTATTTTCGGAGGTTTCCGGAGCGTTGAGCGTCTCGAATATGTTGTCCAGGCCCTGCCGACCTTGATGGAAGTCAGCGAGAGTATCCAATTTGCCGGCGTACTTGAAGATTGCAACTTTATCATCGCGGCCGACGACTTCAAGAAACTGACGCCCGATCGCGGGTACTTCCGTCCCCAGCGTCTTATTCAGCTCATGATAACGGCTGCCAAATTCCAGCATCAGCGCGATGGTTGCCGGAGAGCGCTCAATTTCAACATTTACATTTTTTTGGCGCACGCCATCTTCGTAAACGGCAAAGTTTTCTGGA
>DATBZH010000071.1:0-91414 GCA_036513255.1 Candidatus Sulfotelmatobacter sp. | reverse complement strand
CTTATACCGGCGTGCAGGACAGCAAGAGTTACTACGTCACCATCAAAGAACTGCGGGCCATGGGCGACGGCGCTTATGCCAAGCGGTTGCGCGTTGCGGGGAATGTTCAGCCGGGGTCGATTAAGCGCAACGGGACGCATGTGCAATTTGTGCTGGGGGAAGAAACGCAATCGGTCGCGGTGGACTATAGCGGGACCGAAGCTCCGCCGGACACTTTTAAAGACGATTCGCAGGCGTTAGCCGATGGCAGCTTTGGGCGCGATGGTGTGTTTCACGCCAAGGGACTACAGGCGAAGTGCGCATCCAAATATGCGCCGCAGCAACCGGGGACGCCGGCGAATGGAATGGCTCCCGCCGCGCCGAACAAGAGTGTGACGCAGGTTCCGGCGAGTTCCACGGTAGTTACGAATTGAGCGTGCGGGTTGAAAATTAGCGATTGAGGGCGAGAAAGATTTCGCCGTCTGACACGGGGGCTAAAGCCCGGAACTGATTTGGCGGCTTACGCGGCCCTGAAGGGCCGCTCTTCCACGGCTGTTCCGACATCTGCCTGTAGGGCCCCTTTTCCACGATTGTCCCGACATCTGGTTGTTTCATAATCTTCGATTGCGAATCTTTATTCTTGCCAGTCTTCATTCTTGCAAATCTTTAGTTTTGCAAATCTTCGCGAAAATGCATAGATTCGCAGCGTGAGATTTGTTGCTCACGTTCTCTTCCATGCCTTCGATTGAAGCCAGCGTTGCCGGTTCGCCGGTGGTTACCGTAAACAATGTCATCAAGCAGTTTGGGCGCTTTGCCGCGCTGCGCGGAGTGAGCGCTGAATTCGCGGCGGGAAAGTTCTACGTCATCCTCGGCGACAACGGAGCGGGGAAGACTACGTTGTTGCGCGCGATTGCCGGGCTAGCGTCGCCCACGCGCGGTGAGGTGCTTATTTTGGGGCAGAGCCCGGCGGAGTCTTCGCGCGTCATCGGCTACATGGCGCATCCGTCGTTGCTGTATGACGAAATGACGGGGATGGAGAACCTGCGCTACTTTGCGCGGCTGTATGGAATTGTTTCCGACCAGGTTTGTGAAAAGGCGATTCGATCTGTCGGACTCGATCCGGCGTTGACGAGAACGGTGGGGCAGTATTCGCAGGGGATGCGGCAGCGGATGTCGCTGGCTCGGGCGTTGCTGCATGATCCGCAGGTGTTGTTGCTGGATGAGCCTTTTTCCAATGTGGATCAGCATTCGGCGCGCGAGATGGCGAGCTTGCTCAAGAGTATGCGCGATCAGGGCAAGACAATCTTTCTGGTTACGCATCAGGCGGCGCTGCTGGAAGGCGTTGCCGATGAGTTCGTCTGGATGCAGGCAGGGCAGATCGTGGAGCGCGCGCGCGATCTGTCACGAGCGAGCGCGCAATGAACTCGTTCTGGGCGGTGACCGTCGCGACTCTGGCGAAAGACATCCGGCTGGAGTGGCGCTCGAAAGATGCGCTGAATTCTATGCTATTTTTTTCTCTGCTGGTGGTGGTGATCTTCAGTTTTTCTTTCGATCCGTTGGCGGAGGAGTCGCGGCATATCGTCGGCGGGCTGATTTGGGTGGCGTTTCTGTTCGCAGCGGTGGTGGCACTGAATCAGACCTGGGCGCGCGAGCTGCGGAGCCAGGTGCTCGATGCCTATCGTGTGTCGCCTGCGCCGGCGAATGCGCTTTTTGTGGCAAAGGCTTTGGGGAACTTTATTTTTGTGAGCATTCTCGAAGCTTTGATGACGCCGTTGTTTGTGATTTTTTACAACCTGCGCGTGCTTGGACCGGCCTGGCAGTTGATCCCAATTGCTGCGCTCGGGACTTGGGCGTTGGTTGTGAATGGGACATTCTTTGCGGCAATGTCTTTGCGGACGCGAAACCGGGAAATCATGCTGCCGCTGCTACTGTTTCCTATTTCCATCCCCGCGGTATTGGGGATGGTTGCCGGAACAACCGCGGTGCTTACCGGCGACAATCCGGCTCACTTTTATATCGTGTTGCTTCTGACGTATGATGTGGTGTTTACTACTGCTTGTCTGGCCTTATTCGGCACGATCCTACACGCGGAATGAAAAGGGCCTTCCCGATCCTCGCGGCTCTTAGCCTGATGTTTCTGGCGTATGCCTCGTATCAGGCGCTGGTGGTTGCACCGACCGATGCGTTGCAGGGCGAGGTGTACCGGATCATCTACTACCACGTTCCTTCGGCGTGGACTGCGTTCTTGTTGTTCTTCATCAACTTCATTGCTTCGGTGCAGTACCTGGCGGAGGCAAAGCCTTCGACGCGCAGCGCGGCACGATGGGTTGCGATTGGGGTTGGAGTTGTGGGCGCTGTTGCGGCGTTTGTCGTGCCGCTGCCTGCCGGTGTGCGGCCGAGCGCGATCGCGACGACTGCCTTGGCTATTCCGGCGTTTTATTTCTTCATCGGACGATATTTTCCCGCTGAGAAGCTTGATGTGCTGGCGGTGACGGCAGCGGAAGTGGGCGTTGTCTTTTGCACGATTGTGCTGGTGACCGGGCCGATCTGGGCGCGGCCGATATGGGGCATCTGGTGGGCGCCGGGAGACATTCGGCTGACTTCGACGCTGGTGTTGTGGCTGATCTATGTCAGCTATCTGGTGCTACGGCGTTTTTCCAACAGCGCTCAGACGCAAACGCTGGCTGCTGCGCTGGCGGTGTTTGGCGCGCTCGACGTTCCGCTGGTTTATTTCTCCATCTGGTTTTTCCGCACGCAACATCCGCAACCGGTGATTGGCGGGGGAGGGTCGATGGATCCGCGCATGCTGGACGTTCTCTTGCTTAGCTGGATGGCATTTCTTTTCTTTGCGTTCTTGATCTGCTGGGCGCGGTATCGTTTGGAATTGATGCAGCGTCAGGTGGAAGAGGCGGCGGCACTGGAATCGCTGATGGACGACTCTACCGTGTCGGGCAAGGCGGTGTATGGGAGGACTGGGTCATGAATTCGGTTCATTTCCTGTACGCGGCGCTGTGTGCTACGGTCGTGATTCACGTGTCCTATATAGGCATCTTGTTTACGCGCTACAAGCGCCTGCGGGAGCAGATGAAAGATCAAAAGCGCAGTTGAGACTGGGATTGGGAATCGAGAACCGGCTAGTTCGCTGCTTTCCACTCGTTCTGAATGGCGCTGAGGAAATCCGGGCTGCCGCCAGAGCGCAGGAATTCGTAGTCTTCGATCATGGCTGCTGTTCCGATGCGAAGAGAAGGCAGAGGCGATTCCACGCGAATGACACGGGCGGTGAAGCGCACGCGCACAGCGTCTGTAAGCGTGATGTGAGGCGGAAAAGTTAGAGTGACTTCCAGCCGCGTGCCTGCGGCGATGGCCCGGTCAAGATACAGGAACACTCCACGGGCGCTGACGTTTTGCGTTTCCGTGTGGAACTCGCTGTCGCCCTCCAGCCGGACGATCGCAGGCAGGCGCATATCGAAGCGCCGCATGGTCCGCCGTTCCTGAGAGCCGGGCTCGAAGCCCTGTGTGCCATTGGTCAGCATAATTTCTAAGACTTCCATTTCCTCTACGTCCTTTCCTGCCTGGAGTCTGGCCGGATCAGACTGCATTAGCCTCAATGTATAGAAACAGTGGGGGTTTGCAAGCGCAAAAGCCGGGCGGGAACTGACTCGGTTAATCCACCCGAGGCCGCCAGAGTCCTAAGATACAGCAGGGACGCGCGCCGGCGCGCACGCCCCCGAGATTTAAGGAGCAATCCCCCTGCCATCGACTCGGCGGAGGGGAATTTAGTTTTCCACGAAGAATCAGGAGTTTCCATCGCTTTTCCCAGCTCGCGACGCCCTGGGTGCAATGCTTTGCAGAACCTCCGCTCTTAAGTTTTCTGCATGCAATTTTTATCAACCACTTTCGTGCTACGTTGCGGCATCTTTCCCCGGCCTGTGCCGCATCTGACGAATCTTGGGCGGTCTGCGAGTCGAGGCGAGGGCGAGGCTGGCTTGACATGCCCTTCATCCGATGTTTAAGTAGTTATTTATTTTTTCCGCCAGATTTAATTGCAAGCTAGCCGCGGGCAGCTCCATCGGCGCGCGACAGGACTCATCCTGCGCCGTTTCTATTTTTCCCTTCGATCTACGTGAATCGGAGGGCTGCGCGAAAGAGGTGTGCGTGAACGAAGTAAACGGGAATGAAGATCGGCTGACGCAGGATCGCCCGAAACAGGATTGCCCGAAAAATGATCGTCCGAGCAATCATCGAATAACGCTGGTACAGAACCGAGTAAGGCCAAAAGTGCGAGTTGCGGCCGCAGCCGTAATCCTTTTCGCGGCCGCTTGGGTCACACTGGCCTCGACTTCTCACCTCCGGTCGTCCGCCTCAGCACAGGTTCCGGTGTCTCTGCTGCAAACCGCGGCCCAGGCAAATCCCGTACTCGGCTCTGCCGCGCACGCGCGGCTGACCTCTGCCCTCAGCGTTCTGCCTTTGATGTTTGAGCCGAACGTCGGCCAGTCCGATCCCAGCGTAAAATTCCTGGCGCGCGGTGTCGGTTCCCGTGGCTTGGGCTATGGCGTTTTTCTCACGGCAGATGGCGCCACCATGACCCTGCTCAGCCAGAAGGACTCGCAATCCAGTGCGCGCGTCGAAGGGTTGCGCATGAAGCTGGCGGGTTCCAACCCGCACGTGCTGATTTCAGGTCTTTCACTACTGCCCGGCAAGAGCAATTACCTCCTTGGCAACAAGCCTTCGCAGTGGCATCGGGACATCCCCCAATTTTCCCGCGTTCGTTACGAAAATATCTATCCTGGAATTAATCTGGTCTTCTACGGCAACCATGGGAAAATGGAGTATGACTTTCAGGTCGCTCCCGGATCCGATCCCCGTCAAGCTGAACTGCAATTTGAGGGATCGAAGAGAATCGAATTACAGGACGGGAACCTGATCCTGCATGCTCAAAGCGGCAGTGTCCGGTTGCAAGCTCCGCGTATTTACCAGCGCTTAGGGAAACACGAGGAGCCAGTCGCAGGCCGCTTCCAGATGCGCGCCGCAAACCGCGTCGGTTTCGCCATTGGCTCGTACGACCATTCCCGCGAACTGGTCATCGATCCCGTGCTCGACTACTCCACCTATTTCGGCGGCAGCGGAGATGAGCATTCCACTTCGATTGCAGTCGATGGCGGCGGCAATATCTACCTCAGCGGCTCGACGACCTCCACCGATCTCGTCACCAGCCACACCGTGAGCACCACGCCATTTCAGGCGGCGCTGAGCGGCACGCAGGATGTTTATGTACTAAAGATCAACGCAGCAGGCACCAGCATCGGCTATCTGACCTATCTCGGCGGCACAGGAACGGAGACCTCGGCAGGAATTGCAGTCGACGCTTCTGGTGACGCTTATGTCGCCGGCACGACCTCTTCGGCCAATTTTCCCACAACTCCGACCAATGCCTACCAGGCGGTCCCGCTGGCCACCAGCACGGGGACTTCGCACGTTTTTGTGACGGCGCTGAGCTCTGATGGTTCGGCTCTCAATTATTCGTCTTATCTTTCGGGTACCGGCACGGATGTGGCTAGCGGCATGGCCATCGACGCCAGCGGCGATGTCTTCGTCACGGGCACGACTACTTCCACAGACAGCGGCGCCAGCAACGATCAGTTTCCCGCCAGCTTCCCGCCGGAGACGCAGGCATATCAGCAATTTTCGCGCGCTCCGATTCAGTTCTTCGTAACCAAAGTAAACACGGCGGCCTTTGGCGTAGGGAGCATTCCCTACTCCACATATTTCGGCGGAGGAACTCCCAGTAACGGGATCGCGGTCGGCGGCGGGATCGCGGTGGATGGCACGGGAAATATTTATTTTTCCGGCACCACCAACTTCCTTTTTACGGGGCAGAGTTCCTCGACCGACTTCCCCATTCTCAACGCCTATCAGCCGTGCCTGAACCAGGCTCCCCCGGCGATCAACACCAATCCGCAGACCTGCACCAATTCGTCCACGTCAACGGCCACCGACGCGTTTGCGGCTAAGCTCAATCCCAATTTGTCGACTGGATCGCAGTTGGTGTGGTCAACGTATCTCGGCGGAAGCCAGAACGATTCCAGCACCGGTGTCGCGGTGGATACCGGCGCGGCGAACGTGTTCATCGTCGGCACTACCAACTCGCCCGACGTTACCTTGCTGACGACGTTTGGCGGTTACCAGACGTGCCTGAATACTCCGCCCTCTACCACCGTGACGACCTGCCCTACCACCACTAACACCGACACGGACGCTTTTGTGGCGAGATTCAACAATCTCGCGACCACAACCACAACGACCACCACGACTACCGAAGTCTTAACCCTGAGCTACTTTTCGTATCTTGGCGGCTCCGGAAACGATGCAGGATTGGCTATTGCCGTTGACTCGGCTGACGATGCGTTTCTCACGGGATGGACGCAGTCCACGGATTTTCCGCTCTTCCCCAACGCAACCGTCAACACCCAGTGCACGGTGGTCAATTCAAACAATCCGTGCGTGATTCAGGGCCACCTCAACGGGACCCAGGACGCTTTTTTTGCCCACCTGGCCTCCACCGCAGTTTCGGGACAGAACCAGGAGGGAGCCTACGTAACTTATTTCGGAGGCACCGGGACGGACGAGGGAACCAGTATCGCCATCGATAACAATTCCAATATCTACCTCGCCGGAGACACGAATTCCACGGACTTTCAGACGCAAAATCCGCTGCAAGGGCAGAACAATGGCGGCTCGGATGCTTTCGCTGCCAAGTTCGGCACGGAAGCCGATCTCAGCGTTAGCGGGGTGATCACACTCCCCACCGCCCAAAGCTACGTAAGCGCCGGCAATCAAGCGACCTTTACCTACACGGTGACGAATAGTGGTCCCGACCTGGCAACACAGGTTACCTTCACCGACGACCTTAGCACTGCGGGGATGCCGTTGACTTACGATTCCGCCACCGCGGGATCGGGAAGTTGTTCGGCGACCACATCAAGCTCGATCGTGATTTGTACGATTGCCGCGCTGCAGGCAGGTTCCAGTTCCACAGTAACGGTCGCGGTCACCCCCACGATTGCGGGCAATTTCACGGGCGGATCGGTCACAGTTTTTTCGGCCAGTAACAACGATCCCAATCCTGGGAACAACGCGACGTCGGTGTCCGCCAAGGCGTCGGACTTTGCGGTCGCCGTCAATCCCGCCAATCAAAGCGTCGCCGCAGCCGGGGACACGGCTGTCTACCAGGTTACGGTTACCCCTACGAATCCCTACGCCAGCAATATTTCGTTAACGTGCTGCACCAATATGCCCACCGGCGCTAAGGGTACTTTTAGCGTTGCTTCGGTGACACTTGCGGGCGTGAGCCCTGTCAGCTCCCAACTGAACATCACCACGACGGCCAGGCCCGTGACCACCACCCCGACGGCTTCCGCCAGAAGGTTGCGGCAGTTTTACGCGCTCTGGCTGACTCTGCCCGGAATGGCGGTGATTGGATTTGGCTGGAAGTCTGGCCGCCGCCGGATTGCGGCCGTAATCGGGGCTTGCGTGCTCTTCGGATTGATGCTGTTGCAACCGGCTTGCGGCGGCACAACAACACCCACGCCTGTCAGCGGGACGCCTACTGGAACTTATTCCCTGGTGGCAACTGCGACTTCGGGCAGCGACACAAAGAACATAACCTTCACTTTGACCGTGCCATAACAGTCAGGATGCCTTGAAAGCTTTAGCTTAGATGGGGGGCAGGGAAGGTAAACGCAGGAACGGCGCAAGGTTATCTTTGATGCAGCGCGCACAGCAGCAGTAAGAGGACGAGCTACTCTTTTTCTTCCTCTATCTTGATTCGCAGCGACTTCAAAAACTTCAAATCCTGATCGCTGATCTTGAATTCGGGGTTGGTGGATAGCGTCGTCACCAGAGAAGTTTTGTCCGCCGGTTTTTCGCCTTGCTTGCTTACTCCGATAGTGGCCTCAAGGACCAAAAAAATATCGTATCCGCCGTCCTTGATTCGCGATACCACTTCGGCAATTGCCTCGGAATCCGACAACGACTCGTTGATTGCTTCTCCCAGCTCCTTCATGAGTTGTTTCAGTTGTTGGTCCACTCATCCCCCCGGTGCCGTGACAAACTCTCCAAGCCGTTGGATGCCTTTTTCGCCCGCAACGGTTCGTCGATCTCCCGTGCGTCATTGTACTCCAGAGGCTGTTAAAATCGAGGCGTGAGTCCGCTTTCCACCGCACGAAAGTTGGGGGTCGTCGCCCGCGTGGCCAGCCAGCAGGCCCGGCGAAACCGCACGCTCGGCGCCGTTTGGAGCGCCATGGGCGCTACTGGGCGCTCGATGTCTAAGGTATTGCATCACTTATGGCTGGAGGTCATCGGCGCGCTGTTTTTGGCCATGGCAGCCATGGGGGGCGTCTCTGCGGCGCACGAATTTGTAGAGTTTAGGGCCGGACGTGCCGCCGTGAGCCATGTCGCCATTGCCGGTTGCTTTACGGTTGCCTTCGCGTGGTTCGGGATAAGTTCGTTCATGCGGGTCAAAAAAAGCAATTCGAAACGGCGAAACTAAGCTTCGACGCCCGGCTTGACGGCCAGTTTTGATGTTCGTGGCTGTTAAGATCAATATCGATCCCTATGTTTGAGAATCTTCAGGAAAAACTACAACGCGCTTTCAAGTCGCTGCGTGGCCAGGCCAGGCTGTCCGAGGAAAACATTGCCGAGGCTTTGCGCGAAATTCGGCTTGCGTTGCTTGAGGCCGACGTCAATTTCAAAGTGGTTAAGGAACTCATTGACCGTATCCAGGCCAAAGCCGTCGGTCAGGAGGTGCTGACGGCGCTGTCTCCGGGCGAGCAAGTCATCAAGATCGTACGCGACGAACTGGTCGAGATTCTCGGCAAAGATACGGCGCGCATGAAGTTCGCTTCGCAGCCGCCAACGGTTGTGCTCATGGCGGGGTTGCAAGGTTCCGGTAAGACTACGACTTCGGGCAAGCTGGCGAACTGGTTTAAGAATGGCGGACATCGTCCGCTGCTGGTATCTGTCGACGTTTACCGCCCGGCGGCGCGCGAGCAGTTGAAAGTTGTGGCGGAGGCCATTAAGGCGCACATTTACGAGGGCCAGGTTACTGAATCGAATACGGCGACGGTTGAGCGGCTGGTGAAAGAGGCGCGGCGCGAAGCGGTTATCTCCGGTTGCGACGTGCTCATTGTCGACACCGCCGGTCGTCTGCACATCGACGACGAACTGATGAACGAGATGCAGTCGCTGAAGAAGCTGCTGAATCCGTCGGAGATTTTGTTCGTCGCCGATGCGATGACTGGGCAGGATGCGGTGCGCTCGGCGGACGAGTTTCATAAGAAGCTATCGCTTACGGGCGTGATTCTTACGAAGATGGACGGCGATGCGCGAGGCGGCGCGGCGCTTTCCATTCGGCAAGTCACGGGGCAGCCGATTAAGTTCATTGGCGTCGGCGAGAAATACGATGCGCTCGAACCCTTTCACCCGGATCGCATCGTCTCGCGCATTCTGGGCATGGGAGACATTCTCTCGCTCATTGAGCGAGCTGAATCTCAGATCGATAAAAAGAAGGCGCAGGAGATCGCCACGAAGGCGCTCTCGGGCGACGGATTTTCGCTGGAAGACTTTCGCGATCAGTTGCGGCAAGTGAAGAAGATGGGATCGATGAAGAGCCTGGTTGGCATGCTGCCCAGCATCGGCCCGTTTTCCGGCTTGCAAAAAGCTGCCGACAACGTAGACGAGAAGCAGATCAATCGCGTGGAAGCGATTATTAATTCTATGACCTCGCACGAACGCAATCATCACGAGGTGATCAACGGCAGCCGGCGGAAGCGCATTGCCCGCGGTTCCGGCACGACGGTGCAAGAAGTGAATAATTTGCTGCGGCAGTATGCGCAGATGAAGAAGATGTTCAAGAATATGGGCAAGCCGAGTTTTGCGAGACGGATGGCGGGGATGAAGATGCCGGGGATGTAGGGCGGACCTCAAGACGTCGGACCTTCGATACCCCACTTCGGCATAGCCACGATGGTAGACTTCAATGAGTGACTGGGAGAGCGGTCATGCGGCTCGCCGGGATATTAATCCCGCTCATCCACCTTGTCTTCTCTGCACGGCCAAGGTCCCATGGGCGAGGTCCAGTTCATGAAATGGCGGTCTCTCGAAGAATCGGGTTCTCGAACTGATCTGCGACCGTTGGGCGCAATTCTCGCCGAACGCAAAGAGCTCATCGCAAAGTACGTTCCACACGAAACTCAAGCCGTTCATGCTCGTGCGATCGCCGAACTCAAAGAAAAACGTCTAGCGGAAAACATCCTGCCCATTGGCGCGAAGGCTCCGGTGTTTCAACTACAAGATCACAACGACCAGATCGTTTCCTCGGCTGACTTGCTTGGCAAAGGGCGTCTCGTGATCTGTTTTATCCGCGGACGCTGGTGTCCGTTTTGTGTGGGGCAGATGGAAGCCATGAATCTGATTGTGCCGGAGAGCGAGCAAGAGAGAGCGACTCTAATCGCGATTTCTCCGCAGACGGTGAAGCAATCTTTCTTTATGCACGATCAGCACAAGCTGCGTTTTCCGATGCTCGCGGATGTGGGGAATGCTGTTGCCCGACAGTTTGGGTTGACTTATCGCGTGCCGGATTACGAAGAGGCTGTCTACCGGCGGGCATTTGTCAATTTGCCGTTAGTGAATGGAGACGAAAGTTGGGAGTTGCCTGTTCCGGCAACGTATGTTCTGGATCGGGATGGGAGTGTGCTGTATTCGTTCGCGAATGAAGATTATACGGAGCGTCCTGAACCGATGGACGTCGTCGGAATTTTGCATCTCGAATCTGATTGAGATCTACAATAATTGTCGGGCTGTCTCAAGGATCAACCTCAGAGGCTAAAGTCCGCGTAATTGTTAGCGCTGGCGGCACGACTGAAGTCGTGCCCTTCCCATTCGCCCGAAGATTCATCCATGTCAAAATCAAAGGCAGCGGACAAGAGTGTCCGCTCCACACTAGCCCTTCTCATCTACGTCCGCTTGTGCGAGTTGAAACGGCCCACGCATGATATTCTAGAAACTCCAGCTGCGTACCGTTTCGTCGGAATCTCCCGCAGTCCCGAAGGTCCAGAGAAGAGCCAAAAGAAATCATGCTTTCAGTCAGCAATGTTTCCATGCGCTTCGGCGCAAAAATACTATTTGACGAAGTTTCCACCGCCTTTACGGCGGGCAAACGCTATGGCCTCACCGGCCCTAACGGAGCCGGCAAATCCACGTTCATGAAGCTGCTGAGCGGCGAAATCGATCCGCAAAAGGGTACCGTCGTCCGCCCGCGCAAGCTGGGTGTATTGAGCCAGGACCAATTCGCTTTCGACGTGCACTCCGCTCTAGACACGGTAATCATGGGCAACAAGCGGCTGTGGGCCGCGATGCGGGAGCGCGACGCGATTTACGAAAAGCCGGAGATGACCGATGCCGACGGCATGAAACTCGGTGAACTCGAAGGCATCGTCGGCGAAGAGGATGGATACACTGCCGAAACCGACGCGGCGATTCTGCTGCAAGGTCTGGATATTCCCGACGAATTGCATTCGCGAAAGATGGGCGAGTTGCAGGGCGGGCAGAAAGTCCGAGTGCTGCTGGCGCAGGCTTTGTTCGGGCATCCGCAGGCGCTTCTGCTCGACGAACCTACGAACAACCTCGATCTCGATTCAATTCACTGGCTGCAGGGATTTCTGAACGTCTACGACGGCGTGGTGATTGCCATCTCGCACGATCGCCATTTTCTGAACAGCATTTGCACGCACATCGCCGACATCGACTACGAGACCATCATTACCTACACCGGCACCTACGACGACATGGTTGTGGCGAAGACGCAGGTGCGCTCGCAGATTGAATCGCAAAATGCGCAGCGGGAAAAGAAGATCTCGCAGTTGAATGAATTCATCGCGCGGTTTGCGGCGGGCACGCGGTCGAGCCAGGTGCAGTCGCGGCGCAAGGAAGTTGAACGATTGCAGGTTACGGAACTTGCGCGGTCCAACATTCAACGTCCGTTTATCAAGTTCGAACAGAAGCGGCCATCGGGCAAGCACATTCTCGAGATCGAACATCTGAACAAAGCCTACGACGATAAGAAAGTCATTCGCGATTTCACGGCCAGCATCATCCGCGGAGAGAGAATCGCGCTGATGGGCCGCAACGGCGCAGGGAAGACGACTCTGGTGAACTCGCTGCTGTCGAGTTCGCCGACCACGCCCGAATCTGAGTTGCGCAAAACCAGCGGCTACGACGGTGCGTTCATCGATTCCGGCAAGGTACTTTGGGGACACGAGGCGTCGATTGGATACTTCGCGCAGGATCATCGCAGCCTCATCGAAGGCGGCATGACGGCGCTGGAATGGCTGCACCAGTGGGATTCGGGGGCGGTGACGGAAGAAATTCGCGGATTGCTGGGGCAGATGCTGTTTGCGCGAGAAGAGGCGACGAAATCGACCAGTGTGCTTTCGGGCGGCGAGGCGGCGCGGCTGCTGTTTTGCAAACTGATGTTGCAGAAGCCCAATGTGCTGGTGCTCGACGAGCCTACGAATCACCTGGATTTGGAGGCGATCAACGCTCTGAATATCTCTTTACAGCGCTACCAGGGAACGGTTTTTCTGGTGTCGCACGATCACGATCTGATCGACGAAGTCGCCACTCGCATCTGGCACTTCGAGAACGATCATAAGATCACGGACTTCAAAGGTTCCTATGAGGAGTACCAGGCAGCGGCGCTGGTGTAGTAGCACAGTAGTAATCTCGCGGGCAAGTGGTTGTAACGGGACGAAGTAACAACTTGCACCATTCGCGTTGCATGTAGATTAACCAGGTTCTCCACAGCTTTCCACAGCGATTTGCTGTTGCGTTTGCGGTGGGGAGTTGCAGATAATAGGCTGCTGAATTTTATTGTTCGTTTCAGGATCATTGTGTACAGCCGAGCGGATTTACTCAGAATTCTCCACCTTACGCCGCGCCAGTTGGCGACCTGGGAGCGGGCTGGCCTGGTAACGTCTTGCGAAGCATATTCTTTCGCCGACATGCTTGAAATCAAGAAGGTCCGCGATTTGTGCGCAGCGAGTGTAAAGCCCGCCATGATTCGCCAGTCTCTTGAAGCCATGCGCAAGCAGGTGGGCGGCGTGGAGAAGCCGTTGCTTGAAGCGGGAGCGTCCTCCACCAACAAACATCGCGTCGCCTTTCGCCACCAGGGCAGGCTGCTGGAACCGATCGCTGGTCAGTTTGTAATGGATTTCGCCACGCGCGAAAAAGTGGTCAGCACGCCGGTGCCGCAGTCCGAAGTGAGCCCCCGGGAAGATGAGGTTGCCGACTGGTTTGCTCGAGGCATCACGCTCGAAGAAGATCCGAACCTGCATGGCGAGGCCATCGCGGCGTATGAGCGAGTGCTAGAGATCGATCCGAAACACGCCGCCGCGCACATCAACCTGGGCACGCTCTACTACAACCGGCAGGACTTCGTTCTCGCAGAGAAACACTATCGCGACGCGCTGGCTGCCGATCCGCGTTATGCTCTCGCCTATTTTGATTTGGGCAATGTGCTCGACGAAACCGGACGCGTGCAGGAAGCGATTCAAACCTACAAGGCTGCGTTACAGCTTGCTCCCACCTACGCCGATGCGCACTACAATTTGGCGCTGGCGTATGAAAAACTGCGTGAGCCGCGCAAGGCACTCAAGCACTGGCAGGCCTATATCAAGCTCGACACGACCGGCCCGTGGTCAGTCCATGCCCGCGGCCAGATTCAGCGCATCCTTCAGGCCGATGGCCTGCGGCTCGTCCACAGCCGCGCTTAATTTCCCGCCGAGCATCATTAAAGTTCTGGCCCCGAGCGCAGTCTCGCGCTATAGTACCGTTTCGGTTTCCACAGACGTGCGCGCATCGAACCAGGGAAGGACTCAATCGCAATGGTGACAACCTACGCCGGCGGCGGACGAATGGTGGCCCACACCATGGTGACCACGCAGTTTGAGCTCGCCGGTTTTCGGGTGACGCGCACGCTGGGAGTGGTGCGGGGCATCGTCGTCCGTTCGCGCTCCATCTTCGGCACTATCGGCGCGGGTCTGCAGACGCTGGTTGGCGGCAACATCACATTGCTCACCAACTTATGCGAGAAGACTCGGCAGGAAGCTTTCGACCTTATGCTGCAGCACGCCGCCGAACTTGGTGCGAATGCCGTAGTGGGCGCCCGCTACGATGCGACCGAAGTGATGCAGGGCGTCACCGAGGTGCTGGCGTACGGAACGGCAGTTTTCGTCGAGCCAGAGAAGTAGATAGCGCGGAAACTGATTTCCGCCACGAGCTCTCCGAACACTCTTAGGCTACGGCTTTCACGCGACCGGTCTGGGACCGTCTCCACGCGGAGGATTGAGCCTGGCCTCGCGAGATGCCGGCAGCATCGCGCGAACCGTTGTGCCAGCAGAGTTCGATTCGATCTCCAGCGTTCCCCCGAGTAATCGCAGGCGTTCTCTCATTCCCCGGATGCCGACTCCGAGTTGGCCGTCCAGTCCCTCGATTTGTTTTTCCGCGGGAATTCCTTTGCCCGCGTCTTTGATCTGCATGTTCAGCCAGCCATCCTGGAACTCAATGCGAATGCTCGCCGTCTTGCTGCTCGAGTGGCGATGAATGTTGGCCAGGCATTCCTGGACCACGCGGAAGACGGTAAGCTCTGTCTCCTGCGGCAACCGCTCTGCACCGACCGAGATTTGCAGACCGACCTGAATCCCACTGCGCTCGGTAAATCCATCGACATACCAACGCAAGGTCGATTCCAACCCCACCTCATCGAGCAAAGGCGGATGCAACAGGTGAGACATGGTGCGGATTTCGCGGTTGGCTTGATCGAGCAGGCTGATGCTTTCGGCGGCCATTCTGGCGACGTCAGGCGGCAATCGCTGCGGATCACGATTAAGAGCGGCGATATTCATCGCCAGCGCTGCCAGCAGTTGGCCCACGCTGTCGTGCAGTTCGCGCGCGATGCGCCGGCGCTCTTCGTCGCGCACCTGCAACAACCGAGCTGAAAGGTCTCGCAGGCTATCACGAGCAACGGTCAGTTCCACGGTGCGCTTTTTCACTCTCTCTTCCAGTTCATGGTGAGCCTCAAGCAAGGCCTCTTGAGCGTTGATGCGATCGGTCACGTCAAAGGACTTGCCGCAGACGAAGACCTTGCCGTCGGGATCAGTGACCAGGAATCGGATGCTCAGCCAGGCGCGCTTCCCGTCGGGCTGATCGACGTATTCGAGAAATTCGCGAGGCTTTCCATCGCGTAGGACTTCGAGATCGTTGGCCCGGTAGGCGGAGGCGGCTTCGGCAGGGAAGACGTCAAAGTCGGTCTTGCCTACGACCAGCGGCAGCTTGAGGCGCTCGCGGGCAGTCCGGTTTATATAAACGTATTTGCCATCCCGATCTTTCATGAACGCAGCGCCGGGACTGTTGTCCATGAAGGTCTCAAACAGGATGCGCGAGCGGCGCGCCTCTCGTTCAGCGTTCTTCCCGCGGTCGATAACCCGCCGCGAGTTTTCGCCGACAGCGACGATGATCCCGGAAAAAATGACGAAGCTGGCCATCCCGATAGCCCCCGTCTGGGCGACGTTGGAGTTGGGCAGGAAAGGCATGTGGAATGAGACGGCGATCAGGCTCAAGAACGTGGCTAGGATCGACGGGCCGAGTCCGCAACGCCAGGCAGTGAAAGCAATCGCCGCCCAGATCATGTGGTAGGGGACGTTGCCGTGGAAAAGCGGCGCCATCAAAACGCGGAGGTAAATCGCAACGATGACTGCCAGAATGGCAATCACGTATCGCGCGAATGTTCCGGAAGAGCGGAAAATGGAGGTAGAACCGGCTGCCATCGGTCACTCAGACTTTGCCGCAAGGCTGGTTGCGGGATTGATACGTGCGCGACAAAGAAGAAAGTTCATCAGAATCCGCCACAATAGTATCAAAGACCGTGGTTTGCGGCTTGGGGTGGAGAATCGCGATTCTGGCTGCTTACGATAGCCTTACCACCGCGCTAAGAAAGAAGTCGAGCCAGAACTTGCTGGCGATGACTGAAGGTCCGCTGCATTTGCTGTGAAATGAAAAAACGGTTCGTAAGTTCGCCGATCACGCCGAATCCAACCTCGTAACTCACCACGTCTGCCACCAGGGTTCCGTCGATGCTGTCGCGGCAGGTCCCGAACAAACTGATGACGGTGATACCACGCTTTGAACGGTCCCTTGTCTGCACGTCACACAAGTGATGGTTCCATTCAAACTCGGTGATGCGGGAGATCCATTGAGCCCGAATTGGCCGCCTCACCGCTGGCGCGAATCGCTCGCAATCGCTACAATGACACTTCCGTTCCCACTCGGATTTCATACTTCATCTCCGGAGTTTCGATGAGTTTTCGGCGTGCGGGCCAGCTTGCGGCCACGATGTTAGCAACTCTGATCGGCCTGTCCTGCGGCCAGGTGTACCGTCCCGTAGTGATTCCTTGCTCGGCGGGCCAGCTTCCCGGATGCCCGATACAGCAGAATCCTAATCCCGCGAATTTTCACGAAGTCTTCGCCATCAGTACCAACGTGGCTTCCTTTCCGGGCACGGCCATGCAGATCGATGTGTCGGGAGACAGCGTCATCGCTGCGACTTCCAACGATCCCAGCGGCGCGAATGTCATTGGCCCCAATCCCACGCACGCAACAATTCTGCCCAACAATAGCCGGTTATTCGTAGCCGTCGCCGGCAGCCTCAACCCCGGAATGGCCGACAATGTCGCTGCTTTTTCTCCCGCTTTTGAATCGACCACCGCAACCGGTTTTGGAATGGTCAGCATTTTCGGGCTGCCTACGGGATCACTGCCGGTTTTCGTGCACACCACGCAGAACAACGCGGTTTATGTAGCGAATTATGGAACGAATTCGGTCACCGCGCTGGATGCGGTCTCCGACACGGTCGGCAATACAGTGACAGTGGGAAGCCAGCCGGTTGCGTTGGCGGAAATTGCCGACGGCACCAAGCTGTATGTGGTCAGCCAGGGCGATAATACGGTGAGAAGCCTTAGCACTGTCGACCTGTCAACAATTACGACGCTAACAATCGGCACGGCGCCGGTTTGGGCCGTGGCGCGCATTGATGGACAGAGGATTTATGTGGTCACACAGGGCGACGGCAACCTGTATACGATCCGCACAGACACTGACACGGTTGTGGGTTCTCCGCAGCCGGTCGGCGGGCCGGGCGCGAATTATGCGATTTACGACAGTGGTCGAAACCGTCTGTACGTGATCAACCCGAACGTGGCTGCGGTATTCGTGTTCGACGCGACCACCGATCCTCCGACTCCGCTCGGAAGTGCCGCAGGCGTTAGCATTCCCGCTCCTGCGGTCACGGGGGTTGGACCAGTGATTCCTGTGTCGGTGGCGGCATTACCCGATGGCAGCCGCTTCTACGTGGCCAGCTATGTGACCGCGACGGGCGCTTGTCCCGACACGAACACAACCGCAACGAATTGCATCATCCCGCAGGCTACGGTCTTTGACGCCGCCAGCCTCACCTTCAAGTCTTCCGTGTTTCCTCTGCTCTCGCCGGCAACCACCGGAACTCAGGCCTTTGCCGTGGCTCCGGTGACGTCGTGCGCGCCCGTGACACCCTATGTTCCGGGTGCAACTCGCTTTCGGTTATCGTCAGCTGCCGCCACCGACAGCAGCCGCGTTTACGTCGCCATGTGCGACGCCGGCTCTGTGGCTGTGATCAACACTGTCACCAGCGCGAACAGCACCGGCACGACCAATGCTACGGATAACCTGGTGCTGGATTTGAACGCCCCATTCAGCGCGTCAGCAGCGGGATCGAATGGCGAGCCACCCTCGCAGAATCCCATTTTTCTTTTCACGGGACAGTAAGGGCTAAACTTTGGCGGGGATTTCTTCTTTCACAACTTCTCGCGCCGCATAGTGCGAATCGACGTAGTCGTCAAGAATGTCGATGAACTCGGGCACGATGCGGTCGCCCTTCAGCGTGGTGAATAAGCGGCCATCCACGTAAACCGGAGCTTTCGGTTCTTCGAACGTTCCCGGCAGCGAGATGCCGATGTTGGCGTGCTTGGATTCGCCGGGGCCGTTGACTACGCATCCCATGACGGCCAGCTTCATCTCTTCGACGCCCACGTACTGGTCTTTCCATGCGGGCATTTGCTCTCGCAGGTAAGTTTGAATCTGCTCGGCCATTTCCTGGAAGAAGGTGCTCGTTGTGCGGCCGCAGCCGGGGCAGGCGGTGACTTGCGGCGTGAAGCTGCGAATGCCCATGGATTGCAGAATCTGCTGCGCAACGCGAACTTCTTCGGTGCGATCGCCGTTGGGAGCAGGCGTGAGCGAGACGCGAATCGTATCGCCAATGCCTTCCTGCAAAACCACACCCATGGCCGCCGCGGAAGCGACCACGCCCTTGGCGCCCATGCCCGCTTCAGTGAGTCCAAGATGCAGCGGATAGTCGCAACGTGCGGCCAAGGCGCGGTAGACATCAATCAGATCCTGCACGCCGCTGACCTTGGCGCTCAGAATAATCTGGTCCGCACGCAGGCCATATTTTTCCGCCAGCGCAGCCGAGTTCAGCGCGCTGACCACCATCGCTTCCATGGTCACTTCGCGCGCGTCTTTTTTTTGCGGTTCGGGGAGCAGGGAATTCTCGTCCATCATGCGGGTGAGCAGGGTCTGATCGAGCGAGCCCCAGTTCACGCCGATGCGCACGGGCTTTTCATTCTTCGCCGCGACTTCAATCATGGTGCGGAAATTCGAGTCGCCGGTTTTGCCGATGCTGGAGTTGCCGGGATTAATGCGGTATTTTGCCAGATCGCGCGCGCACTCGGGATATTTGGTCAGCAGCACGTGGCCGTTGTAATGGAAATCGCCGATGATGGGAACGCGCAGGCCCTGCTTGTCGAGTTGCTCGACGATGTAAGGAACCGCGGCGGCAGCTTCTTCATTGTTCACCGTAACGCGAACCAGTTCCGACCCGGCGCGAAACAGCGCCGCACACTGCTGCACGGTCGAGGGAATATCGGCAGTGTCGGTGTTGGTCATCGACTGCACCACAATGGGTGCATCGGAGCCGACGCGCACGCCGCCCACCAGGGCGGTGACTGTTTTTCTACGTGGGATCATCGTTTCTCGATTTTATCATCCGCCGTGTGAGGTGGGCGCATCCCTACCCTAGAGTGTCAAAAGCAGCAGGCAGGAGTCCACACAATCTCTCCACATGATCTCCACCACAATGTCAGCCAAAGTCAAAAGCCCCGGCCTCTCGCTTAGAACGCGAGAAGCTGGGGCATCCGATTAATCTCACCCTCGAAATTGTTTACGGCAGCCGATCCGCCAGCCCGGGGATGGTCTTCATCAGATCGTTGTAGATGACCATGACTGCGAACAGGACCAGGAAGACGAAGGCGGCCTGGTAGACGCGTTCTTTGATGCGCAGGCTGATGTCGCGGCGCATGAGGCCTTCGATGAAGAGGAACAGGATTACGCCGCCGTCGAGAATTGGAATGGGCAGCAGGTTGAAGATGCCGAGGTTCAGGCTGATCGCGGCGGTAAGTTCAAGCAGCGGCGTCCACCCTTTGCGGCTGGCGGCTTCTCCGGCGGCCTGGCCGATGCGGATGGGGCCTTCGACCGAGCGCAAAGACATCTTGCCCTGCAACATCTTTTTGACCAGCTCGAGAATCATCAGCGAAGCGCGCTGGTTGCGGACCAAAGAAAGCCGAATAGCCTGTCCGAAGGGAAGCGTTGCGACTTTGGTGGGATAACTTTCGATGCCGATGCGATACGACTTGTCGTTCAAGACCGGCTGTAGGGTGAAGCTTTTGATTTCACCTGCGCGGCGAACGGTCAGCGTGATGGGCTTGTCCTGCGTCTGCTTGAGGGTCTCGACCATGGAGGCCAGCGCGGGTACGGGCTGACCGTTCAAGGTTAGGATTTCGTCACCGACTTTAAGACCGGCCTTTTCGGCGGGCATGCCGGGAGTGAGATCGCTGATGCAAATGCACGGCTGTTTTGGAGACCAGCCGGCCATGCCGATCTGGTCAATGCCGGCGGCCTCGGGGAAAATGGTCTTGCTGATGAGCTTTCCGCCACGATCAACGGTGACATCGAGCGGCTGGCCGGGGCTTAGATATTCTTTGGTCTCAATCTGCTCCCAGTTGGGATTCTCGATGCCGTCGATGCGCGTGATGCGATCTCCGGCTTGAAATCCTGCTTTGGCGGCGGGCGTGTCTTTAATGATCCATCCGATAACGGTGGGCTCGTCGAGCACCGCCGGATATTCGTAGTGAACCATGTAGACGGTAGTGAGCAGGAAGATGGCCAGCATGATGTTCATGGTTGGCCCGGCGATGGCGATCAAAAAGCGGTGCCAGCGCGAGTGCGAGAGGAATTCGGCGGGATCTCCCGTGCGGTCGTCCATGGGATTCTCGCCGGACATTTTCACGTAGCCGCCGAGCGGAATGGCGTTGATGCGATAGTCGGTGTCGCCTTTGCGGAAACCGATCAGGCGCTTGCCGAAGCCAATGGCAAACTGCTCTACGCGCACGCCCAGCCACTTGGCCACCGCGTAGTGGCCAAACTCGTGGATCAGGATCATGAAGCCGAGGACGGCGACTACGGCGACCAGCGAAATCAAAAATTCAGACATAATTAAAGAGTACGTACTCTCCTGCTTCTTAGATTCGTAAACCTAAGCGAAAGATGTTGCTCCGGCGCGCACATTAGTTCGCGAAAAGGCCGCCTGCTCGACCCGCTCTTGAGCATATCGACGGGACTCGGCATCGGCATCAAGCACTTTGGCGATGGAGTCCATTTTGCGGGAGTCCACGCGGCCGAGAACATCCTCGATAATCAGGGGGATTTGGTCGAAACCGATCTTGCCTTCGAGAAACGCCGACACGGCAATTTCATCGGCGGCATTCAGCGCCACAGTCTTTGCTCCGCCTGCCTCGGCAGCTTCATAAGCGAGACGCAGACAAGGAAATTTACTCATATCCGGCGGGGTGAAGTCGAGATGACGCAGGTTCATGACCGGGAACCGCATATCCGATTGAATCCTCTCGGGATAGGTCAGAGCGTAGAGGATCGGCAGGCGCATGTCGGTGACTGAAAATTGGGCCAGGATGCTGCCGTCGATAAATTCAACCATCGAGTGAATCGTGGATTGCGGGTGGACGATGACTTCGATCTGCGTGGGCGGCATGTTAAATAGGCGGCAGGCTTCGATTACTTCAAAGCCCTTGTTCATCAGCGTCGCCGAATCGATGGTGATGCGGCGGCCCATTTTCCACGTCGGATGATTGAGGGCGCGCTCGACGGTAATAGATGCGAATTCAGAACGGGGCGTGTTGAGGAACGGTCCGCCGGAAGCGGTCAGCCAGACGCGCTCGACTTCTTCCATGCGTCCGCCGCGCAGGCATTGATGGACGGCGTTGTGTTCGCTGTCGATGGGGAGCAGGGGCTTGCCTTGGCGGCGCGCCTCGGCAGTGATCAGTTCGCCGGCGGCGACCATGCATTCTTTGTTGGCCAGGCCTACACTCTTGCCCGCGCGGACAGCCTCGTATGTGGCTTCGAGCCCGGCAACGCCCACGATGGCGCTGACTACGAAGTCGACATTTGCATGCGTGGCTATGCGAAGCAGTCCCCCAGGCCCGTGAACAACTTCGGTATCGGTCAGGCCGTCCTGCTTCAGGCGGGAGCGCAGGATGTCGGCGTCCGATTCTGAGGCCATCGAAACTACGCTTGGACGCCAGTGGCGGACTTGCTCGAAGGCTGCTTCCAGATTGTTGCCGGCAGCGAGCGCCACGACCTGGAATCGATCGGGATAAGATTCGGCGACACTGAGCGTGCTGCGGCCAATAGAGCCGGTCGATCCCAGGATGGCAATGCGCTTCATCTTATGAGACAGGTGAAATTCTAATTTTACGCGGTTTGGCGCGCCTTGGGGGAGGGCTCCGGGGAGGACTACTGCATCACGCGCCAGCTTGCATAATACCACAGGATGGGCGCGGCAAATAGAAGGGCGTCGATGCGGTCGAGCATGCCGCCGTGGCCGGGAAGAATCGCGCCCGAATCTTTCACGCCCGCACCGCGCTTGAGCAGAGACTCGACCAAGTCGCCTAGCTGCGCAGCGACGTTGAGTACGATCGTGAGCACGATGATTGGAGCCGTTGCCGGCTGCTCCAGACCGAAGAGCCCGTCACGGCGTTCGATCAAGCCTATGCGCAGCATGGTCGAACTCAGCGGCAAAGCATAACGAAACAGCAGCCAGCCTACGGCTACGCTCGCGGCGAGCGATGCCGCCGCGCCTTCCCAGGTTTTCTTCGGGCTGATGCGAGGCGCCATCAGGTGCTGGCCGATCGACTTACCTATGAAATAAGCAAAGATGTCTCCGGCCCACACCACCAGAAGCAAGTAAAGAAGGTAAAAAGCCCCGGCCCATTGTTGGCGAAGTTGCACCAGCATCCCCATGGGGAGAGCGATGTAAGCGAAAGCGAAGACTGCCGAGGCTGCGGCGGAATATCCGCTGCTGAGATCTTCGCGGCGCATGGCAATTGTAAGAAAAAGGAATGGCGCAATCGCCGCGGCGAATCCCATGGCATAGACGAAGATTGCTGTCGAGAGCAGAGGCCTCTCATTTCCCGCGTTGAGCGCCAGCAGCACAAAGAGCAGACCAACGAAAATATACGTCGGCAAGCGCAAGGGCTGTATGCCATAAGATCCCATCAGCTTCAGAAATTCGTGGACGGTGAGCAGAGCAATGGCGCCGGTTATCACTGCCACCAGCGGAATTGGAGCCCGCAGCACCAGCAGCAGAACAACTGGGATCAGAACGAGGGCGGTTGCGATTCGTTTCAGCAAGGGAAAAGGATACGGCTTCCGCGAAGCCTTTGTCATTCCGAATCGGGCGAAGGCCTGGTGAGGAATCTGATTTGGTATTTTATTTGCCGGCTTTTACATGAGCCACAGGAGCGTGTTCTCCGTGATTCAACCCGCCATAGCGGCGCTCGCGCTTCTGGTACTCAGCGATTCCTTCGAGCAGATGCAGGCCGCGAAAGTCCGGCCACAGCGTCGGAGTTACGTAAATTTCCGCATAGGCCAACTGCCACAACAGGAAATTGCTCAACCGCATTTCGCCGCTGGTGCGCACGACCAAGTCAGGGTCGGGCAGGTGCCGGGTGTAAAGATGGCGCGCCACCGTATCTTCATCGATGCGTAAATGCTCCATTCCGCCGTTCTGCGAGGCGGCATTGACCATCGAGCGGAAGGCATCGACCAGTTCGCTGCGGGCGCTGTAGTTCAGCGCCAGCGTCAGAGTCATGCCCGAATTGTGCGACGTGCTTTCGCGCGCCCACTCCATGCGCTCCTGCACGTCATCCGGAAGTTCGAACTGGCGGCCGATGTATTCGAGGCGAATATTGTTCTTGTTGAGCGTGGTGACTTCCGCCTTGAGGTAGCGGCTGAGTAGGCGCATCAGGAAATCAACTTCGCTCTTGGGGCGCTTCTTCCAGTTCTCCTCGGAGAACGCGTAAAGCGTGAGCGCACCGATGCCGACACGCGCCGCGGTTTCGACGGTCGAGCGCACGGCCGTGACTCCGGCGCGATGTCCGGCGACGCGCGGCATGTGGCGGCGCTTGGCCCAACGGCCATTGCCGTCCATGATGATCGCGATGTGTCTGGGGAGCCGGGTCTTGTCCAGGTGACGGTAGACTTCTGTTTCTTTTCGATCCAGTCCGGTAGGAACTTTGTCCTGCAAAGTGAATCCCTCGACTTGAGGCTAACACAGGGAGGAAGGTGGGTGCAATGCGAAGTTCGTTCCCTCTGCGGCCAAGCCGATGTTTGATCTGCAGGCTGGCGGCGCGGCTCAAAGCCGCGCCCTTTCAAAACGAGACCACAAGCGGAGTTATATCGGCAACTCCTGCGTTGTCGGAAAGTGATGCTGTTCGCGCCCGACTTTGCCGTCGTACTTGGTCGTCATCTTGAATAACTCCAGGCGGCCATCGGAGGCCAGGAAGCGGCATTGCTCGCGCAGTGACTTCATTGCTGCCGCATCGAGTGGCTCAAAGTTCACCGCCACTTTCAGATTTTGATCCAGCACCTGCATGCTGTCGACGCCGCTGATCGTCGTAGCCACCGGCAGACTCATTGCGTAGCGTAGACCTTGTTCGGGAGTGACTGCGCCGTGCCGCACCAATTCTCCGCTTCCTCCCAGACTCTTCATACCCAACGCTGCGATGCCGCGGCGCGTAGCTTCGGGCAGAACGTGCGTCTCGAAGCTGCGGAAGGTTGCGTCGCAGCAGTTGAGCGGCATCTGTACCGTGTCGAAGGGGAAATCGTGAGACAACATCTTCAGATGGATTTCGGGATCTTTGTGTCCGGTAAATCCGATGAAGCGGACCTTACCCTGTTGTTTCGCCGCAAGCAGCGCCTCTGCTGCGCCGTTTAGAGCGAAGATCAAATCGGGATCGTTGTCGTAAACCACTTCATGGATCTGCCAGAGATCGAGGTGGTCGGTTTGCAAGCGTCGCAGCGATTCTTCCAGCATGCGCATGGCGATCTTTTTGTCGCGGCCGTGGGTGCAGACCTTGGTCATGACGAAGGCCTGATCGCGCTTGCCCTTGAGCGCCTTGCCGACGCGCTCTTCGCTGAGGCCATCGTGGTACTCCCATGCGTTGTCGAAAAAAGTCACACCGTGATCGAGCGCCTTGGCGACAATCTCCGTCGCAGCCTGATCAGTTTCGGCCGAGCCGAGATGATAGCCGCCGAGTCCCATAGCTGACACTTGCACTCCTGTCTTCCCCAGGGGCTTCTTCGGAACCACTCCCGATGGAACTTCCTGCGATTGTTCGGTCTGCTGCGCCATGCTTCCTCCCACCATCTTCGCTCCGCTGAAAATCGGCGCCGCGCCAAGTACAGCGGCGCCTTTGATAAAGTTGCGGCGATTAAACTCGGACTTCGGACTCATTCGCGTGCTCCTGAACCTGCTGTCCTAAAACTGTTTTTCTGGAAACGGATGACCGGTGTTCTGCGTGGCTCCCAGCATGTCTTTGACTTCCGATTGCTGGGTATCGAGCGGAAAGCCGTGAGCGAGGCGGGATTCCGGGTTGTCGAATTTGAGCGACAACTTATAGAGTTCGTAACGGCCATCGGCGGCATCCGGTTTACAGCGCTCGCGCAGCGCGTTCATTTCCGACTCTGACATGGGCGTGAAGTTCTGTGCAATTTGCAGATTCTGGTGGAGAATTTCGAGGCTGTCGATGCCGGTGATCGTTGTGGCGACGGGCAGGCTCATGGCATAGCGTAGCGCTTCTTCAGCAGTGATCACGCCATTCTTGATGGCGTCGCCGTGCCCATTCAGCGGCTTCATGCCCAGCACCGCGATGCCGCGCTTGGTCAGTTCGGGAAGAACCTGCTGCTCGAAGCTGCGGAAACTGGCGTCAAAGGCGTTCAGCGGCATTTGTACGGCATCAAACGGAAAGCCGGTATTCAGCATGGCGAGATGAACCTTCGGATTCTGATGACCGGTGAATCCTACAAAGCGCACCTTACCGTCTTTCTTAGCTTTGGTCAGTGCTTCCGCCGCACCGCCGGCACGAATGAAGAGGTCGGCGTCGTTGTCAAAGGCCATGCCGTGAACTTGCCACAGGTCGAGATGGTCAGTTTGCAGACGCCGTAAAGATTCCTCCAACATCTGTAGCGCCAGGCTGCCATCGCGGCCATGAGGGCAGGTTTTGGTCATCAGGAAGACCTTCTCGCGGCGGCCTTTCAGTCCCGCGCCCATCCAGACTTCCGTCTTGCCCATGCGATATTCCCAGCAGTTGTCGTAAAAAGTGATTCCACCATCGACCGCCTGGTGAACAATCTCCACCGCGGTTTTTTCGTCCGGCGCATCGCCGAGATGATGGCCGCCGAAGCCGAGCGCGGAAATTTGCGCGTCATGGCGGCCGAATTTTCGGAGAGGGATTATCCCGGCGGAAGTTTGAGGCATGAATTGCACCCGCTTATTGGAGTTCAAATTGTTTACGCGAACGTAGGATGCGATGCAGCAGATGCAGGTTTACGAAGAAACATAAACATCGTGCCATACTGTTTGTCCTATGGCGTACACGTGGTTCGTACTTTTGCTCGCGATCGCTGGCACGGCTCTGATGTTGCTGCTGCTCCACGGAACACCGTTGGGTCAAGCAATCCACGAGCGCATTCCCGAACGGCCGCGCCGGCGGCTGTTCGTGGCCTCTGCGAGTTTCTTTCTGACTTTTGCCGGTGTCAGAGCCGTGGTCTATGCCATCCTGCACCAAATTCCGCCATTTCATTTCATTCAGGCTGGAGGCAGGCACGTTCACCATTTAGTTTTTGGCATCATTATTCTGCTGGCGGTGGGATATGGCTGGCTGTGCGAGGTTGGGACCGGCGCCGATGGCACGTCAATTTTTCTTAGCCGTCTGATGTCGGTCCTTTACGGCGTGGGCGCGGCCCTTACGCTCGACGAATTTGCTCTTTGGCTGAATTTGAAGGACGTATATTGGTCGCGCGAGGGACGCGCCAGCTTCGATGCAATCTTTCTCTTCGGTGCGTTGCCGGCAGCGGGTGCCTGGGGTGCTCCGTTATTAAAGTGGGGAACGAAGGTGCGGAAGACGCGTGCGCCGAAACCAAGCTAACCGAAATCTGGTGCGCCCGGAGAGATTCGAACTCCCGACCTATTGCTCCGGAGGCAATCGCTCTATCCATCTGAGCTACGGGCGCACACTCAGTTAAGTTTACATGCCGATAAGCCAGCCTACAATGTGAACATGGGCGGAACACTCAAGGCAAGCGATATCCTCGCTGGGACACACTTCCGCCGGCGGCTGCACTTCGTGAAGGAAGCAGCACAGAATTTGACTTTGAAACTTTTCCCAGGGAAATGCAGATGAGCAGAAAACGATTAATAGCGGTCGCGCCGCCCGCCCCCACCACCACCGCGCCCGCCACGATCTCCGCGATCACGGAAGCCACCACCGCCTCCGCCTCCACCGCTGCGTTCGGTCTTGGGCCGGGCTTCATTCACGTTGAGTGTGCGCCCACCAATCTGTGAGCCGTTCAATGCGGTGATCGCTTTGTCGCCCTCTTCATTGCCTGCCATCTCAACGAAACCAAAGCCGCGGGAGCGGCCAGTATCGCGGTCGGTCATTATGCTGACCCGGTCCACTTGGCCAAAAGGTTCAAAGAGCTGCCGCAACTCATCTTCGTTTGTGCTAAAGCTGAGGTTTCCCACAAAAATATTCTTCACTCGTTCGGCCTCTGCATTGCTCTGTCGGAGTGCAAGCTCAATTCGGCGGACTGCAGGGTGGGCGGACCCTCCTAGAAATCGAGACCGGAGCTGGCGAACAGTCAAATGCGGCAGAAGTATAGCAGGTTTAGATAGGTGCTCTGTCAACCGGAATCTTCATTTACGGCTTCCGGAGAATCGTTTTTTTTAGGGTTTCGCACGGCGTGCGTACGGTAGAGCACTCTTCTCAGCACCCATCAACTTTCCAATACCCTTCCCGGTGATACCCGATCTCGAGCAACCGGTTCTTTGGGTCGTGTCGCTTACCACACTTAGGACAGATCAGATAGCGGCTCCAGGAAGTGCCCCGCCGGTCGTAATCTGGCGCGACTGAGAATGTCGCGCCGCAACTGCAGGGAACCAGAAACATACGGAGATGCTCCGCTTTTGCCGATCTGGTTTTTGCCGCTGAAGATT
The DNA here is from genome assembly GCA_036513255.1 of Candidatus Sulfotelmatobacter sp. Taxonomy (GTDB): domain Bacteria; phylum Acidobacteriota; class Terriglobia; order Terriglobales; family Acidobacteriaceae; genus Sulfotelmatobacter. The sequence continues at coordinate 63,666 of DATBZH010000071.1, read as the reverse complement.
TCTTCGACTCGGATTTTGCCGAAGACTTCACGCTTCTTCCATCGCCGCCAGTTGATGCTTCTTCCGCTTGTTGGATTGCAAAGTCTTCTTTCGCAAGCGCAACGATTTAGGAGTGACTTCCACGAACTCGTCGTCGGCGATGAACTCGATGGCCTGCTCCAGATTTAAGTTCCGGAAGGGCACGAGGCGAATGGCCTCATCGGCGGTCGATGCGCGCATGTTGGTGAGCTTCTTCTCGCGGACGGCGTTTACGTCCAGATCGTTGTCTTTGGCATTCTCACCGACGATCATGCCTTCATAGAGATCGATTCCCGGTCCGACGAAAAGTTCTCCGCGCTCCTGCAACCCCCACAGCGCGTAGGCTGTGGAAAGCCCCGCCCTATCGGCGATCAGCGCTCCCGTAAGGCGGTGGGGAATCTCGCCGTGCCATTCCGTGTATCCATCGAATAATGCGTTCATCACGATTGTTCCACGTGTATCGGTCAATAGCTGGCTGCGCAGCCCAATCAATCCTCGGCTGGGGACGCGGAACTCGATCCGCACGCGGCCGTAACCGTGGTTGTGCATGTTCGTTACTTCGCCTTTGCGCGATCCCAGTTGCTCCATCACGACGCCCACAAATTCCTCCGGAACGTCTACGGTCAAATGTTCCACCGGTTCCATCAGCTTGCCATCAATGCGCTTGGTAACGATCTCCGGCTTGCCCACCATCAGTTCGTAACCTTCGCGGCGCATCATCTCGATCAGAATCGAAAGCTGCAATTCTCCGCGGCCCAAAACTTTGAACGAATCCGTGGTGCCAGTGTCTTCCACCCGCAAGGAAACATTGGTAAGTAGTTCCTTTTCCAGACGCTCGCGCAAATTGCGCGACGTGACGTAGGTGCCGTCTCTTCCCGCGAAAGGCGAGGTGTTTACCGTGAACAGCATGGCGATCGTTGGCTCGTCGATGGCGATGTGCGGAAGAGGAGCGGGATTGTCGGCTTCGGTGATGGTCTCTCCGATCGTGATTCCCTCGACGCCCGCGACCGCGATAATGTCGCCCAATTCCGTTTCCGTGATGTCGGTCCGCTTCAGGCCGGAGAAGGAAAACAGTTTCGTGATTTTGGTCTTGTGCAAAGAGCCGTCCAGCTTGGCGATGGCCACCTCTTCGCCCGTATGCATCTTGCCGTTGAAAACACGTCCGATGGCCAGCCGCCCAAGATAATCGCTGTAATCCAGGTTCGCCACCAGGATCTGCAGCGGACCGGAAGGATCGCCCTTCGGTGGCGGAGTGGTATTTACGATGGCATCAAACAGCGGACGCAGATCTTCGCCGCCGCCTTTGATATCGGTAGAAGCGGTGCCTGTCTTGGCATTGGTGTACAGCACCGAAAAATCCAGCTGATCTTCCTTAGCGTCGAGATCGATAAACAGGTCGTAGATTTCGTTCAGCACTTCCTGCGGCCGCGCATCGGCGCGGTCGATCTTGTTGATAACCACGATGGGGGGCAGTTTCGCCTCCAGCGCCTTGCTCAACACATAACGCGTCTGCGGCAATGGGCCTTCGCTGGCATCCACCAGCAGCATGACGCCATCTACCATTTTCAGAGCGCGTTCCACTTCGCCACCAAAGTCGCTGTGGCCCGGTGTATCGACAATGTTGATCTTCACTTCGTGATAAAAGATGGCGGTGTTCTTGGCGAGAATGGTGATGCCGCGCTCGCGCTCCAGTTCGTTCGAATCCATCACGCGCTCCACGTGGTGCTCATTGGAGCGAAAAGTGCCGCTCTGCTGCAGCATGGCATCGACCAGCGTGGTCTTGCCGTGATCGACGTGCGCGATAATTGCAATATTGCGGATGCTGGAACTCAAAAGGGAATCCTTCCTGAAATCGGTGTACTACCACTACTTTACTATGCAGGATGGGATTCCACACGCGGAGGGCGGGGTCAAGAGATATCCTGTATGCAACGGTCTGGGCAGGTGCAGCCCAGAAATTGGTGCGGTGCTTCCGACCGATCAAGCGTTAAGGAGCAAACTTTATGGTTTACCAGGTTAACCGAGACGGTAATCTATGGCATGCTGACAGTCAGAAGTTCCCGAGCAAGTGGGTGGCTATCCGACACTTGACCGAAAAGATGGGACGGGAGGGCAGAATTGAGATAACCTCGGCGGACCGAATCGAAGTCCACTTTGATGGCGTGTCCCGATTCTCGCCACTTGCGGGATAGCCTCTCGATGCGAAGGGGAACGATGAAACTTATGCTGATTGCTGCGATCCTGCTTGGACTCGCGTCATGCGTTCTTGCGTTTGCAGAAGTCGCAACAACAAACGATCTACATAAACAATGTGAGGGCAAGAGCGAAGTTGAGCGCGCATATGCTTACGGATATATCAACGGCGTTGTCTCGACCATGCATTCGTTCTTGTTTACTCACTTGGAGGTCGGCGGCGTAAGTGAGGGCGACGTTGCAGAGGCCGTGTGCCGATACGTTGACCTGCATCCTGAGACGTGGTCAAAGGAAAAGCTGATTGGAGTGGCGGATGCTGTAGCCGCTCTCTATTCCCCGAAGGATCCGCCAAAGGGGACGAAGAAAGGAAAGTAAACATGGAGAAACAGCCTCCAGATTGTCCAGCGTGTCAAGGTTCTGGAAGGAACCCCTGCAGATCGGCTGAAGTGTGCCCAAACTGCGAGGGCTTAGGGAAGATGCCGATTGAGGAAGTGGGCGGTGAGCACACCACCCTTGGGCGGGATTATTCGCTGGTGGCCCCCTCGCAAACGACGACGCAAGCAGACACCGACGAATAACTAGCGGTCGCCAGCAGTTTCGGCCAACTCAGCGGAGACCTCCGCGCCACCCTCCGTGCGCTCCCGCAGCCGGTACCAAACCACAATCGTCACCAGCGAGAACACGAAAATAATCGTCGATACCGCATTGATCTCCGGCGTGATTCCACGCCGCAGGCGTCCCCAAATTTCCAAAGGCAGTGTATTATCGCGCCCGATCAGAAAAAAACTCACAGCAATCTCATCCATGGACAACGTAAAAATTAGCAGTGCCGCCCCGACAATCGGCAGCTTCAGGTTCGGCAGCGTGACTCGCCAAAAGGTCTGCCAGTAATTCGCTCCCAGATCTAGAGACGCTTCCTCCTGCGCGCGATCCAGTTTCCGCAATCCGGCGAAGACTTCCGTCGTTGCCACCGAGATCAGCGCCGTTCCATGTCCCAGCACAATGGTCAGCAAGCTCAACTTCGTTCCCGTGATGTTGAACAGCATCAGCAGCGAAAGTCCGGTGATAATTCCGGGAAGAATCAATGGAAGCAGCACCAACCGGCGAAATAGCGCCTTGCCGGGAAACTCAGCGCGGTCCAACGCCAGCGCTGCGGGGACGCCGAAGACCAGCGCGATAACCATTGCCGCAAATGCAACCTCCAAGCTGTTGATCACCGAATCCCAGATCGCACTGTCGGCAAACAGAATGCGGTACCAGTCGAGCGTCAGATTGCGCGGCGGAAACCCTCCGACGCCTTCGCCGTTGAACGAATAAATAATGAGAACGACGATCGGCAGATACAGAAATGCGAAAACGGCAAAGGCGTGAAGCAGCAGCCAGCGCGGAGGCCGGACCAAAGCCGAATCCCCGCTCACGAGAAGCTCCATTTCTTTTCCAGGCGCTCGGAAAAGAACAGCAGGCTTACCACCAGCACCAGCATCGCCAGAGAAATCGCGGCGCCAAGCGGCCAGTTGTAAGCAGCGCCAAACAAGCTGACGACGATGTTGGAAATCATGATCCCGCTCGGGCCACCTAGCAATAGCGGAGCGAGGAAATCCCCCAAGCTGAGCACAAAGGCAAACGTGGCGCCCGCCAGCACTCCGGGAATCGAAAGTGGGAAGATCACTTTCCAGAAAGTTTGTCCCGGCGTCGCGCCCAGATCATGCGAGGCTTCCACGAGGTTGCGTGGAATATGCTCAAGCGCCGCGTAGATCGGCAGAAACGCGAATGGCGTATAGATGTGCGTTAGAGTCAGCACAACCGCAAACGGACTGTAGAGAAGAAACTCCACGGGATGCCTGGTCAAGTGCGCATATTGCAACAATGTGTTGAGCACGCCGTCCGAACCCAAAATCGTCTTCCACGCATAAGCGCGCACCAGATAACTCACCCACAAAGGAATAATGACTAATTGATAGAGGAGATCTTTTCTCCCGCCCGCATGAAACGAAAGGAAGTAAGCCAGCGGGTATCCCAGCAGCAGCGAGAAACATGTCACGCGCGCGGCAATCCACATTGAACGCAAAAGCGTTTGCCAGTAAACATCAACGCGGAGAAGTTGCGCGTAATTGCTCAAGCTCCACGAATGAACAATGGTTTGCGCCGGCGAAACGGACCAGAAGCTGTAGCAGAACATCAGCGCATACGGCAGCAGGAGAAAGATCGCCACCCATAACAGTGGTGGCGCAGTGACCGCCGTTTTGTAGGCGCGGGAGAACATTCAGATCCTTCCCGGCGACTCGTGCACCAGGATGGCATCGGCTGGAAAAAATTCCAAAGTGACTTCTTCCTGTTCGCAGACTGCGCTCGCCGTTCGCACCGTCAGAACCAATCCTCCGGCGCACTCCACGCGAATCAATTCCGTAGCGCCATGAAACGCCTGATGAATGACTTTGCCGCGGACCTGTACTGCCCCCGCCGTTGCAGTTCGAGTAACTCGAATGTTTTCCGGCCGCAACGAAAAAACTGCAGGCCCGTCAGGTACCACAGCGGTCCATACGAGAGAAGAGCAACGCGCGGTGCCGCTACGCACCTCTGTCCTCAACAAGTTCGTGTGCCCAATAAACTGCGCTGCATAGGCTGTCGCCGGACGGCTGTAGATTTCCCGCGGCGTCGCCACTTGCTCCAGTTCGCCGCTGCGCAACAGCGCGATCCGGTCCGACATCACCATCGCTTCTTCCTGATCGTGAGTCACAAACACAAACGTGATGCCCACCTCGCGTTGCAGCGATTTCAACTCCACCTGCATCTGTCGCCGCAGGTTGGCGTCCAGCGCGGAAAGAGGCTCATCCAAAAGTAAAAGCCGTGGACGATTCACCAGGGCGCGCGCCAGCGCTACTCGCTGCTGCTGCCCGCCGCTGATTTTCGAGGGCTTAGTCCTCGCGAACGCCGACATCTTTACTTTGTCGAGCGCCTCCGCGACCCGCGACACGATGTCTGGCTCGGGCGTCTTCGCCACGCGTAATCCATAGGCGACGTTCTGCTCGACCGTCATGTGGGGGAACAGAGCGTATTGCTGAAAAACAGTATTCACGCGACGCCGATACGGCGGCAGAAGGTCCAATCGCTCGCCGCCCATCCACACTTCGCCGGAACTCGTGCTCTCGAATCCAGCGATGATGCGCAGCAGCGTAGTTTTTCCCGAACCGCTCTCGCCGAGGATGGTAAGAAACTCACCCTGTCCAATCTCTAGGGAAATATTTCGCAGGACAACGTTCTTGCCAAAACTCTTCGCGACATTCTGAATGCGCAGCAGCGGTGCTTGCCCAACATCACTGACGACCGAAGCGGCGGCAATCTCAGGCATAGTCATAAGAACCGCAAACTCCCAGCCGGATTCGAAAGCCCGGAAACCGGAAAGCGGAAGCCAGTTTTACTGCGCTGCCTTTACCTCATTCCAAATCTCGTTATATTTTTGCCGCCGCGGCACGTTCTGCCAGAAATAAAGATGTTTCTGATAGGTATCCACATCATCCAGGTGAATGCTCTTTACCTGCTGCGCCGTCATAAACTGCGCGGCCTGCGGATTGGCCGGAGTATACCCGGTCACATCCGTGACCTTCTTCTGCGTCTGCGCCTCGACCATGTATTCCAAAAATTCCTGCGCCAGTTCTTTGTTTTCGCTTCCGGCAGTAATCATCAGATGATCGATCCAGCCCGTGGTATTTTCCTTGGGAATTGTCTCTCCCACTGGAAAATTAATCTTGCGCAACTGATTGGTCATCAGCGGCCATCCCATGGCCAGCGCGATCTCGTGATTCTGAAAAAGATTCGTCAGTTCGCCGCCCGTCGACCAGAACTTCCGCACATTCGGTTTCAACTCGATCAATTTCTTCTTCACCGCTTCGAGTTGCCCATCACTCAAGTTGTAAAGCTGCGATGGGTCCGGCTTGTCGTAGCCCAATACCTGCGCGGTCATATAAATTGTGGCGAGATCGTCCCATACGGAAACCTTGCCTTTATATTTCGGGTCCCAAAACATGCTCCAACTGTCCGGCGGCTGCGGAAAAACTGTTGTGTCATAGATCATCGGGTCCGGGCCCCACACAAACGGCACGCCATAGACCTGGCCGTTCATGCGCACCAGGGGCAGGGAAGTGAGCAGCGGAGAAAGCTGTTGGTAGCTGGGAATCTTAGCCAGATCGATAGGAGCAGCCAATCCAGCCGCGGCAATTGAGGTCGCGACGTCACTCGAAGGCGAAATCACGTCGTAGTTCCCGGCGCTTCCGCCGCGCAGTTTCGCCATCAATTCATCGCTCGATCCCATGTACGAGGCTGAAATCTTGCAATGATGCTGGTCTTCAAAGCTCTGCAAGAAACTGGGATCGGCGTAGCCCTCCCACACCAGAAGATTCAAGGTAGGAATTTTCTTTGCGCAAGAACCAGCCAGCAAGATCAACCCGATCAGCAGAAAAATGGCAGCCAATTGTCGCCAGTTCATGACGCCTGCTTTCCGTAGACCGCCATCACTAAAACGTCGGCGGCGTATTCACCCACAAAATCCAGCATTCCGCGCGTCCCGTATTCTTCCACCGGTGCGGAGTTGCGCTCTCGAAATAAAAACTATCGCCGGTCTTTAGCCGGTACTGTTTTTCCTGCACCGTAATTGCTAACTCACCCCGCAGGATATACAAAAATTCTTCCCCCTCATGCGTGTAGGAATCCCCGCTTCCGGCCTCCGGCGCAACGCGAAACAGATGCGGTTCCATCACCGTGTTGCCCCAAGCCAATAGTTCCATACGGACGCCTGGTCCCGCTTCCAGTACCTTCCGCTCTGTTGGGCGCACTTGCAGGCTACTCGAATCCGCTGCGTCAAAAAAATCCAGGATATTAGTTTTATAAAATCGCGCCAGCTTCCGCAGCGTGCCTACCGACCCGCTCATCTGCGAACGCTCGAGCGCGCTGAGAAAACCTACGGAAATCCCCGCCGCCCGTGCTACTGGAGCCAGCGAAAGCCCCCGCTTTGCCCGCAACTGCCGCAGATGCGCCCCGATCGCACCGGCACTTCCATCGGCTGCCGGAGCCGTCCGCCCTTCGCGTTTCAGCAGTTGCACAATCGCCGCGGCATTCATCCCGCGCGCCTTGCGCAGAAATCGCGCCCGTCTCAGTAACTTCAAGTCTTCGGTACTGTAAAGGCGATAGCGGCTCGATGAGCGCTGCGGCCGCGCCAGTCCCAGCTTTTCCCACGACCGAATCACCGACGGCGATACGCCCACCCGGCGCGCCACTTCGCCGATCTTTAGATACGCCGTGGAAGCATTGGAATTGTTCGACGACAAACTCCAACCTCGAATCATTAAAACTTAATCAAGGAGCAGAACTATACGGCAAGCGGCAGAATTTCCCATGCAAAGTCTCGATAACGAAGGCGCGTTTTTTCTCCTTGACAGCTTGCGCCCGCCTTCTCTAACCTTGCGGGATTATAGCAAGGTTGTGGCTGCGCACAAGCTGTCGTTTATCAGCAAAATTAAGTCCCTGAGCGCCTGGAGGTTCCATGCCGTCACTGCGAGCCCGCTGGATATCTGCTTGCGTTGTGGTTGCGATCTTTCTTTTGATCCCGACATTTCTCTTGGCGCAAGGCGCCGACGGCCGCATTGTTGGCCGCGTCGCCGATCCTACAGGCGCTGTCCTGTCGAGCGTGAAAATTACTCTGACCAACGAAGCGACCGCCATCAGCCGCGACGTGCTCACCAATGACAGTGGCGACTATTCATTTGTCGAAGTTGTTCCAGGCACTTACACCCTCCAGTACGAACTGAAGGGATTCAAGAAGAATATTCAGAAAGACGTGATCGTAGACCTCAATCAGGTTGTGACGCTCAACTCGACGCTGCAAATCGGCGGCTCGCAGGAAACGGTCGAAGTAACTTCGGAAGCTCCGCAGGTCGATACCAGCAGCACTCAGTTGGGCGCTGTGATCAACGACCGCTCGGTGAATGAACTCCCTTTGAACACCCGCGACACTTACCAGTTCCTGCAACTTCAGCCCGGAGTGCAGGCTCAGCTTGGATCGAGCGGCAGCCTGTTTGCCGGCTCCAGCGACGCGGGTTCGGTCTCAGTCAACGGCGGCCGCACGCGTGCCAACAACTTCAGTGTCAACGGCGGTGACGCTAACGATCAATTTGTAAATACACCCACAATCCAGCCCACTCCCGACGCCGTCGAGGAGTTCCGCGTCATCACCAACACGTTCGATGCCGAATACGGCCGCAACTCCGGCTCCGTGGTAAACGTGATTACCAAGTCGGGCACGAATGCGTTCCACGGAAATCTGTACGAATATTTCCGCAATACCGTTCTTGATGCGCGTGGCTACCCCGATACGAGCAAGCCACAGCTCAACCAGAACCAGTTCGGCGGCACGTTCGGCGGTCCCATCAAGAAAGATCGCACTTTCTTTTTTGTTTCCTATGAAGGACGACGAATCCGCGACGGTGTGCCGGGGCAGTTGCTGAATGTCCCAACGACTAGAGAGTTTGGTGGAGACTTCTCCGACGTGGGTGGCTTTACCGGCGGTGGGGGCATTGCCAATCCCTTCGTGGCGCAGGTGCTCGATGGCCGCTCGGGCTGCGACTCTGCGCTAGGCTTGCCCGCCAACGGAATCTACATTGCTGGAGGAGGATCGTCCTTCACCGGCGTTCCATGGTCCTCGGTCTTTCCTAGTGGCGTAATTCCGACGGCATGCCAGGATCCTGCGGCTGCCAATCTGCTCCACCGTTTTGTTCCCGCGGGCAATGCTGGCGCCGGTCTGTTCCAGGTGGTCCCCGTAGGAACAACGAATGCCGATCAGGTTACCTTCCGCTTCGATCACAAGATCAATGACCATCAGAATTTTACGGCCTACTATTATTTCAACGACGGTCGCGAACTCGATCCCTACAACACTTTTGAGGCTGCGGGCGCCAATGTCCCCGGCTTCGGCAGCTACAACAATGCACGGAATCAGCAGTGGAATCTTACTCACACCTGGACCATCAGCAATGCGCTGGTGAATGAGGCCCATTTCACCTACATGCGTGAAGGCCAGCTTGGTTTCTTGAAGAACCAGACATCCAATGCTGTCACTGCGTCCTGCACGGGATCGGCCGCAACTTTCTGCTTCACCGGTATGTCCGATTCTTCGGCTATCCAGAGTGGATTCGGCACTGCCGCGAATCTCGGCATTACGACGGGTCTACCGTCAAGTCTTACCGGCGTGCCATTTGTAAGCATCTCCGGCGGAGCGTCCTTCGGCAATAATTTCGAGGGCTTTCTTCCGCAGGTGGGAAACAGTTTTCAATGGACCGACGAACTCACATGGCTGAAGGGTAACCACACGTTCAAGTTCGGTGCAGACGTCCGCCGCGCGCGCTTCGATCAGTACTACTACTTCGACGTCAATGGGGAATACACATTCGACAACAGCGGGCCCAACGGAATTATTCCTGGAGACGGCGACCAATACGCCGAATTCCTGCTTGGTTTGGCGGATGGCTACACTCAAGGCTCCGGCCAGCGCGAAGACGTTCGTAGCACGGCAGTTTATCCCTTCGTCCAGGATAGCTGGAAGGTCAGGCCGAACTTAACTCTCAACTACGGTCTGCGCTGGGAATTCAGTCCGCCGCCAACCGACATCAGCGGGCATGTCGAGACCTTCCGGCCCGGACAAAATTCCACCGTCTATCCGTGCGGAATCACGAACAGCACGTCCTACTGGGAAGGTCTTGGCGTCGCGAATCCCACCTGTGCCAACACCGGTTCCGAACCCACCGGTTTGGTCGTCCCGGGCGATAAAGGCGTTCCCGCCGGAATGACCTCCACCTATTACAAAGCCTTCGCGCCGCGCGTTGGTTTGGCGTACAGTCCCAATTTCACCGAAGGCATTCTTGGGAAACTGTTCGGCGGAAATGGTAAGACCAGCATTCGCACTGGCTGGGGCCTGTTCTACAATCCGATCGAAGAACTGGTTCTTGCCCAGTTCGGCGCTGAGCCTCCTTTCGGTGGCAGTTCTTCGCTCTCGGATGTCTTTTTCAACACTCCTTATGTAAACCAGGCGGACTTTCAAACTCCTAATCCCTTCGGCGGCATTATCACGCCCACCAAAGGGCAGCCCACGGATTTGTCCCTGTTTCGCCCTATTCTTCTTTTTGGTGAATTCCAGCCGCACCTGCGCGCCCAGTACACCAGCCAATACAACCTCACCATCCAGCGTGAGTTGAGCGCCAGCACCATGCTCCAGATTGGCTATGTCGGATCGCAGGGCCATCGTTTGCTAGCTTCGCACGACATCAATCCCTCCAATCCGCAAACTTGTCTCGATATCAATACGGTGTTGGGAGCGGGGACTTGCGCGCCCACCGGGGAAGACGAACAGTTTCTTATTCCTGCGACGGCCACGGCGCCGCCCGGCGGGTTTCATGTCCCCTATGGCCCGAACGGTCCCGCCGTCATCCCGGCAGGCGCATCGATCGGTTCCGTTGCCCCCAACGGACTGAATCTGGTTGGCCTTCGCCCTTATTCTTCGCCCAACTGCAACCCATATACCGGTACTGGTTGCCCCGTGGACGCCGTTCCCGTGTTCACCGACATTTTTGCCGAAGACACTATCGCCAGCTCTTCTTACAACGCGCTGGAAATGATGCTGCAAAAGCGGTTCTCTCACGGGCTACAGTTCCAGGCCGCTTACACCTTAAGCAAATCGATCGACGATGGCTCGACGTTTGAAGAAACGCTGAACCCGTTTAACTTCGGCGCCAGCCGCGCTCTCTCGCTGTTCAACTCAAAGCAGCGTTTCGTCATCAGCTACGACTGGGAGTTGCCCACTACCAACTACAAAGGCTTCGCCGGCCGCGTGCTTAACGATTGGGAAGTCTCCGGTATCACCCAATTTCAGAGTGGATTTCCCATTCGCCTGAATACCGAGGACGACAACGAGTTGATCAATAGCCTGTTCTTCCTGGGAACCGAGGCGCCAAGTCTAGTGGCGCCGTTCCAGAAACTGGATCCCCGGAAGACGTACACCAATCTCGGGCTGTCCACCCCCGGATACTGGTTCAACCCGAACGACTTTCAAGACCCGCCGCTCGGTAGCTTCAATAACGGTACGCAGCGCACAATTTGCTGCGGTCCTGGGCTGATCGACTTTGATTTTTCCGTTCATAAGAAAATCTCGTTGAGCGAGACGAAGTACCTGCAGTTCCGCGCCGAAATTTTTAATATCTTTAATCACACGAACTACTCCAACCCGGATGGAGGTTTTTCCGATGGACCGACGGCATTCGGCAAGATCACGTCGGCTGGCGACCCCCGTTTGGTGCAGTTCGCGCTAAAGTTCTTTTTCTAGTGAAATGCAAACAGATCCAACTTGAACAGGAGAGCGGGTTCGCCGCTCAGGGTAACATTCATCGCCAAGCAGTAAGCGTAAAATAAAAGCACCATCCCCCGGACGGGCGCGCCGTTCGGGCAATCTAATGGCCTCTGCCAAATCAGCCAGCGGCCGGCATCCCGGAGAATCCGATGTACCCCGACTTGAAGAAAGAACTCACGGTCTTCGAGCGCCGCACGCCCAAATCCGCCGAGGCGCACAAGAAAAATCTCAAACGCATTCCTCTGGGCGTTGCCAGCAACTATCGCGCCTACGATCCCTGGCCGATCTTCGTCAAAGAGGGCAGCGGCAGCAAGTTCCGCGATCTCGATGGCAACGAATATATCGATCACAACCTCACCTTCGGCGCGCTCATGGCCGGACACTGCCATCCAGCGGTCATGAAGGCGGTTGAGAAACGGCTCAGCACCGGAACCATGTTCGGCATGCCGCACGACATGGAATGGGAACTCGCCGAAGAAATCTGCACTCGCTTTCCCGTCGAGATGTGCCGCTTCGGCAATAGCGGCACCGAAGCCACTATGCACGCTGTTCGCCTGGCCCGCGCCGCCACCGGCCGCGACAAAATCATCAAGTTCGAAGGCGCGTATCACGGCTTGCACGACAGCGCTCTGGTCAGCGTAAAGCCTCACGCGCCAGACTTCGGCGACATCGACAATCCCACGCCAGTTCCCGGTGGTTTGGGCGTACCGAAAAATGCGATTGAGAACGTGAAGATCGCAACTTTCAACGACCTTGCCACCGTCGAGCGCCGCTTCAAAAAAAATGCCGGAGAGATCGCCGCCATCATTCTCGAACCCATCCTGATGAATGTCGGCCTTTGCATGCCGCAGCCCGGCTTTCTTAAAGGTCTTCGTGATATGGCCACAAAATACGGCGCGCTCCTGATCTTCGACGAAGTGAAAACCGGCGCGAAGCTCTGCTGGGGCGGAGCTTCCGAATATTTCAACGTTCACCCCGACATCATCTGCCTCGCCAAGTCGATCGGCGGAGGCTTTCCGCTCGCCGCCTTCGGTGCCAGCAAATCCGTGATGGACTTGATCTCGCAACACAAGGTCTTCCACGGCGGCACGTACAACACGAATCCGGTCTCGATGGCCGCGGGCCTCGCGACGTTCCGCGAAGTCCTCACCCACGATAATTACGCTCACGTCGACAAACTCGGCAAAAAACTCGCCGCCGGTTATCGCAAGACCATCGCGAAAGTCGGCTTGCAAGCCTACATTGCCGATGCCGGAGCCAATGGCGCGCTGATGTTCTATCCCAAAGAGATTCGCAACTACCGCGACTGGACCACCATCGACATCGACCTCTGGCGTCACTACTGGTTCGCCATGGTCAACCGCGGCGTGATGCCCCAACCCTACTGGTGGGACGAACAGTGGACAATCTCGGTTCAACACACCGATGCCGATATCGATAAGCATCTATCCGCTTTCGACGACATAGCCGTATCGCTCGCGAAAGCCCAACAAGAACGCGCCGAGCCAGTCGCCGTAGCGCATTAGATTGCGTAGGGGCGGACGCATTCGTCCGCCCTTACATGAATCGACAAGATTCGTTGTGTAGCAGTGAAGATGTAGGCACTAAAAATAAAACTCTGTCATTCCGAACGCGGACGAAGCCCGGGTGAGGAATCTGCTGTTTGCGACCGCCAAAAAAGGCCTTGTCCACCACCGCCCAACCCGTCCACACCAAACTCATCCGCGCACTCGGACGCCGCGACCTGGTCCTTCTGTTCGTCGTTGCCGTCTTCAACCTCAACGTCGTCCCGTCAATTGCCGCCAACGGCGGCGTCACCATCTGGCTCTGGATCATCTCCCTCATCCTTTTCTTCTTTCCCCAAGGCATCGCCGTCATCGAACTCGCCCACCGTTATCCCGGCGAAGGAGGCGTCTATCTCTGGGCCAAAGAAGTCTTCGGCGACTTTCACGGATTTCTCTCCGGCTGGTGCTACTGGACCAACAACATGCTCTACGTGCCGACGATCATGCTCTATTTCGTCGGCGTCTCCGTCTACGTCCTCGGTCCAAGCCATCATGGATTGGTCGACAATAAGTACTTCGCTTCGTCCGTTTCCCTCACGCTACTCGCGATGCTTACCCTGCTCAACATTCTCGGTCTCGGAGTCGGCAAGTGGATCAACAATGCCGGCGCCATTGGCACTTTCATCGCTGCCGCGGTACTCATCGGCCTTGGTGTTGCGATCTGTTCGCGCTTCGGCATCGCCATCTCCGCCACCGACTTCAAGATTCCCGCCAACCCTCGCTTCGTCCTGAATTCCTTCGGCGTCATCTGCTTTGGTCTGATCGGCCTCGAACTCGCCTCCGTGATGGGTGACGAAATTCAAGATCCTGCCCGCACACTTCCCGGAGCCGTCGCCTGGGGCGGCGTAATCTCCGGCACTCTCTATGTGGCGGCTACGCTTACTTTGCTGGTTTCGATCGGCAAGAATGTCAACGTCCTGCAAGGAGTGGTGCAGGCCGTCACCGCAATGTCCGCTCGGGTCGGCGTAAGCTGGATTTCGATTCCTTTCGCCTTCATGCTGAGTCTTGCGATCGCAGGCATCGGTTCGGCGTGGATTGGCGGTTGTGCCCGCATTCCCTTCGTCGCCGGACTCGATTCCTACATGCCGTCGTGGCTGGGAAACATTCATCCGCGCTTTGCTACGCCCTACACGGCGTTAATCGTGCAGGGCATCGTCTCCGCCGTGCTCGTGATTCTGAATTTCGCCGGAGCCGGTGTTCAGGAAACATTTCAAAAGCTTCTGTCTCTGGCCGTGGTTCTAAATCTTGTCCCCTTCGTCTATGTGTTCGCATCGCTCCTGAAATTCGCGGTAACGGAGCGTGTTCCTCGCGGCCGATATGGACGCGTCACGATGTTCATAGCCGGGGCCAGTGGCTTCCTGACGACAATCCTCGGCATCGCGCTGGTATTTTTTCCAGCCCAGCAGATCACCTCGCTGTGGTCCTACGAATTGTGGATGTTCGGCGGCACCGCATTTTTCATCGGCCTGGCAGCTTTCTTTTTCTTCGTTTACAGCCGCCTGAAGACGCCTCAACCGATTAGCAAGGGAACGACTTCAGTCGTGCCACTGTGACAACACAACATCCGGGCCTTTAGGCCCTGAGCTCAGCAGGAGAAAACCAGATGCCCGGCGGAGTCACAACAGGAGTAAAGACCTACCAGATGTTCATCAACGGCGAATGGACCGCGAGCCATTCCGGGAAAACCTTCCCCGTCTACGACCCTTCCACCGAAGAAATAATCGCCCAAGTCCCCGATGCCGGGCCGGAAGACGTCAACCGCGCCGTCGGCGCTGCGAAAGCTGCCTTCGAAGAAGGCCCCTGGGGAAGCACCACAGCTCAGGAACGCGGCCGCGTCCTCTTCCGCCTCGCCGAAAAAATTCGCGCCAACTTGCCCGAGCTTGCCGAACTCGAGTGCCGCAACACCGGCAAGCCCATCGTCGAAGCCGAATACGACATCACCGACGCGGCCACCTGCTTCGAATACTACGGTGGCATGGCCACGAAAGTCGTCGGCTACGTCAATCCCGTCCCCGACAACGCAATGTCGCTTACGCTGAAAGAACCCGTTGGCATCGCGGGACAAATCATCCCTTGGAACTATCCTCTATTAATGGCCGCGTGGAAGCTCGCGCCCGCCATCGCCGCCGGATGTACGTGCGTCCTCAAGCCCGCTGAACAAACTCCGCTCACCGCTCTGGAAGTGGCCAACTACTTCACCGATTGCGGCCTTACGCCAGGCGTTGTCAATATCGTCACCGGCTTCGGGGAAACCTGCGGTGCGCCGCTCGTCCAGCATCCCGACGTCAACAAGATCGCTTTCACCGGCAGCGCCGCAGTCGGCAAGATCATCGTCAAGCAAGCCGCCGACACGGTGAAGCGCGTCACTCTCGAACTCGGCGGCAAGTCGCCCAACATCTTTTTCGCCGACGCCGACTTCGAAGCCGCAATCGACGGCGCACTCTTCGGCGTTTTCATCAATCAAGGCGAAGTCTGCTCCGCCGGCAGCCGCATCCTGGTGCAAAAGACGATCTACAAAAATTTCGTCGAAGCGATGGCCGAGAAAGCAAAAAAGATTAAACTCGGCCCGCCCCTCGAACGCGAAACAAAAATGGGTCCGCTGGTCAGCAAAGAACAATACGACCGAGTCAATTCATATCTCGAAATCGGCAAGAGAGAAGCGAAGCTAGCTTCTGGCGGCGGCCGCCCCAAAAACTTCGCCAAAGGCTTCTATGTCCAGCCCACGATTTTCTATGACGTGACAAATTCCGCCCGCATTGCGCGTGAAGAAATCTTCGGTCCCGTCGCCGCCGTGATTCCCTTCGAAGACGAAGCCGACGCGTTGAAAATCGCGAACGATTCCCCCTACGGTCTGGCCGCCGCCGTCTGGACTCGCGACATCTACAAAGCCATGCGCGCCGTGAAAAAACTGCGCGCCGGAATCGTCTGGGTCAATCACATGCAACCCACTTACGTCGAAGCTCCGTGGGGAGGCTACAAACAATCCGGCTTCGGCCGCGAACTCGGCCCCTGGGGCATCGAAGAATATCTGGAGACGAAGCAAGTCCACATCAACCTGAACGAAGCCCCAATCGGCTGGTACTAAAAAACAGTGGCCAGAAAGCAGTA
Organism: Candidatus Sulfotelmatobacter sp.; assembly: GCA_036513255.1. Taxonomy (GTDB): domain Bacteria; phylum Acidobacteriota; class Terriglobia; order Terriglobales; family Acidobacteriaceae; genus Sulfotelmatobacter. The sequence goes on along the minus strand of DATBZH010000071.1, from coordinate 47,394 downwards.
GTTAAGGTGGCCAGAGAGAAGTAGTCAAGAATGATGAGTGCGCATCCAAAACCCTTGTCATCCTGAGCGAGGATTGTGCTTCGCGATAGCGAAGCACAACCGCAGTCGAAGGACCTGCTGTTCCTTCGACAGCGCAACAGCTGCCGCAGGGCATTCTCACGAGAATCTGATCATGAGCACAATCCGTATCAACACCCCAATCCCCGGTCCCAACTCCCGCGCATTAAGCGCCCGCCGCGCCCAAGCCGTCCCCCGCGGCCTCTCTCACGGCACGCCCATCTACGTCGCCAAGGCCGAGGACGCCTGGCTCGAAGACGTCGACGGCAACCGCTACATCGACTTCGCCGGAGGCATCGGCTGCGCCAACGCCGGCCATCGCCGGCAACCCGTCCTCGAAGCCATCCAAAAGCAGTTCGATAAATTCCTTCACATGTGCGTGCAGGTGACGCCGTACGAAAACTACGTGACCCTCGCCGAGCGCATGAACAAAGTCACTCCCGGAAAATTCGCGAAGAAAACTTTCTTCGTCAACACCGGCGCAGAGGCCGTCGAGAACGCCGTCAAGATTGCCCGCGCCTACACCAAGCGCCCTGGCATCATCGCTTTTGAAGACGCCTTTCACGGCCGCACTATGATGGCCCTCGCCCTCACCAGCAAAACTCATCCTTACAAAGCCGGATTCGCGCCATTCCCCGGCGAGGTCTACCGCGTCCCGTTCGCCTACTGCTATCGCTGCTCCTACAACCTGAAATATCCATCGTGCGATCTCTTCTGCGCCCGCCATCTCGAAGACACATTCAAGCGCGTAGTCGCCAACGAAGAAGTCGCCGCAGTCATTGCCGAGCCAGTCATGGGTGAAGGCGGCTTCATCGCCCCGCCGCCCGATTACTTCAAAGTCCTCATCGACCTCTGCCACAAATACAACATCCTCTTCATCGCCGACGAAGTCCAATCCGGCTTCGGCCGCACCGGCACCATGTTCGCCAGCGAGCACTATGGCATCGAGCCAGACATCATCGTTACCGCAAAATCCCTCGGCGGAGGCCTGCCGCTGGCCGCCATCACCGGCCGCGCCGAAATCATGGATGCCCCTGGCCCCGGCGGCCTAGGCGGAACGTTCGCCGGCAACCCGCTCTCCTGCGCGGCAGCGTTAGCAGTTTTAGATTTATTCGAAAAAGAAAACTTGCTTGTACGCGCGAATGAGTTAGGTGCCCGCTTCCAGCGCCGCGCCCGCGAATGGCAAACTCGCTGGTCCATCATCGGCGACATCCGCGGCCTAGGCGGCATGCAAGCGATCGAGTTAGTTCAATCGCAGGAAACAAAGATTCCAGCAACGGACGAAACGAAACAAATCACGCAATACTGCTACGAGCACGGCCTGATCACAATCACCGCCGGCTCCTACAGCAACGTAATCCGCATTTTGGTCCCGCTGGTCGCGCCGGATGCGCAGATCGACGAAGGCCTGGATGTGCTGGAATCCGCGCTTGCTGCAGTCGCCGATAAGAAAGGCGCGCTCGCGCAGTTGGTGTCGAGATTGGAGCGGGAGATGTAACACCTAACGCTGAGGGAGGACGAGATGCCAGTTCGGCCAACGGAATCCTATACCCGATTCAAAGGTCAATCGGAAGCTCTCCTAGATTTTGCAGTACTCGTCGCGTACGCAGTCCCCGTATTGCGAACTGAATTGGAGACGATGAAATCCGGGACGAGCACCCCTTTGCCAAAGCCCGATTTCTTCCATAAGAGTAGCAGGAGCACCGCGGACGATCTGTTACAAACAGAGGCGACCTATGAACAAAGGCTGGCTTCGTACCTATTGCTGACTCACTTCAGCTTCTTCGAAGCGTTTGTGTCCGACATCATTGATGAGATGATCGAGTTCCACGGGGGCCCAGAAAATTTTCTTTCTAGGAATGAGAGCAGAGCTAAGCAATTCATGGCCCCAAATCCTCCGCATATTGCGAAGCTGAAACGCAAACTGCAGGATTCCGAAAAAGCAAGTTGGCGCGATAGGTACCGCAGCTATGCTCGAAAACTCGCAGGTGAGGGGTTTCGCTTTCCTGGGGAGCTCTTTGGCCCTTTCGGATTGAAAAACTTCATAGCTAAGGTTAAGAAGATGAAGGCATGGGAGATACCCTCTGTGCTTGTCGATGCTCTACGTCTGGAACTCTCGGATGCCGAGATTGAGGCATACCACAAGACTCGACAAATTAGAAACGCTATCGCTCACGGCGACACAGTCTCGCTCTCCATGAGAGACGCCGTGGGAATGAATAAATCTTTGCGTGAACTTGCAATCAAAATATCGGATCATTTCACAGAGAATTTTTTTGTGATTGAGAAATACGCCCCATAAAGAAATTGATGTCAAAATATCTGAGATGAAGATAGACACTCTTAAGCCATACTGAGGTACCCCATGACCACCATCGCCGCCCCTCCCGCTCTCCGCCTCACCAACTTCATCAACGGCCGCTGGACCGACTCCCCAGCAACCGAATGGCGCGATGTAATCAACCCCGCCACCGGAGAAGTCCTCGCCCAAGTCCCGATGGCCGACGCCGCCGAAGTCAACCAAGCCGTCGAAACCGCTGCTGCCGCCTTCCCTGAATGGCGCCGCACTCCGCCCGAAGACCGCATCCAGCCGCTCTTCAAACTAAAAATGCTGCTTGAAGATCACCTCGATGACATCGCCCGCATCATCACGCAGGAAAACGGCAAGACCTTCACCGAAGCCAAAGCCGAAATGCGCCGGGCGATTGAAAACGTCGAAGTCGCCTGCGGCATTCCCATGATGATGCAAGGCTACAACCTCGAAGATGTGGCTCGCGGCATCGACGAAATGATGATCCGTCAGCCCCTCGGCGTCACCGCCGCCATCGTGCCCTTCAACTTTCCCGGCATGATCGCCTTCTGGTACTTGCCCTACGCCATCGCCACCGGCAACACCTTCATCCTTAAGCCCAGCGAGCGCGTGCCGCTTACCATGCACTATGTCTACGAGCTTCTCGAAAAAACGGGATTACCCAAAGGCGTCGTCAGCCTCATCAACGGCGGCAAAGCCGTCGTCGATGCGTTAATCGACCACCCCAAAGTCCGCGCCATCAGCTTCGTCGGCTCCACTCCCGTAGCGCGTTACATCTACGCCCGCAGCGGTGAGCAAGGCAAACGCTGCCAGTGCCAGGGCGGAGCGAAAAATCACGTCGTCGTCCTTCCCGACGCGGACATGCCCATGGCCACGCAAATCATCAGCGACAGCGCCTTCGGCTGCGCCGGCCAACGCTGCCTCGCCGTTTCGGTAGCAATCACAATCGGGGAAGCGCAAAAAACTTTCCGCGACTCCATCGCCGACGCCGCCTCCAAACTCAAAGTCGGCAACGGTCTCGAAGACGGCGTGCAGATGGGGCCCGTCATCACGCCGCAAAGTAAAGAACGCGTCGAATCGCTCATCGGCCTCGGCGAAAAGCAAGGCGCAAAAGTTCTGCTCGACGGACGCAACTCCAAAATCCCGCGCTACGAGTCCGGCAACTTCGTCAAACCCACCATCCTCGACGACGTTCCTAAAACCAGCGACCTCGCCGACACAGAAATCTTCGGCCCCGTCCTCAGCCTCGTCCACGCCGACAACATGGACGACGCCCTCGCCGTCCTCGAACGCAGCGCCTACGGCAATCAGGCGTCGCTCTTCACCTCAAGCGGCTCCGCAGCGCGCCGCTTCCGTTACGAAGCGCCGGCTGGCAACATCGGCATCAACATCGGCGTAGCCGCGCCTATGGCCTACTTCTCCTTCAGCGGATGGAAAAACAGTTTCTTCGGCGATCTCCACGGCCAGGGCCGCGACGCCATCGAGTTCTACACCGACAAAAAAGTAGTCGTCGAACGCTGGGCCAAAGAACATAGTAGAAAATTCTAGCCACGGATTTCACGGATTTACGCCGATAGTTCTTTGCTTTTGATCCGTGAAATCCGTGAAAATCAGTGGCAAAGGTTTAAAGGATCCCATGACTACAACTCTCGCTACCCCTACGATGTCCGGGAAAGAAATCGTCGACCTCTGCAAAAAACACACTCTCTACGAATGGTCCGCGCAATCCAAAGTCGATCCCATTCCCGTGGCCCGCGCCAAAGGCATCCACTTCTGGACGCCCGAAGGCAAGCGCTTCATCGACTTCAACTCCCAGCTCATGTCCGTCAACATCGGACACGGCGACCAGCGCGTCATCAACGCCATCAAGGAGCAAGCCGAGACGTTGTGCTACGCCAACCCCTTCATGGCCACCGAGCCCCGCGCCCGGCTCGGCGCCAAGCTCGCCCAAATCACCCCCGGCGACATCGACACGTTCTTCTTCACCAATGGCGGCGCAGAAGCCACGGAAAACGCTATCAAGATTGCCCGCTTCTTTACCGGCCGCCACAAAATCCTCGCCCGCTATCGCTCTTATCACGGCGCAACCGGCGGCAGCATCACACTCACCGGAGACCCGCGTCGCTGGGCCGCCGAGCCCGGCATCCCCGGCGTCGTCCACGTCCTCGACCCCTACCACGGCATCGAGCGCGGCTGGGACTCCGCCGAAACTTCTCTCGCCATGATCGAGGAAACCATCCAGCTCGAAGGCTCACATACCTTTGCCGCGTTCATCCTTGAAACCGTGGTCGGCACCAACGGCATCCTCATTCCGCCCGATGGCTACCTCCAGGGCGTGCGCAAACTCTGCGACAAATACGGCATCCTCATGATCGCCGACGAAGTCATGGCCGGCTTCGGCCGCACCGGCGAATGGTTCGCCGTCGATCACTGGAAGGTTGTCCCCGACCTCCTCTGCATGGCCAAAGGCCTAACTTCCAGCTATCTTCCGCTGGGTGCGGTGGGCATGCGCCATCACATCGCGCAACATTTTCAGGATAAAGTTTTCTTCGGCGGCCTCACCTACAACAGCCATCCGATGGGATGCGCCGCTGCATTGGCGACAATCCGCGTCTACGAAGAAGACAACCTCATCGACAACACAAAGAAGATGGGCGCGCTCATGAAGCAGCTCGGCAAAGAGATGCAGTCGAAACACCCGTCAGTCGGCGACTACCGCAATATCGGCCTCTTCGGCATCTTTGAACTCATCCGCAACCGCAAAACCCGACAACCCATGGCCCCATTCAACGGTACCTCCGACGAAATGGCCGCTCTCGGACGCTTCTTCCGCGAACAAGGCCTCTACACGCTCGTCCGCTGGAACACTTTCTTTACCAACCCCCCACTCTGCATCAATGAGCAGCAGTTGCGGGAAGCATTTGCGATCATCGACAAAGGATTGGAGATTACGGACAAGGCGGTTACCGACTAGTTGCCAGCCAGAGTCACGTGCCCGCAAGTTTTGTCATCCTGAGCGGAGTAACTGCCTCGCGAAGCGAGGCAGTTACGCAGTCGAAGGATCCCTGCACGGCCGTCAGTTCCTACGAAGTCTCAGGAAGTTCTGCCATGGCACCCAGAGGGGTCGCGGAAACCGCGTGTCCCACTTCTCGCCGATCTTTGCGAGAAGTAGGCTTTCGATTACGTCCCCGCCGCAGACTCCCGCCCTCGGTAACAATCTAGATTCGCATTCCTAAGAGAGCGGAATACGTCTCCGCAAATTGCGCTCGGATTGATAAAATGTCGCCTCGCTTGATCGCGAGGACTGTGATGAAGCCTTGGACTGTTACTCTCTGTATCGTCTTTGCGCTCGGCCGCCCGACCCCGCAAACCCCCGCCTGGCATCCATTCCCGGGACATACCCAAGTACTGATCTGGCCCGGAGCGGTGCCGGATACACAGCCAGTCGCGGGCCCGGAAGACGAGACGAAGACGGAAACGAAGGAGTTGGTAGCCGGCAAACCGTGGGTCTATATCGGCAAAGTTTCGCGTCCTACGATGACGGTCTATTCGCCAACAGGAAAAAATACTGGCGCTGCGGTGGTCGTCTTTCCCGGCGGAGGCTACTGGATTCTCGCCATCGACCTCGAAGGCACAGAGGTCTGCGACTGGCTGACGTCCAAAGGAATCACGTGTGTGCTGTTGAAGTATCGCGTTCCCGGCGATGGACTGTTTCCAAGGTCGGGCCCCTATCCCAAATCACCGATGGCGCTGGAAGATGCGCAGAGGGCGCTGGGCCTCGTCCGCTTTCACTCCGCCGAGTGGCGCATCGATCCGCACAAAATCGGCGTGCTCGGCTTCTCTGCCGGTGGACACCTGGTGGCCGCGATCAGCACGCACTTTCAGAAGCGTGTGTACCCGCCGGTCGACGCGGCCGACAAAGAAAGCTGCCGCCCAGATTTTGCGGTCGCTCTCTATCCCGGACATATGATGGAGAATACCCAGAAGCATCTTGAGTTGAATCCGTACATTCCCGTTACTTCTCAAACGCCGCCCACATTTTTGCTGCAAGCGGAGGATGACCCCGTCGACCACGTAGAAAACTCATTGGTCTACTACGCCGCCTTGAAGAAAGCCAAAGTTCCCGCAGAGATGCACCTCTACGCGCACGGCGGTCACGCTTTCGGCCTGCGCCGCACGAACTTTCCAATCACGGCATGGCCTCAGTTAGTCGAGACGTGGCTCAAAACGATAGGCATAACTTCGGAATAATTGCTGGCGCCGTAGGAATGAAACATTGGGTGTCCCATTTCTCGCGTCTTTTGCGAGAAGTGGGATGTTTGATTTGGAATAAACTTTATGCCCCGCTCAGCTCAGCCCGCGTGCGCGAGCGCGCCCACGGCAATATCCAGCCGCACTCGCAGCTTCGTTGCTGATTCATGAATCGTCGCCGCGAAGGCCGCGAATCCGCCTAGCTGCGCGGTTGCCGCCACGTCTCCTGCGTCTTCGCTCGTGCTGTTTGCCATATCCATCAAGGCAACCAACGCATCCGCGTGCAGCTTCCACACAGACGGCATGCTCTGACTACGCTTCAACTCTTCAAGCTCGGTACTGAGTCGAGCCAAAATCGACACCAACCGGATCAGAGTTCGTGCCACGTCCGCACGCAGACTGGTCTCTTCCAGAAACGCGGCGTTATAGGCTTCCGCTTCGGCGGTGCTGAGAGTCAGGTTAAAGAAGCGCATGGGCACAACCTGCCGGTACTTCGGGTCGGCGACTCGGACGAACACGCGAATCGATTCTTCCACGCGCCGCAGTTTGCCTTCTTCCGCCGAAATTTGTTGCGCGGTAACCACCGGCCGCTGAAATGTAGGCGCATCGGAAGTAACTTTCGCGGCCTTTGCCGCGGCCGCAGCACCGCTCGAAGCATGAACCGGACGCGCCGCCGGAGGCGTGAGCAGCGACTTTCGAATGGGCGGCCGCCGGTCCAACTCCTTCTTAAGCCGCGACACGCGCCGGAATTTTTCCTGAGCCGTGCCATAATCGGCACGCAACATTTCAGTCTGCTCGATCGCTGCCACGTGCTCCACCGTGACTTCCACTCCGTCCACCGTACTCAAAATGCTGCCGCCCATTTCTTCGAGGGCCTGCCCGAATTGCTTGATCTCTCCCAGCGCCTTCGTGAACAGTTCGTCAAAGCGCGCGCCAAACGCCGCATTGTAAGCCGCCACCGTCGCCAGAACCCCCGGATGATAGAACGATGAATCCAGCCACTGCTTCAACTCGCGCACGCGGAGGATGACTCCCGAATCAATCAACGAATTGAAATCGCGAAACTTCAGGACCTCTTCCCGCAGCGGATCGAAGCGCCGCAGCAACTGCACATGCTCTTCCGCCAAAGAAGGCACGTCGGTGTCGGCGAGAATTTCAATCAGCGCAATCTCAAACGGCGAAAGCGGCAACGATCCGTCCAGCCCATATCCGCGCTGCTCCCACTGTCCCTGAACCCGCGGATGCCGGTACAGAAAAGTCGCAATCAAATCCGTCTTGTCGCGATTCACATCGCTCGGTTCGCGCCGCCGGACAAAATATCGCAACAGCGCCTCGGCCACTTCAGAATCGGTCTCCGGCGTGAGCGCATGCCGCACCATCGCCGGTGTGATCGCCATATCCAGCAGGTGCAGCCAGCGATACATGCGCGAAAGCGTGTCCGGCAACTCGCCTTCAGTCTGCCGCAGAGAATTTTCATCTAGGCCGGCCGGAATAGGAACGTCGCCGCCCAGGGAGTCGCGCATGAGCTTCTGATAAAAGCCCTGCACGGTCGCCAGAATCGCCAGTTCAAATTTTAGATCTTCGGACAAACGATGCTCCCGAGACAATATGCTCCCGTCTTGGTGGTCGCGATTTGTTCCAGTAAAGACCAAAGTCACCACCCTCGCAAGTTACTAGCGGAATGGAACTCGTACCAGAATGAACCGGTTCGCGGAAGTACATGAACTGTTGCGCGGAGAGAAGGGAAGAGGAAAAGAGAGACAAACGGATCAGAAAACGACGGTCTTGTTTCCGTAGACCAGCACGCGGTTTTCCACGTGCCAGCGCACCGCGCGCGACAGCACCACTTTTTCCAGATCGCGCCCTTTGCGAATCAGATCTTCGACCGTGTCACGGTGTGAGACGCGCACCACGTCCTGCTCAATGATCGGCCCATCGTCGAGAACCTCAGTGACGTAATGACTGGTTGCGCCAATCAGTTTGACTCCGCGCTCGAATGCCTGGTGATAAGGACGCGCGCCCACGAACGCCGGCAAGAACGAATGGTGAATGTTGATAATCCGCTGCGGATATTTGTTCACGAACTCATTCGACAGAATCTGCATGTAGCGGGCCAGCACCATACAGTCTGGCCGGTGCTCATCGATCAAAGACTGAACTTTCGCCTCTGCCTGCAGCTTGTTCTCTTTCGTGACGGACACTACGGCGTAAGGAACTTTGTAAAAATCCGCGACCGCCTGATTGTCGGCATGATTGGAAATAATCAACGGAATGTCGCAAGCCAGTTCGCCGCTCTGATGCCGGTACAGCAGATCGACCAGGCAGTGATCGTACCTGGAAACGAAAACGATCATGCGCTGACGCTGCGACGATTGCGCCAGCCGCCAGTTCATCTGGAACTTTTTGGCTACTGGAGAGAAATGCCTGCCGAAGTCGGCAAGGTCTTTCTGGGACAAATCGATGTCGAAGTCTTTTGGATCGAACTCCACGCGCATCAGGAACAGGCCGGACTCTTCGTCCGCATGCTCATCCGCGTGAAGAATGTTGCCACCATGCCGGTAGACGAAATCGGCGATGGACGCGACCTCGCCTTTGGCATCGGGACAACTGACCAGTAGGATGGCGGAGTTCTTCATGGTAGCGCCGCCGTCTCGGCGGCCCGTGTGCCAGCCGGACGCCGGCGCTACTTCTTCAACTCTTTCACAATCTCCCTCGCCGCATTCGCTCCCGAACCGCCGGTCAGCCCCGCCCCCGGATGTGTTCCGCTCCCGCAAAGATAAAGATTCTTGATCGGCGTGCAATAGCGCGCCCAATCCAGCAGCGGACGCATGGTGAAGAACTGATCGAGCGCGAGGTCGCCGTGAAAAATCTGGCCACCGGTCATTCCATACACGTCTTCCAGATCCTGCGGCGTGATGATCTGGTGCGTCAGAATCATCTCCGGCAAATTCGGAGCGTACTCCGCCAGCGTCTGCACCACGGTCTGACCCAACGCTTTGCGCTGGCTCTCCCAATCGCCCTTTAGTTTGTACGGAGCATATTGCATGTAGATCGACATCACATGCTTGCCCTCGGGGCAAAGAGTGGGATCGGTCAGCGACGGAATCGCAATCTCAAGGTAAGGATGCGGCGAGAAGTTCCCGTATTTCGCCGCATCGAACGCGCGTTCCAGATAATCGATCTCGTCCCCGATGTGAATGCGTCCCTTGAGTGCTTCAGCATTTCCGTTTTTCAATGCCTTGAAAGTTGGCAGCCCGGAAAGCGCCAGATTCACCTTCGCCACCGTGCCATTGCCGCGATAATGCTGCAGCTTCTGCGCGAAATCCGGAGACAAATGCAGCGGATCCGTTAGCTTGAGCAGCGTCCGTTTCGGATCGCAATTCGAAACAACGGCCTTGGCGTCGATCTCTTCGCCCGTCGAAAGAACCACCCCCGTCGCCGCGCCATCTTTCACGCGAATCTCGATGACCTCTGCCCCACTGCGAATCTCCGCGCCAGCAGCCTTTGCCGCCGAAGCCATCGCTTGGGTCACCGCACCCATTCCGCCAGCAGCGAAGAATCCCGACCCTGCGGGATGCGCGTCTCCTGCCGCGCGAATCAGCAACACCAGACTGCTGCCTGCTGACCACGGTCCAAGAAAAGTTCCAAATACTCCACGCGCCGCGACCACCGCACGCAACAATTCCGTCTCAAAGTATTCCGCCACCAAATCGGCGACCGCCATCGGTCCCCAGCGCAGCAACCGGTACATATCTCTCTTGCCCATGTTGCGCATGGCGCGCCCGGTCTTGAGCATGCTCCACAAATCGCCGCCGCTCGGATGATCGATGTCTGGAGGAGGCGTCGCCAGCGCCTCGGCAATGACCTTTCCCATTTTTCCCAATGACTGCGCGAACTCCGGATATTTCGCCGCGTCCCTCGCCGAGAAGGCGGAAATTGCTTCCACCGACCTGTTAGTGTCCTGATACAAAGAAAGCGCGCGGTCGTCCGGCGTCAGAGCGGTCACCGCAACATTCGACTCGATGAACCGCAACCCATGCTTCTGCAATTGCAGGTCGCGCACAACATCCGGACGAATCGGGCCGGCTGAATGCGACAGCGTCGAACAGCGAAAGCCGGGATGAAATTCGTCGGTGACAGCCGCACCGCCAACCTGTTCGCGGCGTTCGAGCACCAGCGGTTTAAATCCCGCCTTGGCCAGATAGAAGGCCGCCACTAGGCCGTTGTGCCCGCCTCCCACGATAACGACATCTCGTTTATCAGCCATGTTGAACTCTGCGATCCTTGCGGTCTCTGCGTTTAAAGGATTTCGTCTTACCCGCCAATATCCTTCAAGATTTCCAGCGCCGCCAATCTTCCCGGCGCGCCCATGATTCCCCCGCCCGGATGCGTCGCCGATCCGCACATATAAAGATTTTTAATCGGCGTGCGAAACCGCGCCCACCCTGCCACCGGACGCAAAAAGAAAAGCTGCTCCAACGAAAGCTCGCCCTGAAAAATATTGCCTTCACTCAACCCAAATTCGCGCTCCAGATCGAGCGGCGTCACTATTTGCCGGCCCACAATAATGTTTTTGATATTCGGCGCATATTCGGCAATCGTGTTGATCACGTTGTCGCCAAACGCTTCTTTCTGATCATCCCAGTTCAATCCCGGACGCAGCTTGTAAGGCGCGTATTGGACAAAGCACGACATCACATGCTTCCCCGGCGGCGCCACCGACGGGTCGGTGAGCGAAGGAATCACCATGTCGATATACGGCCGCTGCGAAAAATTCCCGTACTTCGCGTCGTCATACGCCCGCTCCATATATTCGACCGAGGGCGAACACGAAATCGCTCCGCGCAGGTGCGCCCCCGGCCCGGGCATGCATTTGAAATCCGGCAGCGCATCCAGCGCGAGATTCACCTTGCCCGACGATCCGCGATACTTGAAGCGATTGACGTCTTCGAGAAATTCGCCGGGCAGATGCTCGGCGTCGATAAACTTGTTAAACGTCAGCCGCGGGTCGACGCTAGACGAAACCAAGTCCGCATAAATCTCATCGCCATTGGCCAACACCACACCTTTAGCCTTGCCGTCCTTCACCAGAATCTTGGCGATCCCCGCTTGAGTCCGAATTTCAACGCCCGCTTCCACTGCCGCGTCGGCAATCGCATTGGAAATCGCGCCTGTGCCTCCGCGCGCGAATCCCCATGCGCGAAATGCGCCATCAATCTCGCCCATGTAGTGGTGCAGCAACACATACGCCGTGCCCGGCGATCGCACTCCCAAAAATGTTCCGATAATTCCTGACGCCGACATCGTCGCCTTGAGCACATCGGTTTCAAACCATTGATCCAGAAAATCAATGGCGCTCATCGTCATGAGCTGGACCTGGTTATATTTGTCCTCGCTCGTCATGCCCTGAAAGCGCTTGCCGATGAACAACAGTTTCATCAGTTCGCGCGGATCGAGCGTGGCCGGATCGGGCGGCACCATACTCAAAATTGGCTTCACAAAGCGGCACATCGCCTGCATCGCTTTGCCGAATTCGTCGTAGGCCTCGGCGTCCACGCGCGAGTGCCGCGCGATTTCGCGATGCGTCTTGCCATGATCGTTCACCCGCCACAGATAATCGCCGCTTGGCATGGGCGTAAACGTTCCATCGAGGGGAAGGATTTCTAAACCGTGGCGAGGAAGATCCAGATCGCGAATAATTTCAGGCCGCAGAAGAGAGACAACATAAGAACAAACCGAAAACTTGAACCCGGGAAAAATCTCCTCCGTCACCGCCGCTCCGCCTACGATGTGACGTCGTTCGAGCACCAGCACTTTTTTCCCCGCGCGCGCCAGATAAGCGGCGTTGACCAACCCGTTGTGGCCGCCGCCAATAACGATCACGTCGTATTTCGTTCCGTTGGAACTCATAGTTGCCTTCAAGTTTCAGCGTCTGCCAGATTCGCACGGATTGTAGCAGGCGCACTCAGTGCCGGGACGGATTCACGTCACGAAATCTCCACGGTGGGATTTGTCGCGCCGCTGCGGGAAGAAAAAGATTCGTTCTCGATGACTTAGAGCCCGGCAGGAAGCACAGTCCAGCTTCGGAGAATACCGCACAACGATGGCAAGATGGGTCGCATGAGGAACTTAGAGTTGAACCGCTATTCTAGACGAGGGTGCGTAGTTTTGTCTGCACAAATTGGGCGAACGTTTTCACAATCAGAATTGGGTCAGCAAGCCCTCCATCGCACCTGATCGCCGAGCGCGGACGGCCACGACTGAACAAGACCACAGGGTTTAGAGTATCTTGTCAAAGCATATGGCCCGCGCCCAACAGAATTCGTCGACCCTGAACCCGCTGCTGATTATGGCGGGCGTCGTTCTTATTCTGTATTTCGCCCGTGCCGTTCTTATCCCGCTCGCCCTTGCCCTGACTCTGAACTTTCTGCTCACACCTCTGGTGATGTGGCTGCAAAAGCTCCGACTGAGCCGTGTTCCTGCGGTTGCGCTGGCCACGCTGATTTGCATCGCCGTCCTGGGTGGCCTGAGTTGGGTCGTCGCCAGGCAATTGCTGCAAGTCGCAAACAACCTTCCTCAGTATCGGCTGAATATTCACAACAAGCTCGAGGCTCTCCACGCCGCGCCCAGCAATGCTCTCGAGCGAGCCACCGAAAGCGTGCAGGAAATTGGCCGCGAGCTTTCCGAGCCGGAGGCCAATCCTGCTTCTCCCGAGGCCTCTCGGGCAGTTTCCAAAGGTCAACCTGCGCTTCAGGCCCCATTGCCTGTTCAGGTAATTGCTTCGCCATCAAGCGGCTTGCAATACCTTCGCCAGGTGGTAGGTCCGTTTCTTCAGCCCATCGGAACAGCAGGCATGGTGCTGATCTTCACCGTCTTCATCCTCATTAAGCAGGAAGATTTGCGCGACCGTTTTCTCCGCCTCGCAGGCGTGGCGCAGCTACACGCCATGACACTGGCGCTCGATGACGCGGCGCATCGCATCAGCCGCTATCTTGTCATGCAGTTCCTTGTAAATGCCTGCTATGGCGTTTGCTTCGGTGTTGGCCTGTTCTTTATAGGCGTTCCGAACGCGATTCTCTGGGGAGTGATCGCGGGTGTTCTCCGCATCGTGCCCTATGCAGGAGCCCTCGCGGCTACGGGTTTCCCTCTACTGCTGGCTCTCGCGGTGTTCAACGGCTGGGGATCGCCGCTTCTGGTCGTTCTCTTGTTTGCGCTGCTTGAGTTGATCGCCGCAAACGTCGTCGAGCCCTGGCTTTACGGCGCGCACACCGGCATCTCTTCTCTTGCTCTCCTGGTGACTACGGTCTTCTGGACTATGCTTTGGGGATGGGCTGGTCTAATCCTGGCCGTTCCTCTTACAGTTTGTGTGATCGTGCTGGGCCGTTATGTCCCTCGCATGTCGTTCCTTCACGTGCTGCTGGGCGATGAAACGGCTCTATCAATCGAGGCCCAGTTCTACCAGCGTCTGCTCGCCCTCGATCAGGATGACGCCCGCACCATCGCCACTACATTTCTCAAGTCTCACCCACTGATAAGCCTCTATGACCAGGTTCTGATCCCCGCGCTCACACTGGCCGAGCAGGATCGCCACAAAGGCGCATTGAACGAAACCCGCGAATCATTTCTCTTCCTCAGCGTCAGCGAAATCATCTCCGAGCTGGCTGTCTACCGCCCCGAAGAAGCATCATCGAAACCGAGAAAGCTCATCTCGCGTTGGATCTCCTCCGCACAGCCCGACCTGCCTTCTGTCCAGGCCGAACCCGCGCCCTCCGCCGTCCGCATCTTCTGCCTGGCAGCAAATGATCAAGCCGACGAAATTACTTCTTCCATGCTCGCCCAATTGCTGCAGAGGTCTGGTCACGGCGTCCTCTCGCTGCCGTTTGATTCGCCCTTTGAAGAGATTTTGACGCAGCTCACTCCCGAACCCCAGGACGTCGTCTGCATCTCCGCTCTTCCTCCGTTCGCCTTCGCGCAAGCCAGCGCACTATGCCAGCGCATCCGCATGCACCTGCCGGAAACTAAAATTATCGCCGGCATATGGGGCTTCGCTGGCGACCTCGACAAAGCCAAAGAGAGATTCGGCAACACTCGCCCCGATCGCATCGTCTCTTCTCTCGCGCACGCGGTCGAACAGATCAGCGAATGGCGCAATCAGGATAGGGAAGGGCACGACTTTAGTCGTGCCGCAAAAGGATCGGATGACGCAGGGCTTTAGCCCATAAGATGCCTTTGTGGGACAGCCGCCCTCGGCCGTCCGTCGAGCGAAGCTCGACACTCGTCTTGCCGCCTCACCCACGCCTGCATATAATCCGGCTTCGGCACAAATCTAATCGAGGCCACACTCTTGCCCATCGGAACCGCATTTCACGAACGCACTTTCCCGCTCTGTCAAAGCCTCAACTACCGTGAGTGGAGCGGCTATTACACGGTCAGCGTCTACGAAGTTCACCACGAGCACGAATACAACGCCATTCGCAACGCCGCCGCGCTCATCGATATTTCTCCACTCTACAAATACCGCATCACCGGCAAAGACGCGACCAAGCTGGTCAACCGCGTGATCACTCGCGACATCAACAAAGTCAAAGTCGGCCAGGTGATTTATTGCTGCTGGTGCGACGAGCAAGGCAAAGTCATCGACGATGGCACCATCTCTCGCCTTGAAGAAAACGTCTATCGCTGGACCGCCGCCGATCCCAGCCTGCGCTGGTTCCGGCAGAACGGCCTCAACTTGAACGTTCAGATCGAAGACATCTCCGAAAAGCTCGCGGCTCTCGCCCTGCAAGGCCCAACTTCCGCCAAGCTGCTAAAGACCGTTGCCGACGCCGATATCGCAAACTTAAAATATTTCCGCGTGACCCAAGGCAAAATCGCCGGCGTTCCCGTCGATATCTCCCGCACCGGCTACACCGGCGATCTCGGCTATGAAATCTGGGTTCCCTGTGGTGATGGGGCAAAGAATGACGCCGTCAAAGTCTGGGACGCGCTCGCCGAAAAAGGCAAGCAGTTCGATCTGCACGCTGCCGGAATGTTGGCGCTAGACGTAGCCCGCGTCGAAGCGGGATTGCTCCTCATCGAAGTCGACTACACCAGCTCCAAGAAAGCCCTGATCGCTTCGCAGAAATACTCTCCTTACGAGTTGGGCTTCGCCAAGATGGTCCATCTGGAAAAAGAAAATTTCATCGGCAAGCGCGCACTGGAACAAGATACGAAGAACGGAGTGCCCCGCCAACTCGTTGGCCTCGAAGTCGATTGGACGGATGTGGAAGCTCTCTACGAACGTTACGGCTTAACCCCCGCCGCTCCCAGCGCAGCATCGCGCGTGGCAGTCCCAATTTATTCGCGAGAAAAACAAATCGGCAAAGCGACCACCACAAGCTGGTCGCCAATTCTGAAAAAGCTGATCGCCTTGGCCAGTATCGAAACCGAGCATTCAAAGCTGGGAACGCAATTGCAGATGGAAATCACTATCGAAGCAATCCGCCTGAAAGCCAACGTAAAGGTGTCCAAGCTGCCATTCTTCAATCCTCCACGAAAGACGGTGACCCCGGTGTAGGCGATTGCGCCGGCACTCACATGAGTTCGCACTACAATTCAAACCAACGCCGCACACCACGAGATATCTTTGAGATACATGAAGAACAAGATGCTGCCGTCGAGCAATGCGGAGATCCCGGTCGAGTTACGGCAGCACAAATGATCAGTCCAGACACAAGCGTGCCACGCGCAACCATCCAGTCACTTCCGTACCTCGGTATCTCGGGCTAAAACTTAAGTGTCCATGACTCACGCCCAACTAGTTGAAAAAGCTGTTCGCTGGCTGCGCTCCTACCGCTGCGGCATGGTGCTCTCGGAGCAGGCCTGCATCAGCGGCGAAATGCCCGACGCCATCGGGTGGAAACGCACCAACCATTCCGTGCTGGTCGAGTGCAAAGTCACGCGCGCCGATTTTCTCGCGGATCGAGCCAAGCCATTTCGTTCAAAACCGGAGCGCGGAGTGGGCTGCGAACGTTTTTATCTGACGCCCGCTACTCTTCTGCGCGGCAACGAATTGCCGGTGGGATGGGGACTGCTTGAAATCCACGGTCGTAACATTGAGACAATCCATCCGTCAGCCAGGAATCTGCGCAGCGCCACCGGTCTTCGCTATGAGATGAACTTACTGCTGGCTAGTCTGCGCCGAGTGGAAGTCCGCATCGAGCCCCAGAGTATTACCGACTTCCTCAAGTGGAAAAACCGTATGGCGGAATACAACCGTGGCAGCTTGCCAGAGGGGCTGACGACCGCAGAAGAAGAAATCAATGTATTTCTCGAGCCAGAAGTTTCCACGCTAAGCTAACGCAAGCTTGGCCAAGGCAAGATTCGCGCGCGACAGTGAATCTCATAATTCTCGGCGCCCTTCCATCGCCTTCAACATGGTGATCTCATCGGTATATTCAATGTCGCTGCCCACTGGGATGCCCATGGCGATCCGTGTGACTTTTACTCCAGCGCGCTTGAGTTGCTGCGAGAGATAAGTCGCGGTGGCTTCGCCTTCGACGGTGGGATTCGTGGCGAGAATGACTTCATCGACGTTGCCGGCGTCGACCCGGGTGATGAGGTTTGAAATGCGCAATTGCTCCGGACCAATTCCGTGCAGAGGAGAGATCGCGCCGTGCAGTACATGGAAAGCTCCGTTGTAATGCTTGGTCTTTTCGATGGAGGAAATATTTGTAGGTTCTTCGACCACGCAGACCAGACGTTGGTTGCGCGTTGGGCTGGTGCAGTATACGCATGGATCCACGTCGGTGATGTTATTGCACACGGAGCACAGTCGCAGATTGGCTTTAACGTCACGCACGGCTGTTGCCAGGGCTTCTGCGTCGTCGTCACTTGAGCGCAAAATGTGAAAAGCCAGCCGTTGCGCGCTTTTCGCGCCGACGCCTGGCAGCTTTTTTAGTTCGTCAATCAGGCGCGACATTGGCTCCGCGAATTTCGACATGAATCAATCCGTTCGAATGGATTGTCATTCTGGACGAAGCGAAAAGCCTATGCAATTTCTTTCGTGCCGACAGACTGCATAGGTCCTTCGCTTCGCTCAGAATGACAAGATTTTGTAGCGACGATCAGAACCTCAGAGTCCAGGAAGGCCCATGCCTCCCAGCATACCGCCGAGACTCGATTGCATTGCGCCATCAATTTTGCGTGCCGCTT
Source organism: Candidatus Sulfotelmatobacter sp. (assembly GCA_036513255.1). GTDB lineage: Bacteria > Acidobacteriota > Terriglobia > Terriglobales > Acidobacteriaceae > Sulfotelmatobacter. Next base: position 29,582 of record DATBZH010000071.1, on the reverse strand, counting down.
CGTTCACCGCGGCTAGCACCAGATCTTGCAGCATCTCGACGTCGCCCGATTTTACGGCTTCTGGATCGATGTGCAGGCTGAGCAGTTGCTTTCGGCCATCCATTTTCGCAGTCACAGTTCCGCCGCCGGATGAGGCTTCGACCACCGTCTCCTGCATTTTCTTCTGCAGCGTCTCGTACTGCGACTTAGCCTTTGACATTAGTTCTTGCAGATTGAAGTTGTTCATAAAATGAATGTTTCAATGTTTTAGAGTTCCAAGGTTTCAATGATTCAAAATTCAACCTTTAAACCCTTATCTTTTATCCCTGTAATCGATCACTGTCCTAATCTCCGCTCCGAATGTTTCTCTCATGCGTTGAACTATGGGATCCTGCTCGGCTCGGCTTCTGCCGCCAATCTTCGGACCTGGAGTCGTTGAGCCGTTGCTTTTATCGCCGCTTCCATCCCGAGGTAGAGCGACTGCTCCGGGAACAATTTTCAGCTTGACCGCTCGACCCAAAGCTCCGCTGGCGGATGCGATCGCCAGACGCTTGGCTTCCGGGCTAAGCGACATGTCAATGACTGTTTGTGACTCCGCAACTTTGATGACGACTTCGTTCGCTAACGCGCTCCACTCGCCGGCCTCGAGCATCGAGACGAGGATGCGCTGGTTGCCATCAGAGAGAGCTTGCAGGACGGCGCTTTGCAAACGCTCCATCGACGGCGCGGGTGAGGGAATGGTTGGCTGTTGCACCGGCAGCGAGGCGGGAGTGGTCTCCTGACGCGGCGACGGTGCGCTCTCCGGCGGAGCGGTTTCGCGTTTTGGAATCGTCTCCGGTTTCGGTGCGCTTTCGAGAAGAGTTGCGGGAGCAGCCGCGCCCAAGATGACGTGTTGAGAGGCACTGGATGCCGCGACGATGCGCGGCCCGATGACCGAAGTCGTATCGGCGGATTCCTGGCGGGGATTGCCTTTGCGCGCGGAATCGGCGGCGAACGGCGAAACGTAATTTGGGCGGGCCGCTGACGTGGGTTCAGTACGGTGAACTTCCGATGTTCCACCGACAATCGACGGTCGTGCCGTAGTGCGAGGCGCTCCGGCTGTGGCAACAGGCAAAGATGCGGCTACCTCGCTGAGTAGTTGCTCGATAGGAAGCAGGCGTTGCGCGTGCGCCATCTTGAGCAGGCCGAGTTCGAGATGAAATCGCTGTTCCTGCTTGTATCCCAGTTCGCCATGCGTGCGCAGCATGATTTGCAGGTGGCGCGTGAGATCTTCTTCGCCGAACAATTCGGCCACGCGAGCGACGCGCTCGCGCTCTTCGCTGGAAATTTGCAGCAGGGAGGAATCTTTGCCGGCAATTTTGGCGACTGCGGCATTGCGCAGAAAGCGCACTAACTGGCGCGCGAAATGTACGGGGCTGTGTCCCTCGCCAATCAGATGATCCACTTGTCGCAGCACTTCATCGCTGGCGCTGCGGGAAACGGCCTGCATGACTTCTTCGAGAATGTGTGCGGGCGCGGCGCCAACCAGATTTCTTACCGAGTCCGCAGTGATCCCTCCGCTGGACGAAGCGATGGCCTGATCGAGGATGGAAAGCGCATCGCGCATGGAGCCGTCGCCGGCTTCGGCGAGCAGGGCGAGGGCGTCGTCATCGGCGGCGATTTGTTCGCGGGTGACTAGATCGCGGAGCTGGCCGACGATGTCGTCGAACTTGACCGCACGAAAACTGAAATGCTGGCAGCGCGAGCGAATGGTCTGCGGAATATCCTCCGGCTGCGTGGTCGCCAGCATGAAGACGATGTGATCGGGCGGCTCTTCCAAAGTCTTGAGCAGGGCATTGAAAGCCGCATCGGTGATTTGATGAGCTTCGTCGAGGATGTAGATTTTGAAGCGGTCACGGGCCGGGCGGTAGCGGGCAGCCTCGCGCAGTTCGCGAATTTCGTCGATACCACGGTTGGTGGCGGCGTCGATTTCGATCACGTCAACGGCATTTCCCGCGCGAATTTCAGTACACGATTCGCAAACGCCACAGGGCTCCGGCACCGGATGATCCTGCGAGCGGCAATTCAGCGCCGCCGCCAGAATGCGCGCGACGGTGGTCTTGCCGATTCCGCGATGCCCGCTGAAGATATAGCCGTGGGCCGTGCGACCCTGTTCGATGGCGTTCTGCAGAGTGCGGGTAACGTGCTCTTGTCCGATGACCTCGGAGAACTTCTGCGGACGGTATTTGCGCGCCAGGACGGTGTAGCTCATGAGGAAGAAACTTCGATTATACGTGATGGGAAGAAAGGACGGCCCGCCGGTTCGAAGGAGGTCTGGAGCTGGCGGTCAACCCAGTCTCGGACCACTGCTGAGCTTTAAGATAAATCTTTGATATAGGGGCGACGAAAAATGGCCGGCTACGTCAAGTTCTCCATCTCACCTCCTGGCGCTGACCGCGTTCACTATGTGAATGAGGCGGACGTGCGCGTCGTACTCGACCGGCTTCCGGTCGAAGTATGGCAGCGTTTGCGCACGGTGCATTTCAATGATCGGAGCCGTGGGGCGCGCGTTTTCGGATATGTCAATCTCGGGCGCCGTGACATCGCATTGTGCGCTCAGCCGCCGCGGATGAGCCTCACCCAAGCGTTGAGAATGGGGCAGAGGCCTGAGGAATTCGGAGCACGGCGAGGCAAGAAATGGCCTGCGCTTGCCATTCGTCGATTCATGCTTTATGACATTTTTCTCCATGAGCTTGGGCACTTACAGGTCGTCAACGAGGATGCTCGTTCCGTCCGCCGCAAGTTTGCGCTTGAGAAACTGGCGCAGGAATTCGCGATGCACTGGTGCAATCAACTGTGGTCGCGGCCGTTCGCACACGCGGATCCCGTCCATAATCCGCCAGCGCCTAATGAGCTTGCGGCATTTTCCTCTGAAGCTTCGAGTCCCGCCGAATAGCCAACCGGCGATTCGAAAAAGCGGGAATCTCATCGCGTCCACGTGAGCCCGCGGCCAACAACGAAAATGAATATCAGACTGACCACGGCCGCGGTAGCAATCCAAACGGGGCTTCGCTCTATTGCTCCAACCCGCTCTTCGCCGGTGTTGCGCCGTCTGCGCATCAAGCTGGGCAAGCTCAGCAAGCCGGCATTTGCGCCTAGAGTCGAAGGCAGCGCCGACGCGATCACATAGAACAATCCCGCCGGATTCAGCAAACCCCCAAGTCCGGCCAGAACTCCGTCGGTAAAGTAAGGAGTCCAGCATAGCCTACGCAGCCTGTGCGAACCAGTATCCTCGCCATGAAACTGCTTCAACTTGGCGGCCACTAACAGCATCGATGCATAGTAAGAAGCGACACCCATCGCTACGAGTCCGAGCTGCCACATCCAATGCGGGTGCAACCCGCTGATCACAGCCGCCCAGTCGCCAAAGTTGCTAACGCCGGAAAAGAAAAAATAACCGGTCCCGGTGAAGAGATTGCCCGCCATCGCCAGCACGAGAAAGTAACGAGTCGTGGGCCGATAGCGCTGCGGCCTGAGCAGGAGAAGCCAGAAGATCGCCGCGAAAACAAGGTTGACCAGCGTGCCATTCGCCGAGATCCAGCGCGTATCGATATCAGACTGCATAGCGACTGTACTAATGGTCATGCGCTTAGCTCCGCTGAGCCACGCTGTTACTCCGTGACCCAGGCCTTCGTGGAGAACATCCTGAAGAACACACGCAAGCGCCGAGATGGCAATCAATGTCGGGCGATCATCCTTACCGGCAGTACCGCTAAACATAGTATTCCCTATAATAGCGCGTGCGGTCTGTCGGACTTTTCTGAGTGACGAGCCACTTGGAGAGACAGCGCAGGTGTCAAAAGGGCTCTGGGAGCTTGGAGGCTTGCTAAAACCGAGGCGCAAGCGATACGCTTGTCGGTCAACGATACGTGCGGTCGTGCGGGTCGCTGTGGGTTTGATTGCGGCTGCTTCAAAGGAGAATTCATGCAACTGAAAATCGCAAGCAAGAATGTGGATGGGGTCTTAGTAATGGAATGCAGTGGGCGGATCGTGTTTGGCGAAGAGTCTTCGCTGCTGCGCGAGCAAGTGAAGAAAGCTGTGCCTGAGAACAAGCGCATCATTCTCAACCTGGGCGAAGTCAACTACATCGATTCCGGCGGACTGGGCACGCTGGTTGCGCTGCACACCACGGCCAGCAATGCAGGAAGCAGCATCAAGCTGGTGAGTTTGACCAAGCGAGTAGGCGATCTACTGCAAGTCACAAAGCTGCTGACCGTATTCGACGTTCACAATTCCGAAGGCGAGGCCATCGAATCGTTTCGCAAGGCAGCCGCATAGTTGAGCGGGCTGGGGGAGATTCGCCTTCGCGTTGAGAAGACGATTCGCGCGATTCCGCGAGGCAAAGTCTCGACCTACGGAGCGGTGGCACGGGCGGCGGGTTTTCCGGACGCTGCGCGTCAGGTAGCTGCCATTTTGCGGAATGGTTTCGGCCTGCCCTGGCAGCGCGTGCTGGGTGTAGGCGGAGAGATCAAACTGCGCGGCGATTCGGCGATTGAGCAGCGGTTCCGGTTGGAAGCTGAAGGCGTGCGGTTTCGCGGGCGACGCGTGGATATGAAGACGCACGAATTCAAGTTCAAAACCCGGACTTCAGCCTTCAGACCTCGGACCTCAACTTCTGTTCGTCGCCGCAAGTGACCAAAACGCAGTGCGAGGTCCGACGTCTGAAGTCCGACTTTTCACTTCTTGAACTGCTCGTCAATCTCCACCTGATACCCCGCGGACAGCCGATTGGTTTCGTTGGCCATGCCGACGACTGACATCAATTCCTTGAACATCGCATCGGTCATGCCCTTTTTCTGGGCTGAAACTGTGTGCGAGGCGATGCAATAGTTGCACTGGTTGGTCACGCTCACGGCGACATAGATCATTTCCTTCGTCAGTGGATCGAGAGCTCCCGGCGCCATAATCTGTTTGATGTCTTCCCAAGTGCGCTTCAGCGTCGCCGGGTCATGCGCCAGAGCCTTCCAGAAATTATTGATCCAGTCGGTCTTGCGTGTTGCCATGATGTCATCGTAGACCGCGCGCACTTCGGGGCTGGCGTCTTTGTATTCGATGAGTCCAAAAGTTGACATGAAATTCTCCGGAAGATTTACACCCACCACGAAGGCACGGAGAGAAATGCGAAACTTCAAAAAAGTTCCTCTGTGTCTTTGTGACTCTGTGGTGCAGGTATGGCTCTGACTTACTTCGGCAATTCCCCGTCGAGCAATTTGCCTAATGCGGATGCCGGGCAACGCACACCTACGTAGAACTGGCCGAACAATGCATAGACAGCGCTCACGTGGTCAAAGCGCATTTCGTAGATCAGCTTCTTGAACACCAGAGGGTTGTCGGCAAATAGGTCGACACCCCATTCCCAATCATCAAAGCCAATCGACCCGGTAATGATCTGCTTGACTTCGCCCGCGTAACGGCGGCCTACGAGACCATGTTCGCTCATTTGTCGGGCTCGCTCTTCAATGGGCAGCGTATACCAGTTTTGCTCTTCCCCGCGGCGGCGATCCATGGGATAGAAGCAGAGATAACGATGAGGCGGGATTGCGGGAAATAGACGGGGCCGCATAGCTTCGCGATGGCGAGCAAGCTTGCCTTCGATTTCGACCTTCCACTGTTCGGAGTGGGGCTCAATGCCCCGCTCGGTAAGTTCCTGATAAATCTTCAGCGTGGAGTCGTAGAGTCCTAACTCGATCACCGACAGATAAGAAGTTGCCGGTTCCAGGTAATCGCTGAGGCGCAAGTTTGCCAAGTTCAACTCGACCTGATTCAAGTCCGCAAAAGATTCGCGAAAGTGGACGAGCATCAAGTCACCCTTGTGACCGATCAGAGAGAAAAGTGCCGACTGCCCGGCGCTGCTCTCTTCCATCGGACCAAGAACGCCTTCCGCTTCTTTGGTGATTTCCCGTCTCTCGGTTTGCGGCAGAGCGCGCCATGCGGAGCGACGGAATCGCATCATCTGGTGCAGCACGCTGTAGCCTTCCGTTGTGAGCGGAACGGCTGGGGTTGCGGCTTCTGCCGTTTGTGGAGGTGCGGTATGGCTGGCTGTCATACTTTATGTGCCCTCTCGTAGACTTCCAATTGTAAGGGCAAAGAGTTAGCTGGAGCCAGTAGCGGATGTTCCCGTGGCCATCTGCGCAGCGTCTCGCCGTCCCGCCCGGTAGACGCCCCAACCTATAATGTTGGCGCCAATCACTACCAAACTGGTCTTCAGTGAATACGTGAATTTATTCTGGACCTCGATCACCGGCAAAACGGACAGCAGAACGAACAGCAGAGTTACCAACCATCCTGAGACAGCGGCGAGGCGCAGCCACGCGCCCGGCCGGATACCTTTCTCTTTCCTGGCGAACAACGGGATAGCGAACATCGCCAGGTAAGCCAGGCCGTAGAAAGTCCAGGTCCAAACCTGGAGCAGTGCAAATGCTTCCTGATTGCCTGAGCCAATGAGGACGGCCACGCTGGCGGCCAGCGCGATTGCGCCCATAAAAAGAATCGAGTTGATGGGCGTGCGGTATTTCGGATGCAGCTGCGTGAACCACTGCGGCAACAAGTGATCCCATCCAGCAACCAAGGGCAGTCGCGTGTTGGCCGAAAAATACAGCGTATACGAGCACACGTAATTCATGAGCAGAAGCAATATGACCAGTGGGATGAGGGGACGCGCCGGTCCGAAGATTGCGAATCCACGGCTCAATGCTTGAGGAATTGGTCCGATCACATCGATAGCATCCGGCGAGACAAATGCCAGAATCGAACTGGTTCCGAGAATGTATAAGAGCGCGATGATCGGGGCGGTGAAGAGAATCGACCGTGCTAGATTGCGCCGCGGATTGCGCGACTCCCCGGCAAAAATTGCGACATACTCGAAGCCCGATAATGCTCCGAAGGTCATCTTGCTGAAAACGCTAAGGCTGAAAAGAGTGAGAGGCGGTTTGACCACGGCGAGCGGATGATAGTCGGCCAGCCTGCCGCGCCAGACGTGGAAATAAGGAAGTGCGATCAGCGCTCCGATGGTGAGAACCGTGAAGACGCTGCCCGCGTTGCTGATCCATTTGCCGACTTTCAATCCCAGGCCGGCGACGGACATCATCACAACAATCAACCCGACGGATGCCGCAAGAAGAATCCGCGGATTCGAAGCGATCCCCTCGGCGCGTGGCCCGAAGGCGTAACTGACGTAGGTTGTCGTCACCAAGGCAATCTGTGAGACCTGAACCGTGACGTTCAACCACATGTTCCACGCGACCAGAAATCCAATCCGGTCGCTGAAGGCAAGGCGTGCCCACTCGTAGAGACCGCCTTCGAGCGGCATCAGGCGATTCAGGTGCGACACCACAAAAGCCTGCGGGATGAAAAACAAAACAATCGCCAAACACCACAGCACGACGTGTGAGCGCCCGGCTTTGACTGCAGTGCCGAAGAACTCAGGCACCATGACGATCAGAACCTGCGCCAGAATAAGGTCGCCGAGTCCCAGTTCGCGGCGCAGGATGCCGCTTCGAGCTTTAATTTCAGCTTCAACAGTGACTAGCGGAATGGCGTCCCTGGCGGTCACGCGAATCTTCAGTGGGCAGTATTTCTGTTCTCGGCGGGTTTGAGCAGCAAGTCCTGGTAGTCAAAGCTGAAGTCGGCAAGTGGAGAAACCGCCGCCATTCTGGCGCTGTCGATATTGCCATCCGGTTTGAGCGAGAACGTGACGAATGCATCTTCGATCGTGCGCTGCCGCCAGTGTGCTTTGAAGGTATCGTATTGCCAGTGTTGCAGGTCGCCAATCATGCCCGGCGTGTGATCGAAGCTGATGGTCAGAGCTTTATTTTCGATGCGGATGGTGATCGGCCCATACCATGCATCGTTGTAAATGCCGGCATATTTCTCCAGAGGCAGCGACGGCTTGGAGTTTGCGTTGCGGGCGCCCTCCGCTTTTTTCATGGCTTCGGCGGCGTCTTTTTCGTTCATGTCTTTCACCGATTTGAATGCGCTGATCCACTCCGTCGGCGGAAGACTGAAGTAGTGGTCGAGGATGTGATAAAGGATCGAATCGAATGCGCCGTCTTCTTCCGCGTTCGTCAGCACAACTACGCCGAGATTTTCTTCCGGCACCAGCATAACGCGCGAAACAAATCCCGCGACTCCGCCGGTGTGGCCGACCAATTTGCGTCCGTGATAATCACGCAGTCCCCACCCAAGAGCATAGTCGGCGAAGTTCGGCTTCAGTCCCGCCAACGGCGGAGCGTAATTGCCGATCGGCAGGATGGTCTGCGGCGTCCACATTTCTCGAGATCGCTCCTCGCTGAACAGCCGTCCTTCGCGACCGACGAACTTGCCACGATTGAGTTGAAGTTGCACCCATTTCGCCATGTCCGCCGCGCACGAGTTGATTGATCCCGCCGGACCTGCGTTATCGAGTGCTTCCAGCGCAATCACTTGTAGTTTGCCGTCGACTCGCGAGTGCGGAAATGCGTAGTCGTCTCCGGGTTTGAATGCCGTGGTAGTCGTATTGGAGTTCATCATTCCAAGCGGCACAAAAATATTCTGCCGAATGTACTCGTCCCACGATGTGCCAGTGGCTGCGGGAATGATTTGTCCAGCCGTCATATACAGCAGATTGTCATACGCGTAATGACTGCGGAAGCTGGATGCGGGCTTCATGAATCGGAGCTTATGAATGATCTCGTCCCGCGTGTAAGTGGATTGCGGCCAGAACAGCAGATCGCCTTCGCCCAGCCCCATTCCACTGCGGTGAGTGAGCAGATCGCGGATGGTCATTTCGTGCGAGACATACGGGTCATACATCACGAACCCGGGCAGTCGCTGGTAAACCGGATCATCCCACGAAAGTTTGCCAGCATCCACCAGTGTCGCCAGAGCCGCGGTGGTAAACGCTTTTGTGTTCGACCCAATGCCGAACATGGTGTGTTCATCGACGGACGTGGGATCGCCGAGCTTACGGACTCCATAACCTTTGGCGACCAGAATCTTTCCGTCTTTTACGATAGCGAGAGCCAAACCCGGTACTTCGAACGTTTTCATCGCGCTTGCGACGTAAGCGTCTAAGTCGGCGGGAGGATCTGTTGACGCTGTTTGCGCTGCGACAATGACGCCAAGTGATAATGCAATGAGGCTGCGGATGCAAAAACGAGACAGGCGTGAATGTGACACAGGTGGCTCCAAGTTCAGCGTGCAAAGCTGCCGTGCAAAGAATGACGCCCGAGATTAAAACACAGATCGGAGAAATCTCCGAGAAGATTGGCAAGGTGAAAGCCACAATGAGGCAATTGGGCGTGGATCAAGCTATCATCTGCGAAGGGACAACAGTGCCAGGAATCGATCCTCGCATTATGGAGTGCCATGATCTCGCGAGAATACATTCTGTGGGAAGTCGATACTCAGGCCGACTTCATGATTCCGGGGGGCAAGCTTTACGTACCGGGAGCTGAGAAGCTATTACCCAACATTCGCCGGCTCACCGACGTGGCACGCCGGAATCGCGCATTCCTGGTGTCCCACGGCTGCTTCCATGTGCCGGATGACCCGGAGTTCAAAATATTCCCACCGCACTGCGTTAAGGGCACCCCGGGTGCGGATTTCGTACCCGAAGCGCTAACTTCCAGAATCGTCCGCGTACCAAATGAATCGTCCGCCTTGATTCCCGACGATCTCTTTGCGTATCAGCAAATTCTGCTGGAAAAGCAGACTCTGGATATCTTTGAGAGCCGTCACGCCGAAGCTCTCCTTAAACGATTGGGCAATCCTGAATTCTTTGTCTTCGGTGTGGTGACGGAATACTGCGTGAGTCTCGCGGCCACAGGCCTGCTCAGACGTGGCCAACGAGTGAGCATCGTAGAAGATGCCATTGAGACAATGGATGCAACGACCGGCCTCAAAGCCCTGGCGGCCTTGGTCCAACTCGGAGCCAAGGTCACCACGACCGACGCTGCAATTGCCTTGTTCTGAGCAAAGTCTTCCAGTAAAAATCCAGCAGGAATTTCCCCGATCAGTTTAGTGGCGGTCGCCGTGGTTATGCCGCCAGGTCCAGTATTCCTTCTGTTCGCCGGGAGGAATCTTGCGGAAGTCACGATGGGAATCGCGATGCGTCTCTGTCGACCACTGGTTGTAGTAGACAACCTCATCGTTATTCCAAACGTGATAATCGGTGTAATAGGGATCGTAAACGCGATAGTAGTGGTGTCCCCCGCAACCGATTCCGAGGACGGCCAACGCCATAGCAGCGGCTAGACAGAGTTGACCTACGGGCAATAATCGGACAAAACTTCCTCCAACTTGGCCATACCTGTTGTTCATCCTTGAAGCCTCCATATTCGGAACTTCTCACAGATCATAATTGAGCTTAGTTGCCATACGGGTCGCCGGTGTTGGAACGTTGATGTTTTTCTTTTCGCGATAGCGATCCGTGCTTGTACATAATTCGGTCCACAACCTCATCGATGTAGACAAACTCTAATGGGCCGGAGGATCCAAATGGCAACCAAGAAAGGTTCAGGCGGACACAAGTACGGCAAGGCCGCGGGAAAGACGGTGGCCAGCGCAATGCGCCGGAAAAAAAAGGGTACGCTTAAATCGGGGAAGGGTGGCAAGGGCGGAACCGTAAAAAGCCGCAAGCAGGCGATTGCCATTGGACTTTCGGAAGCGCGTAAGAAGGGAGCGAAAGTTCCCAAGAAGAAGTCTTAGTAAAGGCACCTGAGGGCTCGCTAGGCGGCGGCGAGATATATATAGCGAAGAATGAATAGGATCGTGAGAATCCATATCAGTATGTTGATCTCGCGAATCCTGCCAGCGGCGATCTTTACGACTGTGTAGGAAATCAGACCGAGGCTGAGGCCGGTTGCGATGCTAAACGTGAGTGGGGTGGCAAGGATAGTAATGAATGCGGGAACGGCCTCGCTGAAGTCCCGCCACTGCACCAGAGCAATGGACTCCGACATTAGCACGCCCACCAGGATCAGGGCCGGTGCGGTGGCATAGCCTGGAATTGCGGCTGCCAGCGGCGAGAAAAACGTTGCCAGCATAAACAGCGCGGCGACCGCAACATTGCTCAGGCCGGTGCGCGCTCCGGCAGCAACGCCTGCGGCACTTTCAATGTAACTCGTCACGGTTGATGTTCCCGTGACTGCGCCGACCATGGTTCCTACAGCATCAGCCACCAGAACGCGACCCACTCTCGGAATCTTGCCATCGCGAATGAATCCGCCTTGCTCGCACACGCCCACAAGGGTGCCCACGTTGTCGAACAGGTCCACGAACAGGAAAGCGAAGGCAATTTCCAGCAGGCCGAGATGCTTCAATCCCCGGAAATCAAGTTGCAGGAACGTGGAGGATGGATGGGGCATCGCAAAAATCGCAGACGGCCAGCTTGTGATACCGAGAAGAATTCCGACAAGCGCAGTGCCGAGGATACCAAGTAAAATCGCGCCATGAATTTTTCGCGCCATCAGGATCAGAGTGATAACGAGTCCCAGGCAGGCGATCTGTACTTCCTTGTCGGCAAAGTTGCCAAGGCCGACAAACGTAGCCGGGTTGGCGACCACGATTTTGGCATTGCGAAGGCCGACGAAGGCGATGAACATGCCGATTCCCGCAGCAGTTGAATGCTTCAGGCAATCGGGTATGCCGTTGACGATCTGCTCGCGAACACGTGTGACCGTGAGCAACAGGAAGAGGCAACCTGAACAGAAGACCACTGCCAGCGCCGTTCGCCACGGAACGTGCATGGACATGACAACGGAGTAAGTGAAGTAGGCGTTTAGCGACATCCCGGGCGCCAGGGCAATAGGATAGTTGGCATAAAGCCCCATCACGAGCGTGGCGATAGCTGCAGAAACACAAGTCGCAAACACAACACCCTCTGCGGGCATTCCTGCCTGTGCCAGAATCTGCGGATTTACGACCACGATGTAGGCCATCGTGACGAAGGTGGTGAGTCCACCGAGCATTTCCTGTTTGACAGAAGTTTGGTTCTCGGCGAGTTTGAAGTAGCGATCGATCAAATCTTCGTCTCTGCCTCTCGACTAGTAAACGATCTTGTCGGATTTTTCCTGCCAGGCGCGAAATCCTGCCAGCGCTTGCTCGCGCATCATCTGCACCATAGGGATGGTGCGTTGCGTATGCGGTCGAGCGATCTCGCTGTAAATCAATGAGTCATCAAACCCGATCTTGGCGGCATCTGCGGCTTCATTTGCGAAGAAAATGCGTGCCAGCCGGGCCCAATAAATCGCTCCCAGGCACATGGGGCACGGCTCGCAGGAGGTGTAAATTTCGCAATCAGGCAGTTCGAACACACCAAGCTTCGCGCAGGCCGCTCGGAGCGCGAGCACCTCGGCATGCGCCGTCGGATCGTTGGTGAAGGTAACTTGATTCGCGGCTTCGGCAACGATGTCGCCATCTTTGACGATCACTGCGCCAAAAGGGCCGCCGCGGCCGGATTGGACATTTTCAATTGAGAGCTGAACAGCGCGCGCCATGAAAGGATTGTCCATGTATTTCTTTCGGCGAGCAACCGGCAGGCATCTGCGAATCCTCTGTCATTCCCAGACTGTGAGCGCATCCGTGAAGATGGACTCTTTCGCAGCCGCTTTGCTGAGAAGGGAGTATAAGCTGGGAGTCAGAAATTCGTAAGGTATTCTTTCGATTTCATCCAACAGATTTAACGCAGAAAAATACAGGTGCAAACATTTTGTTGCAGGCTTCTCAGTCGCTTTGCTCGCGGAAACCTTGGCAGTGCTGTCTGAGTGAGCCGATCCAGCTACTTGAATGGAATAGCCGTCTGGTGTGAGGCCCATCCCGAACTCGGCGTTGAGTCCCAGAACATCCTTACCGTAGGAACGTATTTGGTCATCTCTCCGGTTGACGTGCCGCGTGCGAACACCTGGAACCGCCAATTCAACACGTCGGCGACATAGATAGCATGATCCGGTCCCATCGCCATGAAATGAGCCCAGGCGAACTGTCCCGGCTTATGTCCAGGTTCGCCAAAGGCGCCAAGTATCTTGCCGTCCTGATCCAATTCAACGATCCGGTCATATCCTCCATCGGTCATCCAAACATGCTGGTCCGGCGTAATTAGAAGTCCATACGGATAGCCGACGCCAGTCCACTGCTTGATGAAATTGCCGTCCGCATCAAAAATTTGTATGCGCTGGTTTTCGCGGTCGCCAACATATACATGGCCTTCTTTGTCGACAGCAACGCTGTGCGGCAAGTTGAATTCCCCAATACCTGTCCCGAATTTTCCCCAAGCCTTAACGTAGTTTCCGTCGCGATCAAACTTCACGACACGAGAATTGCCATATCCGTCCGCCACGTAAATTTCGCCGTTCTTGCCGAAAGCCACGTCTGCCGGCTTGTTGAACAGCCAATTCGCTTCGGCGCCGGTATTGATTCGGCCCAGCACCAGCAAGACCTTGCCTGACGGATCCAGCTTGAGCACAAGATGGCTTCCGTCATCCGTCGTCCACAGATTGTCGTCAGCGTCTATGCGCAAGCCATGGGGATGAGAAAAGATTCCGTCACCGATACTTTGAATGAAGTTACCTTTGCTGTCATATTCGGCGAGCATGGGCTTTGTTCGTTGGAATAAAAATATGTGGCCCATCGAATTCACCGCGACGGCAGAGGCTTCGCCGGGGATCATTTCTTTTGGAAACTTGAAGAAGTCCGTCAGCACACGATATGGCAGTTGAGGAACTGCCTGGAAGACGGAAGTTGTTGCTGTTGTTTGCGCCATGAATTGAAGTGATAAGGCTGCTATGACCGCGAGCAGAATTGGCAGCGATCGTCTCATATGCCCCACCGGGAAGCTATTCAAATTACACTCTTCATGCTTTTCGTCCTGACTTCACAAAGGTTTCTGCTACGTCTTGGGTTGAGCTGAAGGCCCCAGCGACTTGCGAATCCTGGCATAGCCCGGCTTTATGATCGAGTAAATGAACTCAATGCGCTTGTCGTAGGGCAAAAATGCGCTTTTCATTGCGTTGATGGTGATTTTCTCGAAGTCTTCGATCGAGAGACCAAAAGTCTCGGCTGCGGCTTCAAATTCGCGAGTCATGGTGGTGCTACTCATCAAGCGATTGTCCGTGTTCAGAGTGACGCGAAATTTCTCCTGATACAAAATCTTGAAAGGATGTTCCGCCAGGCTTGGCGTAGCGCCGGTGTGAACGTTGCTGATAAGGCAAATCTCCAGGGGGATGCGCTTGTCGAGAACGTATTGCGCCAGGTCGCCGAGCTTTACTGCTTTGCCGTCCACGACTGCGATATCCTCGATCAGCCGCGTTCCATGTCCGATGCGGTGTGCGCCGCAATATTGAATCGCTTGCCAGATCGATTCCTTCCCATAGCCTTCTCCGGCGTGAATCGTGATATTGAAGTTTTCCCGCTGAATATAGTGAAACGCCGCCACATGTTTCTTCGGCGGATAACCGCCTTCCTCTCCGGCGAGATCAAAGCCGACCACCCCGCGCGCCCGAAAATCAACGGCCAGCTCCGCCATCTCCAGGGACACGTCCATGCTGCGCATGGCGCAGATGATCAAGCCCGAAGAGATTCCAAAATCTTTGCGGCCCCGTTCCAGTCCTTTCAACACAGCCGATACGACCTGCTGATGAGTCAGCCCCTTCCGTGTGTGAAAAAGCGGAGCAAACCGAGTCTCGAAATACACCACGCCGTCTTTGCTTAGGTCTTCGGCTTGCTCGTACGCCACGCGTTCCAGGGCCTCCTCGGTTTGCATTACGGCGATCGTGTGCGTGAAGCCTTCCAAGTATTTCGCCAGACTGCCCTGATTTGCTCCGCGGTGGAACCATTCCGCTAAAGCTTGGGCGTCGGCGGTAGGAAGTCCCAGGTATTCCGCGTTTTTGGCGAGATCAATGACGGTTTGCGGCCGTAGCACGCCGTCCAAATGCTCGTGCAGCAGAACTTTGGGAAGACTCAGCAATAACTGCTTTTCGAACTTCATACGATGCCTTCGCGTGGCCGCACCGGGAAGCACGTTACGGTGTTGCACGATAATACACCGCTTAGATCAGATTCTCCTTTCATCGCGAATCTCGACGTTGTTGTACAATCCCTGCCCAATCTGATTTGCGGAAGGATCGGCGGTACATGGAGCAGTTAGTACGAGAGCAATCTCGGAGCACCGGCTACGGTTTGCGGGGCGGGATTCTCTCTCCCATGGAAACGCTGGCGCAGTCGGTCTCCACAATTGCGCCGACCTCCTCGCCGGCCGCGACGATTCCTTTGGTCTGCGCGCTGGCAGGCAATGGCACCTGGCTGGCGTATGTGCTTGCAACGGTCGCCGTGCTGCTCGTTGCGACGTGTATTGCGCGCTATGCGCGGCAGTCGGCTTCGCCCGGTTCATTGTACACCTACGCTTCCATGACTCTGCCTCCGTGGCTTGCCGCTACGGTCGCATGGAGTTTGTTACTTGCCTACGTAACGACGGGTTCGAGCGTGATCGGTGGCTTCTATCACTATGCGAACTTGCTCCTGCGCGATGCGACGGGGCACGCTTATTCGGCGGTGTTCCTCGCTCTGCTGGTCACTGGCGTTTCCATCTGGATTGCCTACCGCGATGTAAAGATCTCTGCGCGGCTGATGCTTTGGATAGAAGCGACCTCCGTTACGGTCATTGCGGTCGTAGTGTTCCTGTTGCTGGTGCGCCACGGCTGGCACTGGGACTCGGAGCAACTTCACCTCCATGGAATGACAGGCAGCGGGTTGCGTCTGGGTTTGGTATTGGCTCTGTTCAGCTTCGTTGGCTTCGAGAGCGCGACGACCCTGGGCTCGGAAGCACGTAATCCGCTCAAGACGATTCCACGCGCTGTGATCCAAAGCGCGATTCTCGCCGGAGCATTTTTCATTATTTGCTCCTACTCCGAGGTTCTGGGTTTTCACATGGTGAGCCAAGACTTGGGCGCGAGCGACGCGCCGATGCGCGTGCTGGCGCGGGTCGCAGGCTGGCCGCCGTTGGGATTGCTGATCGATATCGGCGTGTTGGTGAGCATGTTTGCGGCAACGCTTGCGTGCATTACAGCCGCGGCTCGCGTGCTGCTTCTGATGGCGCACCATGGACTCGCTCACGGATCTCTGTGCTCCACGCATGCTCGCAACCAGACGCCCAGCCGCGCGGTTGTAATCACCGGCGTCGCTGCTGTTCTGCCTGTCGCGGTATTGGCGGCCCGTGGCGCCAGCGGCTTGGATGTTTACGGCTGGCTGGGCTCGCTCGCGACATACGGTTTTATTGTTGCCTATGCCCTCGTCTGCGTTGCGCTGCCGAAATATTTGCGCGAGCAGGGCGTCTATCGGCCGGGAATGCAATTCATTCCTTTTCTCGCCGGCCTCGCCATGTTGCTTGCGCTGGTGGGAAATCTTTACCCGGTGCCAGAAGGCCCTTACGGAAAATTGCCTTACATTTATCTCGCATATCTGGCTGCAGGATTGCTGTGGTTCGCTTTTCGTGGGCGCGGTAAGGGCAGTACTGCACTTAACTGAGAGCTGGCGCTGGCAGAGTTACGGTTTCTGCTGAGACGAGAAGGTCTGGAAATATGCAGTAAGCGCATCGATGATCTTTTGGTTGTAGCCAGGATTACCGGGCATCTGCGCGTGCGGATTCTTCGACTGAGGATTGCGCACATAAGCAGCAAAGTATTCTGGTGACGCCGTTGCCCATGCCGAAAGCACCAGCCAGGGACGATCTGCCTTCGTTCCGCCTTCCTTGCCATTGTTATGGCAGCGAAAACAATTCTGCCGCGCGATCCAGTAACCATGTTGCACTGCTTCATTGGCCGCGTTAGGACCGCGAGGCGTGATTACCCCATAGACTGTCTTCTCATCCCGAAACTCAAGTCGCACCACTCCCCACGGGATCTGTGCCTCGTCTCCGTATGCCGAGACCTTGAAATTTGGAAGGAATTTACGATGCGAAATCATGTACGGACCCATATTCTGGCCGTGACCTTCCACATCTTTTGGCCAGGCAGCTGGCGGCTGCCCATTGACCTTCAGCACCAATAGAGGCTGATGCGCGGCGATATAGGCCGGTGGATAATTGGCGCGGTATTGATCGTCACAAATCGCCACTACCATGTCCGACTTCGGAGTAGACCCCAGTTGCCGAATCAATTCTTCCAGCAGCACTCCGCTGACCTGCGTGGGACCGTTGAAGTTGGCGTCATTTTTTACTGTGAACGTAACTTGCGGCAGGGCCAGCAAATCGTCGCGAGTCAGGTACCGGACGCTATCGGGCGAAATACCGGCGAGTTCGCCGCTCACTTCGAGATCAAGAGGTGACGTGCGTTCGGGGCGCAACGTGAGAGCGGCAGGAGTGAGAGCTTGTCCTCCCGCCGCCGATTCTATGGGCAATACTGCGGCGAGAAAGAATACAGCCACCAACCAGCCGATCCAACGGATTTGCATGCTCATAATGGGTTCGCAGGTTGCTGCTGCTCACAGACTCTCTACCCGGGGTAGTGTCTTACAAAGTTCTATGAATCGGTGAAGAGATCTCTGCCCCTTCGACGGGCGATAAAAATATCGAATCCAAGCCAAAGAAATTTTAACTGAAGGTAACGCTTTCCCTGAGCGCAAAACTCGCGTAAATTCGGTCAGTCATTCTTGCGTTGCGGCACGGCAGAGCATACCATCTCTGCCGGAATCGTTTGGGGCGCACAAATCGTTGAACAAAAGACAATTTATTTTTGCTGCCCGCCGGCGGTTGTGCGCAGGTGTATTCACAGATTTGCACGAGGCCACTGATGCTGACCACAGCGTTGCTCCGCGTATGGATGCTCAAAAAACTGACATCGAAGAAACTAACGTTTAAGAAAAAGAGAATTGAACTGGCCGCTCTTCTCGTCGCGGCATCCCTAGTGATGCCGGTTGCTTTTACGTCCGCAGCCCATGCGCAGCAGACGCTCGGCGGTATCACCGGCACGGTCACCGACAAGACAGGAAGTGTCCTGCCGGAAACACTCGTTACGGTCGTCGGTGATCAGACCAAGTTAACTCGCTCCCAGAAGACCAATACCAATGGCTCCTACGACCTCGTAAGTCTGCCCATCGGCACCTACACGCTCACCTTCACCCATGACGGCTTCGAGACGCAGAAGATCCCTTCGATCACAGTTCAGGCGGATCGCACGGCGACAGTCAATGCGGTTCTGCCTGTCGGCCAGGTCGGTACGGTCGTCGAGGTTCAGGCCGACCCGCTCATGAACGCGGTCGATACCACCAACGGCTATATTCTTGATGATCAGCAAATTCAGGCCGTCCCGTTGCCAACGGGTAGCTTCACCGGGCTGGCGATTCTTTCTCCGGGAGTCAACGCCGAACTTTCCGGCGGCACCGGTGCCAATAGCGGACTGGGCAACCAACCAATCTGGGCCAATGGCCAGCGCGACACCAGCAATAGTTTTCTGCTCAATGGCGTCGACGCCAGCAACTTGTTCAATGGCAAGAGCACAAGCCAGGTCGCTTCCGCCCGCATCGTCAACAACACCGGGGTCGCGAACGCCGCCAGTACCAGCGCCGCTCCAATTCAGAGCACAGCTTCCGTCTATTTGGCCATCGGGCAGGCTTTGCCCACGCCGGCTCCGGAATCCGTGCAGGAACTTCGCGTCAATACTTCGATGTATGACGCACAGCAAGGCGGCACCAGCGGGGCTCACATCGACATGAGCACTGCTTCCGGCACCAACACAATCCATGGCTCGTTCTACGGTCATCGCGGTACAGACTGGCTGAATGCCGCGCCATTTTTCAACAAGCAGGATCCCAACATTCCAGCAAACGACAAGGTCCCGCAGTTGCACCGGTACACTGCGGGCGGAACTCTGGGCGCCCCGCTTATCAAAGATAAGCTTTTTGCATATGTCAGCTATCAGCATGTCCACGACTCAGACCAGGAAATTGGCCTGTCGCGCTTGCTTGTTCCCCATGGATTAACCAGCGATCGTTCGCCGGCGGCTCTGGCCCAGATTTCAGATAATTACTGGGGCACGAGCCTCGTCAAAATGCTCCCTACCAATCCTCTTAATCCCGTTGCCGTCGCCCTTTTTCAGTACAAGCTGCCCAACGGGCAGTTCCTCATCCCCAACGACGACGGCCAGATTGCTACGCCAAGCTTTCCCGAGAATGCCATCGTTCCCGGCACCGCCTACTTTGTCTCCGATCAAGCGGTGGTCAATCTCGATTGGAACCCGAGCTCGAAGGACACGGTCTCTGCGAAGTACTATTACCAGCACGATCCAAGTATCGCGCCCTACGCTTATTCCAGTGTTGCGGGCTTTTCTCAACATCTTGACGCCGGGAGCCAGGTGGCGTCGCTCACCAATACCCAAACTCTTCGATCCAACTTCAGCGTGACGGAAGTCCTCGGCATCCTGCGAGAGAAGGTTTACAGCACTATCGCGCAGCCGTTTTCGCCACAATCATTCGCTTCGCAAACTGGAACGCCGGCGATCAACACCCTTGGCTCATCGTTTTTCCCCGGCATTACCATAGTTGACCCGCTTGGTTTGGACAGTTCTGCCAACGCCGGAGGCATCAGCAATCTCCAATTTCTGACTATCGGTCAGGGTGCAGCTTCGCAGGGAGCTTTCACCGGAGTTTTTCAGAATCGCATCATGCCGTCGGCCAATGCCATCTGGAATCATGGCAAGCACACCGTCACCTTCGGCGGCAGCTACGCCTACACGCAGCTCAACACGCGGGACGAACGGACGAACCAGGGCATTATTTCGACTGCGGACTTCTCTCAATTTATCCAGGGTCTCGTCACCACTAACGACGACTTCACGACCACCAAGTTTCTCCAGGGAAATGCCAACCGCTATTACCGCGCGGGCCAATCCGGGGCGTATGTGCAAGACAAGTTTCAGTTTCGCTCCAACTTGAGTTTGACCGCAGGCCTGCGCTTCGACTGGGACGGAGGCCTCACCGAAAAATACGGCCGCATCTTCAATTTCGATCCTTCACGTTATTCCTATGACGACGCGAACGACGTTATTACATCGAATGGATTCATCATCGCGGGCAACAACAAACTGTTCCCGACCAAAGGCGTCAGCAATACCACGCTTACGGGGAGGCAGTGGGGACTGGCGCCGCGGCTGGGTCTCGCATGGAGTCCTAAGAAATTCAACGACAAAGTGGTGATCCGCGCTGGCAGCGGGCTCTACTACGACCGTGGCGAACTCTATTCTTATCTTTCACCCGGCTTCGCGGAAGGTGTGATCAACGGCGGCCCGTTCGGCGTTAACCAGACTCCGCCCTATGTGAACGCGCAGGCTTGCAACCTCGGTACAGAAACTTTCTATCTTGGCTACATTCCCACCTGCAATTCCGATCCTGGCGCTGGCCAGGTGTACTCGCTGGCAAATCCGTGGGGACCGGTGCTGGGCCCTGCTCCCAGCGGCAATCCCGCCGACATCACGCAGTACCTTCCAAACGAGGCCGCCATTGCGAGTGGTGCGCAGCTGTTTTCCTTCGCCACTTACAACCGTGCCAATAAGCTTCCCTACACCATCAACAACACGCTCGATATCCAATGGCAGCCGCGAAACGATCTTGCGATCGAAGTCGGATACGTCGGCAACCTTGGCCGCCACGGAGTCATTCCGATTCCCTTCAACCAGCCCGGAATTGCCTCCCCCAGCAACATCATTCATCCAAATTCAAAATTTCCGCAGGAATATACTTACGGCTACACGCTGGTCGATTCAAATTTCAATTTTCAGCCTCTGCCGAACAACCAGGGGACGTATCTGGCCACTTACGAAGGCGGCAACGTTGACTTGCGTGTGCCCTACATCGGCTATTCGGCGGAATCAGAAACTTACAAAGCCGCGGGCGTATCCGCCTACAATGCGCTGCAGACGCATATCGAAAAGCGCATGAGCCACGGCTTACAGGTTGGCTTCTCTTACACCTATTCGCATTCACTGGATGAACAGAGCGGCATGGGCCTGTTCTTCAACGGCAACAATCCGCTGGATCTGCGCTCGGCCTACGGATCGTCCGACTTCGACCGCACCCACGTCTTCAACTTCAGTTACGTCTATCAACTTCCGAAATTCTTCTCGGCGACCTCGCTGAAGGGAAGAATGGCGGATGGTTGGTCGATTCAGGGAATCACTGTGATTCAAAGCGGCCAACCATACAGCATCATCGATTACACGGGAGCTGTGGGCAGCATCTATTACAGCGTTTACGATGGCATCACGAACCCGATTGTTCCGCTCGCTCCCGGCTGCACTCCCAAGAATGCGCTGACCGGCGCGTCGGGAGCTTCCAGCACACCCGCGTTGAAATCGTCGTGCTTTACCCTGCCGCTGCTCCAGCCTGGAGATTTGGGCGGAGCAATTCCACCGGGGGACCTTTACGAGACCAACTTCACGAATGGCCAGCGCAACATCTTCCGCCAAGCCTGGCAGAAGCGCGCCGATATTTCCTTCGTGAAGCTCACACAACTCACCGAGCGAGTTGCGATGAAGTACAGCCTCGACATTTTCAACCTCACCAACACCGCCAGCTTTGACATCCCGATCGATGACGTATCGCAAAACGAGTTCTACAATCAATTTCCGGTGGTGGGCACGGTGCCGCTACCTTCGAACGGCTCAAATAGCTTTTACAACCCACCGGCTGGACTGGGTGTCGTGAACAAAACTATAGGCAGCCCGCGGCAGATTCAGATGTCGTTGCGGTTTGACTTCTAAGTCACTGGCAAAATCCAAGCGGCAGCATGACAGGAGCGCAGCGCTCCACTTCGATCATTCCTGCCCAATATCCTCGTTCCAGACGTCGGGATTTTTGCGGATGTATTCGCTCAGCAAAGAGACGCATTCGGACGAGTCGAGATCAACGATCTTGACTCCGAACGAGCGCAGCCAATCCAGTCCTCCCTGAAAGTTGCGGCTCTCTCCGACCACCAGCATGCCGAAGCCAAACTGCCGCACTAGTCCGCTGCAATAAAAACACGGAGCCAGCGTCGTGACCATGATCAGTTTGCGATAACTGCGCTGGCGTCCAGCGTTACGGAAGGCGTCGGTCTCGCCGTGCAGGGAAGGATCGTCATTCTGAACGCGGCGATTGTGGCCCGAGCCGACCAGTTTGCCTTCGGCGTCGAAAATCGCGGCGCCGATGGGAATGCCGCCTTCAGCAAGCCCTTTGCGGGCTTCGGCCAAGGCCACTTCAAGCATCGCGGAGTAATCGAGGTTATTCATTGCCATTGATGAATCGTACTGCTCACTGTCGCTAGGTCAGAGCGCGATCCAAGTGTACGTAACCACCATCGACGAAAAGATACTGGCCTGTCGTATGACAGGATTTCGCAGAAATCAAGAACAGCACAGTGGCGGCAATCTCTTCGGGAGCGGTCATGCGTTTTTCCAGCGGAATCTTGGAAAGGATCGTCTTAAGTTTCGCCTCTGGATCGTCGAACGTATCAAGCCATTGCCGATAGAGCGGAGTCATCACTTCAGAGGGAACAACTGCATTCACCCGAATGCCGCAATCAAGCAGTTCCGCGGCCCATTCGCGAGTGAGGCCGAGTATCGCTGCTTTAGATGAGGCGTAGCCGGACGTTCCGCCTTGTCCCGTCAGAGCTGTCTTCGAACTCACATTGACGATGGTTCCACGCGATCGTTTCAAATGCGGCAGAGCATAGTGTGCCATGTTGTAGTAATGGAGAAGATTACGATTTAAAGAAGCTACGTATTCCTGCGGACTGCCATGTTCCAAACCCACTTTGTCGTTGATTCCGGCATTGTTTACAAGCGCGTCAATGCTGCCATGATCGTCGATAGTCTGTGCTATGGCTTGTGCACAAGTCTCCGGAGCCGAAAGGTCGGCGAGAATCAGCCCGCAAGCCGTTCCGCCTTGTCGCAGATCGTTTTGCAACGCCCTCCCGGCATCGGCGTCGCGATCGACGATGACTGCAATCGCGCCTTCAGCGGAGCATGCGCGAACAATGGCCGCACCGATTCCTTTTGCTCCCCCGGTGACGACGATCACTTTGTCCTTTAACTGAAGATCCATTCATCAACCCCGGAGATTGACGAAGCCGCCGTCAATTGGATAATCGACGCCGGTAATAAACGACGCCTCATCCGAGCACAAAAACAGCGCGAGCTTCGCCACTTCCCACGGCTCTCCCATTCTTCCAATCGGCTGCGATTGGGAAAGTTTCTCAAACATCTCCCGCTCGCGTCCGGGATAATTCTTCGCCAGATAGCCATCGACAAACGGAGTATGGACCCTTGCCGGAGAGATGCAATTGCAGCGAATGCCATGCGCCAGATAGTCGCGAGCCACAGAGTAAGTCATGGCGATGACCGCGCCTTTGCTCGTCGAATACGCGAATCGATCAGCCAGCCCCGACGATCCCGCCGTGGAGGCCATATTGAGAATCACACCACCGCCGTTATTTTTCATATGCGCTATGCTGGCGTGCAAACAGTTGTAAAAGCCTTTCACATTCACACGCAACACACGATCGAAGTCCTCCTCGGTAGTGCTCTCAACCGTTCCTATATGCGACACTCCGGCGTTATTTACAAGAATGTAAATCCGCTCACGGCGGAAGATTGCATCGAACGTGCTCCGGACTTGCGTCTGATCTGTGACGTCGCAGGCGTGAACTGTTGCATCCCCACCGTTACCGCCAATCTTTTCGCAGGTTGCAGCGGCGTGTTGCTCGCTGAGGTCGAGAATCCGGATCCTGGCGCCGTGCGCCGCGAACTCTAGCGCGATAGCTTGCCCAATGCCGCTGCCTCCGCCGGTAATCACGGCGACCTTGCCGTCGAGCGAGAAATCGTGCGCAGACTTGTTTTGCCTCGTCAGAGCGACACGCCTCGTTTCCAGGGAATGAAATCTTCCTGTGATTTCACCTCTGCTTTGGTGCGAACCTCACCACTGGCGACAGAGACCACAAAATCCAAAATCTCCTCGCCCATTTGTTCGATGGTCTTCTCGCCAGCGATCACGGTGCCTGTATCGATATCAATGATGTCGTGCATGCGCCGCGCAAGGTCGGAATTAGTCGAAAGCTTTACTACTGGAGCAATGGGATTGCCGGTGGGTGTGCCCAACCCAGTTGTGAACAACACGATGCTGGCTCCCGCTCCCACCTGCGCGGTTACACACTCGACATCATTGCCCGGAGTACATTGCAGGTTCAGCCCCGGCGTCGTTGCGTATTCCGTGTAATCCAGGACCGCTGTGACTGGAGACGTTCCACCCTTTTTAGCAGCGCCGGCAGATTTCATTGCGTCGGTCAAAAGGCCGTCGCGCATATTTCCCGGAGACGGATTCATTTCGAAGCCTGACCCGACTGCACGGGCTCTGCTCGCATAATCCTGCATGAGCTGCCCGAAGCGCCGGCCAACTTCTTTCGTGACGCTGCGGTTGATAAGTTCCTGTTCCACGCCACACAGCTCGGGGAATTCCGACAGGATCGATCTTCCACCCAACGCGGCGAGAAGATCGGAAGTGTGGCCGATGGCGGGATTTGCAGAAATGCCGGAAAATCCATCCGAGCCTCCACATTTCAGACCCACGCACAGATGCGAGAGCGGCGCGGGCGCGCGCCGTGCCTTGTTGGCTTCGGCCAGGCCGAGAAAAGTCCGACGAAGCGCATCAGAAAGCATGGCAGCTTCGGAGCCGCTTTTTTGCTGCTCCAAAATGATAAGCGGCTTGTCGAAGCTGGAATTACGCTTGCGGATTTGTTCGCGTAGAATCGCGATCTGCGCGTGCTGGCAGCCTAGGCTAAGAACGGTCGCCCCTGCAACATTGGGATGATGAATATATCCCGCGATCAGCGCGCACAGGTTGTTGGAATCTTCGCGCGTCCCGCCGCAGCCGCCTTCATGCAGCAGAAACTTGATTCCATCGACGTTATCGAAGACGCGAGCGCGGGGCGGAGTGGCGCCATCGGCCGAAAAATCGGAATTGCCAACTGGATCTGGGGTCCCTTGCCGGTAGACTCTCGCGAGCTCGGCCACCTGCCGCCTATAAATCTGCGGCGCGGCAAAGCCTAACTCTTCTTCCAGCGCCTGCTTTAGAACATGAATATTCTTGTTCTCGCAGAAGACCAGTGGCACGACCAGCCAATAATTTCTCGTTCCTACCTGCCCGTCGGAACGATGAAATCCCAAAAAACTTCGCTGCTTCCATTGCGAAACCTCCGGCGCCGTCCAGTTAAACTCGCCGGTCTTATCATGAAAGTCGGTGGCTTGATGCAGAATGTTATCCGTGGTCAGCAGGTCGCCCGGTCGCAGAGCCTTGGTAGTCTTTCCCACGAGCACGCCATACATGACCACATCCCCGCCTTCGGGAATCTCCTGAATTGCGAACTTGTGTTTCGCGGGAACGCGCGATGCCAGAGTGTATTGCTCTCCCTCGAAGACGACTGCTGTGCCAGCTTGTAAGTCTTGCAGGACAACGAGAACGTTGTCCCGCGGATCGAGTTTGAGCACTTCATTGCGCACAAGGATTAAACCTGCAAGTGTCAACCCGGCCTATTGTAAAGCAGAGCGTCCGCTTGCTTACTCAGACTGCCAGCCGCCAGAACCGTTGCGCGTTGCCGCCGAGCACGGCGTCGCGTACCGCGGAATCGTGCCGGCCTAAGTACTTTTTCACCAGATCTAGAGTCCGTCCGTAGGGCGCAGCCACCAAACACACCGGCCAGTCCGAGCCGGCCATGAGCCGATCCGTTCCAAACGCGGCAAACGCGACATCCAAATACGGGCTAATGTCTTCCGGCTTCCAGTACTGCCAATCGGCCTCCGTAACCAATCCCGAGAGCTTGCAGTACACATTAGAAAACGCCGCGAGTTGGCGGACTCCATCGGCCCACGATTCAATGCCGCCACTTTTAATTGGCGGTTTGGCCACGTGATCCAAAACAAAACGCTGGCGAGGGAATCGCCGCACGAACTCGGCCGCTATAGGCAGATGCTTCGGATAAATCAGAATGTCGTATGCAAGATCGAATTCTTCCAGCGTAGCGATGCCTCGCAGAAAATCGGGCCGCAACAGGAATCGATCGTCGGGTTCGCTCTGCACAATATGCCGAATCCCCACAAGCTTGGGGTTCGCGGCAAAGGTTTTCAGTTGTGAGCGCACGTCATCAGAAAGCAGATCAACCCACCCAACCACGCCGGCAATGAACGGCGATTGCTCCGCCAACTTGAGAAGCCATGTCGTTTCCTCAAGAGACTGGCGCGCCTGAACCGCAACGCACGCGTGAGTTCCGCTGCGATCGAGTTCAGGCTTGAGATCCGTGGGGAGGAAATCGCGGCGCAGTGACGCCATCGATTCATCGATCCATCCATACTGATGAGAATGATAAACCCAGAAGTGTTGATGAGCGTCAATGAGCATCGTTGGAAGTTTTGGCTGGAGTTGTCTTCTTGGTTGGGAGCGTTCGGGCGGTTATGTTGGTGGGAGTTATGGCAGTAGTAAATGATTCTATTTTCATGGCTTGCTCAGGGCCGTTGCCAAGTGGGCAAAGAAAAGATGCGCGCATACTTCGATTTCCTATTCCTTTTGCTTCATTATATGCGCCGCAGTCGAAATCAAAATTTCCACCTCGCTTGTCACTCACTGACAAGAAATGCGCAGGTCCTTTGTCGGGCGCAGGACGCCCTCTCAGGATCACAAGTTTGTTGAGGCGCCCAAGGCTAAGTCAGAATCAGAGACAAGTCAGAATCAGAAAAGACTCGGGGGATTTTGGAATCGAGCCTTGCTTGATTATTATTTGATTGACGCGATGAGTGGTGAGTGGGGAAGGAGAAATGATATGGCGGGACCTCCGAAAAAAATCATGATTATTCGGCATGGGGAGAAGCCTCCGAAACATCCGGGAAAGGATGGGCCGTTTGATGTGCAGGAGAATGGAGAGAGCGGCGGCGGGAAGTCGCTGATTGTGGCGGGGTGGCAGAGGGCGGGAGCGCTGAATGCGTTTTTTGCTCCGGCCGACGGTACGCCGCCGAAAAAAGATGTAGCCAAGCCGGACTATATTTATGCGGCGGATCCGACAGGGGAGAGCCAGCGTCCGTGGGAGACGGTTGTGCCGCTGGCGGCATGGCTGGGGTATGCGCAGGGTACGCCACAGTTCAATACGAACTTCGACATTGGCGGCGGGGAGCCGGGGGTGATTGATAGCGTGCTTGGGCTGGATGGTACGGTACTGATTTGCTGGGACCACGACAACATCATGCCGAATATGGTGGGAGATCTGAACGCCAAGGTGGCGATCTCGAACTATAAGTCGATTACGAATCCGTGGCCGAATGTATTTGATTTGGTGTGGGTGTTTGATTTGGACAGCAAAGGTAAAAGCTATACGTGGAATGAGGTACATCAGGAGTTGATGGCGGGAGACGTGAAGTCTTGAATATTTGAGGTCCCAAGTCTCGCAAAGGGAAGCGAGGCCGGTGCACCCTAGTATTCGCCCTGTATAAAGAAAGTCAGAATCCCCACCGTAGTCACACAAGACGCCTAGGATGGGGCACTCTGCGACGTATTCCTTCAGTTAGGTCGCGCTGTGACCATGATTTGTGAATTGGAATTTTGAGTAAAGGTTGAATGTCACAAGGGCGGGTTATGGAAAAGTAAGGAGCGCTCACTCTTCTTGAAGAAGTGGCTTTAAGTCGCGCGCTCCGTGGAGTACGCGGATGACCTCGATTCCACGTGGACGTGGAATGTAGAAGATGATGTAAAGACCGACGGGAAAGCTTCGCAGGTTTGCCAGTAATTCCGGCCTTGCACGCCCTATA
Organism: Candidatus Sulfotelmatobacter sp.; assembly: GCA_036513255.1. Taxonomy (GTDB): domain Bacteria; phylum Acidobacteriota; class Terriglobia; order Terriglobales; family Acidobacteriaceae; genus Sulfotelmatobacter. The sequence goes on along the minus strand of DATBZH010000071.1, from coordinate 1,779 downwards.
TTGGGGTTTCGTGCCAATACTTTAAACTCTTGATCGATGCGAACGGCGAGAATATCGGCTTGACGCGGGCTGTCTTCGGCAATGTAAGCCCAGATTTCGGCAAGGTCTGCCAAAACCATCGGGCGAATTACTACGGATGACATTTATTTAGCAGCGGATCTGCGATTGGCGAGGCGCTTGCGGCCTTCCCGCTTCATTTCGGCCACGTTCCAAGGACGCGCGGGGCCACTGTCCATGCCTTCGCGAATGTCGCGGCGCAGCCGTTCGAGCTGGAGGGCATGCAGTTCATGCTGTGTCTCCATGAGGCGCAGCGCTTCGCGCACGACCTCGCTTGCGGAGTTGTAGCGACCTGAATCGACTTTCTGACGAACGAGTTTTTCGAGTTGCGGGGTCAGGTTGATGTTCAGGGTCATAAGGCGGCTTCAACCGATTCCGATTTCTAGATTAGCGGCGTTGTCAATGATTGTCAATGATTGGCAACCGAGTCCTCGTGCCCACTGTTGGGCTTTTTGGTTCGAGTCTTTCGTGCCGGAAGCTGGGTCCCCACTGCGCTCCAGTCTGCGTGGCAGCTTCGTATGGTTTCGCACAGCGTGTGGTTGATCTCGTCGAAGTCCTTGAGAAGTCTCAGGGCGAGTCTCTTCAAGGCGGGCCCCTGCTTTCTCAGCAAACCGAAAGTGGCAAAAAGAGTATACGAGAGCCAGTACGGGTGCTGGCGCGAAGCGTAAAGTAAGTCGACGGGAGCTAGCATCGCAAAATTCCCCTCTGCCTACCGTCACTGTCGGTGGCATCGCGGAAATTCTGGTGCTTCAGCTAGGTTTGGTGCTTGTACCTATGCTCTTTGGCTTTGTGCTTTCCGTGGCAGTGCCCACGGCCCGCGAAGTCGAACAGGCTCGACTCGGCCGGGTCAATAAATTTACTAACTCGACTACGCCCGCATTTTGAACAGGAGTGGGTGAACCTGTTTTTGGAAGACCCACCGTGGACTCCCGTTTCGCCGAGTACGCAGGCCGGACTTCCGTCCGGTGGCACTCGCAAACCCAACCTTCCGGTCGGGCGAGAGGCAAATCGTGGGTCGACTTCCAGAATCATGATCTCAAGGTGATCCTGAAGCTGTCAACGCTAAATGAAGAAAGCAGCTCTCGCATGTTAGCGGAAAGGTTCGGCCTTATTGTCTCGGCTGGGTCAGGGGTCGTCTTTCCGGACTCGGGCGGGGTGTCTGACCGGGGCTGCTTAACTTCCGAACCACTGGGCTTCTCCCGACATAATCCAAATGTTTTCCCGACGTTAGTCCAGCTTAGTTCCCGGCCGGCACGCCGCCGTATTTTTGCAGCCACTTCAACTCTTCTCTGACTTTGATTTTGCCGTGCCAGGGATTTTTGTCGAGGGAGTGGCCTTCGCCGGGGAAGATCAGCAGGGCGTTCGGGATGCCTAGTGAGTAGAGGGCGTGTTCCAGCAAGTAATCTTCTAAGACTGCGACGCGGATGTCGTCTGCTCCGGCCACCATGTGCGTGGGGGTTTTTACTTTGTCGATTTGGAAGATGGCGGCTTCGTCGTGGTAGCGCTGGGGGGCTTCCCAGGGGCGGCCGCCGAGGAAGTAGGCGTCGTCCATGGTGGTGTCGTCGTTGCCCCAGTTGCCGACGTGCTCGACGGCTCCGGCTCCGGTGACAGCGGCTTTGAAGCGCGTGGTTTGAGTGATGAGCCAGTTGGTCATGTATCCGCCGTAGCTGTAGCCGCCGACGGTGAGGCGGTCGGGGTCGGCGATGCCGTCTTTGACAAGGG
>DATBZH010000070.1:0-35080 GCA_036513255.1 Candidatus Sulfotelmatobacter sp. | reverse complement strand
AGCGAAGAAATGTTAATGATGTGGCCTGAACGTGCCGCGATCATCATTGGCGCGAACGCGCGAATCATGTAGTAGACGCCGCGCAAATTGATATTCAGAATCTGATCCCACGCGTCGGGCAACAGTTGGTGCAGTGGGTCTCTAAATCCACCGACGCCGGCGTTGTTCACCAGGATATCGACGCGCCCCAGGCTGTTCTGTACTTGCTGGCCCGCGGCCCCAACCGATTTCAGATCCGAAACATCGCAAGGAATCACCTCGGCTCTGCCGCCGCTGCCAGCAATCGTCTTTGCTGTCGCCTCAAGGGTGGCGCGCGTTCGCCCGCATAGCACGACCGTTACTCCCAAACGAGACAGCTTGGCGGCAATCGCCGCTCCGATACCGCGTCCGGCGCCGGTAATAACGGCAACTTGCCCTGCCAATGGTTCTCCGGTGTCTAATCTTCCAGCAGTCATGTTCGCCTCGTCTGTCATACTTAATTTTTTTCCTGTGCTTAGATGAGCCGGATTTGAGGCTATGCTTGGGCCATCCACCAAGGATGCTACGCGCATCTTAACAATAACCTGAAGGATCAACGTGAAGTGGCTTGCCTTCGGAGGAAGAGGTACTTATAATCCGCAAACCGGGAATTAAGGGTCAGACGCCTTGCCGCTGTCAACAGGTCGCCCCTTTGCTCGGCCCTGCCAGGAAGCCCGGCATTCCAAAGCAGGATCAGATCAGGTGGTCCAGGCGGAATGCAGTCATAAGTTTACAACACGAAGAATTTCCTGAAAAAGTCAATTCCCGAAGATGCCAAGGAGCGTTCGATGAAAAAGATTCTGGTCATGGTTGTGCTTGGAGTTGCTGCAGTGGCGAGCGCACAGAGCGCGACGCAGCCGGCTCAGGGACAACCAGCCGCGCCACAGGGGCAACCGGCTGCGTCACAGTCCGCCGCGCCGGTCATTAAAGATCCTGCCGAGTACAACGCCTATGTCGGCGCGGTACAGCAGAAAGACCCGGCGGCTCAAATCAGCGGCCTCGAAGCCTTTGTGACGCAGTATCCCAATAGCGTCATGAAGAATCAGGCGCTCGAGATTCTTATGGGCACCTACCAGCAGACCGGAAACCAGCAGAAGACCCTCGACACGGCCACGAAATTGGTGCAAGCCGATCCGAACAATGTTCGGGCGATGGCTCTGCTTGCCTATTTCGACCGCATGAGGGCGCAGGGTGGCGACCCCAACGCGGCGCAACTGTTGGCCGATGCCAAGAAATACGCGCAGATGGGCCTCGATGCGTTGCCCAAATTCACCAAGCCGGACGGCACTTCCGATGCGGATTTCCAGAAGTTAAAGGATCAGATGACCGGAATCTTTAACTCAGCGCTCGGCATGGAGGCGCTCACGGATGCCTCAAAGGCGACAGACCCGGCCGAGAAGCAAAAAGATTACGCGGCGGCCATTCAGGATTTGAAACCCGTGGCCGACGCCAACCCAACGGACTTCAGCGTTGTCTACCCACTGGCATTGGCTTACCTGACACCGAGCGATCCCAAGACGCCGCTCGATCCGGCAAACGCCGTCAATGGCATTTGGTACGCCGCGCGCGCGTCAGCGATTGCCCCGGCGCAAGCGCAGGCGCAGATCGAGAAGTATGCGAGAGGTCAGTACCGCAAATATCACGGCGGCGACGACGGCTGGACCGATGTTCTGGCGCAAGCCAAGGCCAACCCCGCCCAGCCTGCTGGATTTACAATCAAGCCCGCTCCCACACCAGCCGATCAAGCGCACAACATGGTGACGGCCACCGCGCCGGAAAAGATGGACTTCGCCACTTGGGAGTTCGTCCTCTCCAACGGATCACAGGCCGATCAGGATACGGTCTGGAATGCGATCAAGGGTAAGGCCGTGCAAATGATTGGAACGGTCATCAGCACCACTCCCACCGAATTCCAAATTGCCGGCAGCTCTGATGATATCGATGCCAAGAAGGCGGATATCACTCTGAAGTTCGACGATGCCGTTCCCCCAAAGATGATTCCCAAAGACAACGCGCCCTTTGACTTCCAGGGCGAGCCGGCTTCTTACACACCGAATCCTTTCATGATGATCATGGAGAAAGGCAAATTGCTGAAAGCTGCGGCTCCTACTCCGGCCAAGAAGCCCGCCATTCATCACAAACCCGCTTCGCAGTAAGTAGTAACTAAGCAGAGCATTAAAAGGGCAACCCGCAAGGGTTGCCTTTTCGTTTGGAATCAGTTTGAGTTTCCACCCACGAACTGAATCATGAGATGGGTTGTTTTTGGATAGAGTAGGAGCTCATGGTAGAAGCTGCGCGGTCTATCGCGCCGCCTTCTTCTCGAAACCCGCCGGGCGGGCGCTGCGCGGGGGACGTCTTACTCCATCACGAAGCTGTCGAACGTCAATTTTCAGTTCGGTGATGGTGCGGCTGAGCGTGTTGCGATGCATACCGAGTTCGCGCGCCGCGCGGCACTGGTTGCCTTTGTTTTCCTGCAGGACGGTTAGGATGAAGCGCTTCTTGAATTCGCGCACACCCTCGGAGTAAAGAATATTGCTTTTATACATTTGCAGAATGAGTGCTTCCAATTGGTCTTTCACAAGGGGTCTCTCTTTTCTCTAAATTTCTAATCTCTGAATTTCCAGTTAGGTCTTGTGGTCTCTCAATTAGTGCCAGACAGCTATTTCGAGGGCGAAGATTGCGTGCCGTTCAGGTTTTGCGGGGCACGATGAAGCAAGTCCAAGCCCTGATAGAAGCGCGCGCGCAACGCTGAAGGTGCAAGCCAAATCGCGGCCCGTCCCACCACAAGAAAATAAGGAGCGAGTTGCGAATTCTCAAGCAACTTCGAGGTTGGCGTGAACGCCGTCATTCCCATCAGAATCACCGCCACCATCAGCCCGCCCTTCAGCAAGCCCAGAACCGCGCCGAGAAAACGGTCAAAGCCGCTGAGGCCGGCTTCCTTCATCACCCAACGCGCGATCCTGCCCGCGATGCCGAACAGCAGCACGACCACAAAAAAAATGATAAGGAATCCCAGAATTTCAGCCAGCCACTCGTTCTTCAGAAACGTAGCCAGCCACGCCGCAACGCGCTGGTACTGCCATGCTGCCACGATGTAACCCACCACCAGCCCCGCCATGCTCAAAGCCTCAGCAAAGAAGCCTTGCATGGCGGCTGCCACGATGTTCAGAAGCACTATTGCAAGAATGATCCAATCGGCGGGGCTCACCGCGCTTCCCCCGCCGGCGACCCTGATGTCATACAACCAATCTTCACACTGCCGTTACACATCAGCCCGTTACACATCCAACTTGCGTCCCGTGAGCTGGAAATAGGCCTCAAGATATTTGTCGCTGGTGCGGCGCGCGACCTCCACAGGCAGAGCAGGCGCCGGTGGTCGCTTGTCCCATTGAATTTGCTCGAGGTAATCGCGAACGTACTGCTTGTCATACGATTCCTGCGGCTTGCCCGGCGCATAAGTGGCGGCGGGCCAGAAGCGGGAAGAGTCCGGCGTCAGCACTTCATCCGCCAGCGTGATGCCCTTGGCGGTGCGGCCAAATTCAAATTTGGTATCCGCGATGATAATGCCGCGCTGGCGGGCGTAAGCGGCGGCCTTGGCATAAACATTAAGCGTCAGATCGCGAAGCTGTGTCGCAGCATCGCCGCCCACTAGTGATGCCATGTGCTCATAGGAGATATTTTCGTCGTGACCGCTCACCGCTTTCGTGGACGGGGTGAAAATCGGTTCGGGCAGAGCGTCCGATTCTTTCAATCCCCCGGGAAGATCAATGCCGCAGACCTTGCCGCTGGCTTTGTATTCCTTCCAGGCGGAACCAGAGATATATCCGCGCACTACGCATTCGACGGGAAACATTTCCGCGCGCTGCACCAGCATGGAGCGTCCACGCAGTTGGTCGGCATATTGGCGCACCTCGCGCGGATATTCGTTAATGTCGGCGGTGATCAAATGGTTGGGAACAACGTCGGCCAGGAAGTCGAACCAAAAAAGCGACATCTGGTTGAGTACGCGACCCTTGTGCGGAATGCCCGTAGCCAGCACATAGTCGAAAGCGGAAATGCGGTCTGTGGCTACGAAGAGCAATTGCTCGTCACCCAAGGCGTAGACGTCGCGTACCTTGCCGCTGGTGTGAAGTTGGAGATCGGGGAAGTCGGTATTGAGAAGAACGGAATCGATAAGTTCGAGGCTCATGTTTTAAATTTTACAATCAGGAAGCGTCCCGCATTTTATCTGCTCAGAAAAATTTGTCAACGACTGTAATTACGCGGCGACCGTACATTGACCATGCAGTCCAACAGAAAAATCTTGACAGGAACACTGACAGGCGAGAAGGCGCGACTGTCGCGCTATTGCGAGGCAAAGCGCTGTGGAAAACCTGAGGATGAAAAGAATATTCGTTTAGGGGGACGCTGTGTTAGCGCTGAGCCCGACTTGAAGACTTCGTCAAGAACGACCCCACCATTTTTTTTATGATAGTTGATCTGCTTGTGTGATGGCAGGCTTGCTGCGCTCAGATCGTCTAGCGCTTTCCAGCCTTTTTCAATCGATCATGGCTTCAGGCCCGAGCGTTTCACAGAGAACTCGGCGCAGTTCTCAAGATGAAACGTTCGCTACGCTGTCTGGTTCAGCGCTTTCGACTGCTCGCCGAATCTGACCGACACCAATTTCGATACACCCGGCTCCTGCATGGTCACGCCGTAGAGCACTGGCGCAATGCTCATCGTTTTCTTGCTGTGTGTGATGAGCACAAACTGGGTCTGTACGCTCATGTCTCTTACCAGTTCGGTGAAGCGTCCGATGTTGGCCTCGTCGAGCGGGGCGTCAACTTCGTCGAGGATGCAGAAAGGGCTGGGTGCGTATTGAAAGATGCCGACCAGCAGAGACAGCGCGGTGAGGGCTTTTTCTCCGCCGGAGAGCAGCAGCACGTTTTGCAGCCGCTTGCCGGGAGGTGAGGCGACCACGTCAATGCCGCTCTCCGCGCTGTTTTCTTCGTCGGTCAGCTTCATGAACGCGTGCCCGCCACCAAAGAGCTTCTTGAATGTCGCCTGGAAGTTTTCATTGATGCGCGCGAAAGCTTCCGCAAATTTCTCGCGCGACATCTGATCGATTTCGCGGATGGTTGCAACCGTGTTCTCGATCGAAGAAATAAGATCCTGCCGCTGCGTTTCGAGAAAACTGTGGCGCTCCGCCGATTCCTTATATTCTTCCAGGGCCATCATATTCACCGGTCCCATGGCTTCAAGTTTGGTGCGCATGTCGCGATAAAGTTGGTCCTCGGCGGCGAGTTCGTCGCCGGTCACCGTGGCCAAGGTTGCATCCGCAAGCAAAGCTTCGCGCTCAATGCCCAGTTCGTTCAGGCAGGTTTCAGACATATGTTGCATGTCGGATTGCAGTTTGGCGGCGGCGGCTGAAAGTTCACCGCGCCGGTCTCGTGCCTGATCGAGAAGTTGCCGGCCGCCGCGGAGCAATTCGTCAATCTCCGTCAGGCGGGCGCGAAGCTGTTCGCTTTCAAATTGCAGCAAGCCTTCCCGTGCCTGTGCGGCGTTGCGCTCTGCACTCAGATCCTCGCTTTCCTGGGCCAGGCGTTTATTCTCTGATTGGCGCTCAATGTTTTCCGCTGCCGCAGCGTCGATCTGTGAAGTCAGCGAATAAACGCGCTGGTTCATCTCGACAAATAAGGCTTCGATTCTTCGCAACACATCTGCAGCAGATCGGCGACGCTCTTCCAGCGTGGCCACGCGGGCAGCATGTTGCGCCGCCGTCTGCGCGGCTTCTTCCCGCTGGATGCGGAGAAGGGCCAAAGATTCATGCCCCGCGGCAATGCGTTGCTCGATTTCCGCGCGGTGTGTTTCGAGGGCGGCAATCTCTGTCTGCCGTGCCCCGATGATAACCTGCTGGTTCGCCCGTTCCCCGGCAAGACGTTGCAATTCGCGTTCAGCGAGATTCAATCGCTCGCGGACCCGCGTCATCTCGGAATCGAGCTGGCGCAACATATGGCCCGAAGTCATGGCTTGAGATTCGGCCTCGCGCTTTTCGCCGTCAAGGCGTTCGAGCAGGGAACTGAGTTCCTTGATTTCGCGGCCGAGCGTGAGCACGCGCATTTCCTCTTCCTGCAGCGCACGCTCCAGGTCTTCCAATTGCCGCAACACTTCGCGCAGTTCCCGCTTCATCGACAGCGGGCCTTCGGAGCGTTGTTTGCCGCCCGTGACGGTTACGTTGTGGAAGCACTCTCCCGCCTGCGAAAGAAAAAATGCGTCTGGATTTTCCAGCGCAAGGCCGCGTGCAACGTCTGAACCGGGCACAATGTAGCCATCACGCAGCTTGGGCAAAATCACTTCCAGCGATTTGCCAAAACCATCGAGCACGCGAATGGTGCTTTTCAGTGGCACAATCTGTGCCGTCGGAGGCGCGGAGTGCGCAGCCTCGTCGAGCACAAAAGAAAACTTCGCTTGCGAGTCTTCAGGGTGCACGAGGAAAGTAGCACGGCCGTCAACATCGGTTCGCAGAATGCGCAGGCCTTCATCGGCTGCGTCCCACGACTTCACAACAATGTAGTTAAGTTCATCGCGCAGAAAATCTTCCACCACGCGCTCATAGCGCGGCTCGACTTCGAGAAAGTCGGCCAGCACTCCAACTGGTGCAAGACCGCTCTGCATCACGCCCGATTGAAAGAGACGGCGAACCGACTCGGTCGAATATCCGTGCTCGGCGATGACCGCTTCGAGCGATCCCTTCCTACCCAGCGCCGTGGCAAATTCGGAGCGCAGCACATCGAGATGCGTCTTGGCTCTCGTTTCATCAAGCTTTTTCGATTCGATCAGGCGGCGCAGTTGGCCGATCTCTTCGGTGATGCCGCTGGCGCGTTGCGTAACCGTCTCGAATTCGAGAGCGAGCTGTCCGCGTTGTCCGCCAAAGGCTTCTACCTGAATATTCGCATTATTGATTTCGGCTTGGAGGCGCCGGGTTTCCCGGTCAGCGCCGGCTTGCCGTTCCTCCGCTTGAGCAAGTTGATTGCGCAGCCGCGAAACAGACGACACGGTGTCAAAGACGGCCACGCGCGACTCTTCCTGCTGACGCTCAAGGTCGGCGAGGCTGGCGAATGTTGCGGCCGCTTCCTGCTGGAATATGGCGAGATCGCTTTGTGCATCTGCGACTTCGGTGGCTGCTGATTCAAGCAACTGGCGATTGGAATCGCGTTCATCCTCAAGCGCGGTAAGGCGATGCTGAGCCTGCGCCAACTCTGCCTCGGACGAAGCTGAACGGATAGTCAACTCGGCGCAACGCTCCTCGTTATGGCGTCGGCGGGCCTGCGCCCGATCGATTTCGAGGGTAATCTGGCTAATGCGTTCGCGGTTCTCGCGCAGTTCGGTCTCAATGGAATAGCCGCGTTGCGTGCGCTCGCCGTGTTCGCATTCGAGCTGCTGCACGGCTTCCGCGCGACGCTGCATTTCTTCCGTCAGGCCATTGATCTGAGTGTCGAGTTCGGCGCTTTCCTGCTCGATCGCCGTGAACTTGCTGGCCAACACCACGCGAAGCTTAGAGCGCATTTCTCCGCGCAACTTGGCGTAACGCTCGGCCTTGGAGGCTTGGCGCTTCAGCGAATTCATCTGGCGGGTGACTTCTTCGAAGATGTCGTTAACGCGATTCAGGTTGAGCTTGGCGTCTTCCAGGCGCGCTTCGGCAAGACGCTTCTTGGTTTTGAATTTCGTGATGCCCGCGGCCTCTTCGAGAATCGCGCGGCGGTCAGTGGGGCGGCTGCTGAGAATCTGACCGATGCGTCCCTGCTCAATCAGCGCGTAAGACTCAGGGCCCAGGCCGGTGCCCATGAAGAGTTCCTGAATATCGCGCAGTCGGCACAACTTGCCGTTTAAGAGATATTCGCTGTCGCCCGAGCGGAACAGCCGGCGCGTAACCACGATTTCACCATCGCGAAATCGCTGCTGGTTGAACTTGCGACGGCGAATCTTGAGCACGACTTGCGGCGCGGTGGTTCCCACCGAAGCAACCACGGTATGTACAGGCAAAGCGAAGACTGGTTCATCGTCGGGGAAAGCCACGGCGATAGTGGTGATCTTCGAGCGGGGAATTTCTATTTCCTCGGTTCGGCCCGGTTGCGCATCTTCCACGGCGCGCGCGGTTGCTTCGGCACTGCGTGCGCGAATCGCGGCCTCATCCCAATTCTCGGTAATGCGTCCTTCGGAGATATGCTCTTCACGGCCCTCAACAAGCATGCCCTCAGGCATGTCGTCGTGAATATCGATTTCGGTCGGCGCGCCCGCATCAGTGCCGGGATAGACGACAGGATCGATCAGCGTTAAAGACACTTCGGCCATGCCCGTGGGTTTGCGGTCGCGCGTTCCAGCGAAAATTACGTCTTCCATGCGCGATCCGCGCAGGGTCTTGGCCGACTGCTCGCCCAGCACCCAGGAGATAGCGTCGGCAATATTCGACTTGCCGCACCCGTTGGGCCCGATGATGGCCGCAATGCCGTCCCCGTGGAACTTGAGTTCGGTGCGGTCACAGAACGACTTGAAGCCGAGAATCTGAAGACGCTTCAGTTTGAGCAATGCCAACTCCTTGAAAGCAGTGACCAGTGGTCAGTTGCCAGTTTTTCGCTCATAACATTTTGGATGCCCCACCTTTGCGCGTTTTGTGCGCAGGGTGGGATTTTGATCCGTCCAGAGTGTCCACAACGAACCTCGGCAGCACATGAGCTGTTTACCAAGCGGATTCCTCCCGCTGCGAATGCGATGCTGTTCGACCCACGCCAGACCATTCTTCGCCTCGGGCTGGAGAGACGAGCACAAATTTAAGCTACTGTAACGGTGAAATCGGGCCGGGGTCAAGCAATATAACACTATATATTGTGTGGCCTTACGAGCGACCGCGCCAGATTGCACATCCATTGCAGCACATGCTTGAATTACGGGTAAGGAATGAACGAGGTGGGAGAACCGCCAGAGCGAGTCTATGCTATCCCAATCGGGAAGATGAAACAACGCCAGTAACGACGGACAAGACCATTACTCATGCCCGAACTGCCGGACATCACCGCCTATATCAGCGCGCTTGAACCGCGCATCATAGGTCAGCCATTAGAGCGGATACGTGTGGCCAGCGCCTTCCTGCTGCGAACCACGCAACCGCCCCTTGCCAGTGTGGAGGGCCGCGTAGTGCGCGAACTGCGGCGAGTCGGGAAGCGAATCGCCTTTGGCCTGGACGATCATGAACGAGAAAAGGATCTTTGGCTGGTGCTTCACTTGATGATTGCGGGTCGCCTGCACTGGCGCGCACCTGGAGCAAAGCTAGCTGGTCGTAACAGTCTCGCTGCCTTCGATTTTCCTAATGGCTCTTTGGTCCTCACTGAAGCCGGCGCCAAACGCCGCGCATCGTTGCACATTCTTAGCGGCGAGGAAGCCTTGCGCTCCCTCGACGCCGGAGGAATCGACATCTTCTCTGCCGACCTCGATTCCTTTCGCGCGACACTGACCACCGAAAACCATACACTCAAACGCGCGCTCACCGATCCCCGCCTGCTGAGCGGCATCGGTAACGCCTATTCCGATGAAATCCTGCACGCGGCGCAACTGTCGCCGCTTACGCTCACGCAAAAGCTGCAATCGCGCGAATGGGAGCGATTGTTCGCCGCGACCCGCCACACGCTCCAGTTCTGGATAGACCAGCTCGGCGCCGAGGCGAGAACCACCTTCCCTGAAAAGGTCACCGCATTTCGCAAAGACATGGCAGTGCATGGCCGCTATGGCCAGCCCTGTCCACGATGTGGCGACAAAGTTCTGCGCATTCGCTACGCCGACAAAGAAACAAATTACTGTGCCCGCTGCCAGACGGGCGGCAAAGTTCTAGCGGATCGCAGTTTGTCCCGGCTGTTGGGATCAGACTGGCCACGCACGTTGGAAGAGTTGGAAGCGTTAAAGCGCCGTTGAAGCGGAAACTTCTGCCGCCGTCATTTTGCGCCGCCTCTCGGCAAAATTCCTATCGATCCGAATATCTCGGCGCTTCCGGTACTGCGGCGCCATCCGTTCTCGGGTCCGAAGCGCCATAGTTAACTTTGGTCGTGCTGTCGTGGAGTACAGCTTGCCCTCGCCCCATCGTCGTCGAATATTCTTTGCGCACTTCGAGGACGTGTCCCATTTTCGTGAGCTGCCCCATCGATTCGGGTGTGACGCGCGACTCGATAACGATATTGCATCCTAGTTTTGCATCGACGGTAAACCGCGGCTCTTCCATCGCGGCCTGAATATTCATCTTGTAGTCCACAACATTCGAGACAAACTGCGCGTGCGCCAGCGGTTGATTCATCCCGCCCATAATGCCGAAGCCGATGTGCTGATCTCCGTTTTCCATGAATGCAGGAATGATGGTGTGAAAGGGCCGCTTACGTCCGGCGAGAACATCGGGCGACTTAGGGTCAAGCGAAAACAGGCCGCCACGATTCTGCAGCGCGAAGCCCATTCCTTGCACTGTCACCCCGGAGCCAAACGAGGAATAGTTGCTCTGAATGATGGAGAGAATATTTCCGTCGCGGTCGACTACGGAAAAGTAGGTCGTGTCGCTTCCGGAGAGTGCGCCGGGCGCGACAGCGCAGTTGGCCTTGGCAGGATCGATCAGGCGAGCCCGCTTAGCCGCGTATTCTTTGGAGAGTAACTGCTTCACCGGGATGTTGCCGAACCTGGGATCGCCGTCGTAAGCCTTGACGTCGGCATAGGCCAGCTTCATTGCTTCGATCCTGGTATGCAACTCCGAGGCGTTGTGAGGTCCGCCGGGAGCGGGTTGGAATTGCTCCATAATATTCAGCATCTCGAGGGCCGCCATGCCATCGCCGTTCGGCGGCAGTTCGTAGACTGTCCAATCTCGATATCGGGTCGAGATGGGCTCGACCCACTCCGCGGAATACTGAGTCAGGTCGTCGGCGGACATCGTGCCGCCGATATCCGCCGAGGTTTTCAATATGGCCTGTGCGATCGCTCCCTTGTAAAACGTCGACTCACCTTCGTTCGCAATCCGGGTTAGCGCCTGCGCCATCTCGGGATTGCGAAATATCTGACCGGTTTCTGGCACTTTGCCATCTGGCAAAAAGACCCGCTGGCTTTCCGGATTCTCCATCAATCTTGGCAGAGCGGCTTTCCAGTAGTCATGAATAAGCTCCGGCACCGGATAACCATGATCCGCATAAAAGATGGCGGGCTGAAAAAGATCGCGCCAGGGCAGCTTGCCGAACCGGTCGTGCAGCTTCGTCCATCCGTCGACAGCGCCCGGTACAGTCACGGAATCGATACCAGATTGCGGCATCTCGGTTACGCCTTTGGCTTTCAGATGTTCGACAGTTAGCGCTTTCGGTGCCCATCCGCTGGCATTCAAGCCATAGAGCTTGCCCGTCTTCGCCTCCCAGTAAATCGCGAAAAGATCGCCGCCCATTCCATTCGTCATGGGCTCGGCAACTCCTAACACAGCGTTAGCCGCAATACCGGCGTCAATCGCGGAACCGCCCTGCTCCAGAATTCTTGCGCCTGCCTGAGAGGCCTGAACGTAGCTGGTCGCCACGATGCCATACTTCGTTATGACTACAGAACGTCCATAAGACCGATCCTGAGCCGATAGGCATGCGGTCGCGGCCATGAGTGCGATGAAAACAAATACCGCTCTGTGCGAAGTCATTTGGTGATCACTCCAGTTTATGTATTTCTGAAGGGGGAAATAATTCCGGGGGAGATTATCACACTTGGGAGCCGGCGACAGAGAACTTACGCCAGAACCACATGTGCCGCCGGGGGCGCATTCAATGTGGGATAGCCGCTCTTAGCCTGCCTAAACGGAGCCGAAGGGGCTGTCCCGCCGAGCACAGCAAGGCGATGTTGGGGTTCTCTCAACGACTGCGAGCGAATACTTTTACAACTCGCTCTTGTAAAGCGTGTTCTAATACCAGAAGAAGGTCTTCTGGGGGGTTGCCATGTCCAACCGCTTCGGTTCCATCCGTCGCTTTTCTCTTTGCTCATCCACATTTTGTTTGATCGTTCTGCTGATGGCCGTGTTCGCCATGCCGGCCCAGGCCGATTCGCAAGCCCGCATTGTTCGCTTGAGCGACGTGCATGGCTCGGTGCAGATCGATAAGAACTCGGGCATGGGATTTGAAAGCGCATTCCTCAACTTGCCGGTCACGCAGGGGACGCAGATTCGCACCCGCGACAACGGCCGCGTCGAGATCGAATTCGAAGATGGCAGCACGCTGCGTGTGGCGCCGAACTCGCGCATTGAATTCAGCAGGCTGGGCCTGAACGATTCGGGTGTCCGCCTTTCTGCGGTCAATCTAGCCGATGGCACCGCGTATGTGAACTGGCTGGGCAAGACGAGCGATCAGTTCACCCTGAATTTTTCGCGCGAGAAAGTCGATCTGGACCACGCCGCACACTTTCGCGTGGACACATCCCCGGAGCTGACGAAGTTCGCCGTGTTCAAAGGCGAGGTTCAACTGGCTGGTCCGTCGGGCGCAGTGACCGTCGGCAAAAAGAAAATGGTCACCTTCAACGCCGACGACGATAAGGCGACGCTCGCTGCTAACATCGAAGAAGAGCCGCTAGACTCGTGGGATAAACAGGCGGTCGAGTATCACGATCAATATTCCAGGAACAATTCCTCGCCCTATGCCTACGGTTCCAGTGACTTGAATTATTACGGTTCTTACATGACTGTCCCGGGCTACGGAATGATGTGGCAGCCGTATTTCACCAACGCGGGATGGGATCCATTTATGGATGGAGCCTGGTCTTGGTATCCCGGCATGGGCTATATGTTCGTGTCCGCCTATCCGTGGGGATGGATGCCCTATCGCTACGGCAATTGGAGGATGGTTCCGGGTTTTGGCTGGATGTGGCAGCCAGGATCATGGAACAGTTGGGCTGCTATACCTCGATATGCGGGAACACCGGCGGCTGGCTTCCACGCACCAGTTGCTCCCACAGGAACGATCAATACGGTTGTTGTCGGCAAGGGAGGGCCGGTGCTCTCACCCGTGCTTCCATCGCATCTGACGCTGGCACCGGGGTCAGCGGGAATCGGCGTTCCGCGCGGATCGTTGGGAAATTTGAAGCCCTTGAACCGGGAGGTGGCGAAGTCCGGCCTGCTACAAGTTCGGCCTGCACCGCAATTCAGTGCGATGTCCAACTCTAGTTCCGGCGCACGTGCGGGCGGCTCGTACGGCTCGGCGCGCGGGGAAACCAGCGTGTCTGCCGGTGTGCACGGTAGTGCCGCAAGCTCTAGTCACAGCGGGAGCGCCAGCGGACATCACTGAGGTTTCCGACAGTAGGCGTTCTTTGCCGACAATCACAACGGCGAACATCTGGACATTGCTTCAGCAATGCCAGATATCACGCGCGGCGATTCGCCGAGAGAGGCAGTCATCCTGCCCGCGCCGCCGCCAGAGCGCAGATCACAATCGCAGCGGCGACAAGGCATCGAATGACAATTTGCTTCAGGCGCACGAGTTCAGTGGGTTCCCGCTGATTCATCATCGTTCTGGGCCGGGCGCTGCGCATAATTTAGTTGCCGGAAGTTGCGCTGGCCGATTGCAGGGCAGCGGGAAGTTCGAGGTGGAATGAGGCGTTGTAATCGGAGTACGTAGTGCGCGCGTGTTGCCAGTCCACGGTCGATTCGTAGGGTAGATGATCGTCCAGTCCGAGACACACCGTGTCGTGCTCAAGGCGACTTGGGCCGCCCTTAATGGTTACGTTCCATTCGCGGCAACGCACTCCGTTCACTGTCTTCTTGTCGCCTTTTTGGATGATGCCGCGCTTGATCATGGTGGCCAGGTCGGGCAAAACCCGGCTGTCTGTTCCTTGCGCCAGCATTTTGCAAACGCCGCTGGGGTTGGTCGACCCAATGGAGGAAATTCCCGGTTTCCAGGAATCATCCGGCCGGTGTTCATACGAAGTGGTTCCAACGTGAATCTCTTCCTGATTGATGTCTGCCGCCTTGTCAGGGTCGGACTCCACCAGGTGCCACTTGTAATGGAAGGCGTCTTGCGAGCAAACCAAGTCCCATGACATTTCAATATGTTGAGTGGCCGTGGCATCAGCGATGGTCGCCACTCGCACGGCGCGGACCTGCTTCATTGCGTCAAGGGATCGTTGGAATTCTTTCTCGCCATTGCCCCCGGGAAACAAGTAGCTGGCTGCCCACCCCACAATGACTATGGCCACGACAAGACGAGCCCCGAGCCACAGCCAATAACGGCTATCCATAGTTGCCCTCAAGTTACACTTGGGGCAGGTTAGCGGAGGCTGGGAGCCTAGGAAAGTTACGAATGTACCTCAGGATATGACTACTCCTGCGTAGCCGACGACCCTTTCGCGGTCGCCGGAAATGTCTCCGGAGGTGGCGTACTTCACCAACTCCGCCGATTTTGCGCCGAGCCTCTTTGCCGCGGTGAGCATCGTCACCGCCGGGCCGAAGCCGCACATGCTAACGGCTTGCTGAGCGACCACGTCATAGAGTCCTTGCGGGTCAAGCGTGAGAATTCTTTCGATGGCCTGATGATCTTTGATACGCGTGATTGCGTCGGACTCGTAGTGATTCATGTCGCTGGAAGCAACGATGAGAACGGGAGTGCGCTGAAGGGCAATGGTCGTGGCAAGAGCTTCGCCGAGCTGTTCGAGCAAGTCGAAGCGACCGGTGCCGATCGCAATGGGAACGAATCTCAACTTCGGCTGCCGCAGTTGCAGGAACGGCAACTCGACCTCAGCGCCGTGCTCGGCACGATGCGCAGATGCGTCTTCTTGGAGAGCACCGAATCGGCCTTTAAGTTCTGCTGCGAAAGCTCCATCAATGGGCACGTTACCGAACGGAGTTTCCCATTCGCCATCGCTCATGATCGCAAGCGCCTGACCTATGCCAGTGTGATTTGGGCAAAGTACGATGCAGAGTTCGGGAACTTCTAGGTGGACAAATACAGCTCCTGCAACGTGGCCGGAATACATATAACCCGCATGGGGCGCCATGCATCCGATGGCATTAATCGGCGATTCGTTTCCGGCAGTAGATGAAAAAAGATAGGCGCCGGCTTCTTCACGTAGCCGTTCTGGGTCGCTGGGATAGAAGCGCCCGGCCACGGCAGGCCGGCGAATTGGCGTATCCATGGCACGCATTCGGTAAAGTATTTCCTTCGGGTTAATCCTACTCGTGCCGAACTTGCTCGGGAAAGTAAACTGTCCAGCCCCGCGCCCGCGCCGCAGCCAGCAAGTCGGGGTTTGGGTTCACGGCAAAGGCATGCCCTGCCATCTCCAGCATTTCCATATCCCATCGTGAATTTCCGAATGCCGCATCAATCGTTCGTCCGGCAACTTCGCACAGGGCCTTCGGTTTACCGTGTCCTGAAGGAATTCGAATGAGGCGATTCGTGATCACGCCATTTTCGATTTCAACCGCGGCGGCAAGGATGTGATCGTGGGCGATACCAAAACGTTTCATGGCAACCCGAATCACCCACTCATTTGAGGATGAAACCGCCCATACGTCGCAACCGCTCGCCAGCAGTCGCTGTACTAGATCGCGCATTTCAGGAAATATGTGACCGGGAAATGACTGATCCAGAAACTCTATCGACGCTTTAATCAATTCTGCTTCCGGCATGCCGGCGTGCATGGTGACGAGTTCCCCGCACATTTCTTCTTCACTGACGCGGCCGGCTTTATATTCCGCATAGCGATCTTGCATCTTCAAGCCCAAAGACTTGGAAATAATTCCCTGCTTGATCTCCCACGCAAAGAAACTTTCTCCGGCATCGCCCGACCAAAGTGTGCCATCGCAATCAAAGGCGGCGACCCGAGGCTTCGATTGGAGTACGGATTCAACAAATGCATTCATGAAGTATGCGCAGCTTGACCGGCAACGGAAAATGACTGTGCCATCTTCTGCCGGAATTAGAAGAGTACGGGAAAAGGTGAGAAAAGAGAATAAACCGCCCGAACCGCTACACGTTGTTGTCCTGTAACCCCAGTTGCGCGTACTCTTGTGGCGTATTGATATGCAAGGCCACGCAAGGATCGTCAACCGCCACGTATCTGAGGGAATCCTGGTTTCTTCCGAATATCTCGCGCACTGTCGAAGTCGGCTCCGCCCGCAAAAACGCTTCGATCATTTCACGGCCCACGACAATCGGGTGGCCGTGACTTCCTGAAAACTCAGGAATGATCGCCCATGTCTCATCGCTCGATGCTGCAAACGCGTTGCGCAAGTTTTGGATTGTTGCTGCGGCTGCAGGCGGGCGATCGACAAGGGTAACGAGTGCCGCGTCACGTCCGCGATTAAGAACTTCCTGCAATCCTATCTGGAGGGAACTGAATTGCCCTCGGCTAGGGTCTGGATTCACTATGAGTGTGGCGCCGTTGCTATAAACAATCGGAGCGAGCAGCAATTTGTTCTTGCCCGCAACCACCAAAATGAAGTCCGTGGAGATTGCCAGGGATCGAATGGCGGCGGAGAGGAATGTGTCTTTCGGCCCCCGTCCTTTGCCCGCTGGGGGCCACGGCAGCAATGCCTTGTCCATGCCCATGCGCGAAGATTCACCGGCGGCAAGAATCACTCCGGCAAAACTAGGCGCGCGCACCATAAGATTTTCAACCGTCGTTTCTGGTAGCGGATTTGAATCGGTGCAGAGTTATCTCGCGATCAGGATCTTCATCCCTGAAACCATGAATTGCAACAAAATCGAAGAATTACGCGAACTCGCGAACTCATTGATCACCAGCTACTGATCCCTAGCCACTGACTCTAAACCAGCTCATGTGTGGCGGCGCAACCTTCGCGTGCCGCCGCACCGCGATCAACTCCGCGGTATTGGCCACCGCAATTTCCTCCGGTGTAATCGCTCCGATGTCCAACCCGACCGGCGTGTACGTGCTCGAACAAGTGCTCCGGAATTCCTTCCTGTCGCAGTGTCTTGAAAATCTCGATTACCTTGCCCTTCGTTCGATCATGCCCACATCGCGCAGGTGTTTGGACCGCCCAGCCCAGGATGCGCATGTCATCACGATGCCCTCGCGTCACGATCACAATATAAGAAGACTCACGCGGATCGAGCGTCTTCATCGCTTCATCGAAATCCAGAGCGGTCTCGCGGGCGGCAGGGAAGCGATCCTTCGTCGCATAGGAAGTACGGTCATCCGCGACAATCACGTCGAAACCTGCATTGGCCGCGGCTTGACATAAATGCACAGCCACATGCCCTTGCTCCAAAAATGTAAAGCAATGCCGGCGGCAAAATTGGCTCGACAAAAACTTCCAGCGTGCCACCACACACCGAGCCCGTATCGTACTTGGGGATCCTGATTCAGATCGAAAGTCAGGGTGCGCGGCTTCTCCGATTCCCTGACTTCGCGTGTGGCCGGCCAAACGTCCGCCTCCACGCATCCGCCGCCGATCATACCGACGATCGAGCCGTCGTCGCGTACCAGCATCTTCGCCGTGCGAAACGAAAGAATCGATCCCCGCACATTGACGATGGTCGCGCCGTCCCGTACGCCGCAATTCCACGATCTGCTCGTAGATGTCCATTGAGAACAGTCTTGCAGGCTTGATTATCAGTCGGTTAACAGCGGGAGTCAAACCTAGGTTAGGTATGCTAGCCTGCAAAATCGCAGGAGATTTACAAATGAAAGCAGTTCGCCTCCACCAATTCGGCGGTCCCGAAGTTCTGATCTACGAAGACGTTCCTGACCCGCAACCGCGCAAAGATCAAGTGCTGATCCGCGTGCGTGCCTGCGCCCTCAATCATCTCGACCTCTGGGTTCGCAAAGGTCTTCCCGGAGTCAAGCTGCCTCACATCCTCGGCAGCGATATTGCCGGAGAAGTCGTTGAATCCGGCGAATACGTCACAGGATTTAGCCCCGGCCGGCGCGTCGTTCTCGCTCCCATGCACTTCTGCGGGCACTGTTCAAAATGCGTCGCTGGGTTGCAGAATCAGTGCCGCGAATTCACCGCGCTGGGCAACGCTGTTGACGGCGGCAACTGCGAACTGATCGCCGTTCCAGCCGCCAACGTAATTCCGATTCCCGATTCGCTCGACTTCAACCAAGCCGCCAGCGTGCCTCTGGTCTTTCTCACGGCGTGGCACATGCTGGTAGGGCGCGCCGGAATTCGTCCGGGACGGACCGTACTCGTTCTAGGTGCCAGCTCTGGCGTGGGCATCGCCGCGATTCAAATCGCGAAGCTCTTCCACTGCCGGGTTATTACCACTGCTGGCGGTGACGCTAAGCTCGAAAAAGCCCGGGCGTTGGGCGCCGACTTTGCGATCGACCACTACAAACAAAAGATCTCCGACGAGGTTCGCAAGATTACGAACAAGGAAGGTTGCGACATCGTTCTCGAGCACGTCGGCGCAGCCACCTGGGACGAAAGCATGAAGTCGCTGAAATCAGCCGGCACGCTGGTGACCTGCGGCGCGACTACGGGCCCCGACGTGAAGATCGATCTCCGTCATCTCTTCGCCCGCCAGTTGACGCTGCTCGGCTCTTACATGGGAACCATGTCCGAACTTTACGAAGTTCTCGGCCACGTTTTCGCGGGGCGACTCAAACCAGTAGTCGACCGCACGTTCCCACTGCAAGAGCTGGGCGCGGCGCACGAATACCTGGAAAAAAGCCAGATGTTCGGCAAGGTCGTGGTCATTCCCTAGCAACCTGGAATCTTGAAATTGCTGATCCTGGTCCGCCAAGTGACCGTCGTTCCCGTCTGCGGAGTGGTGAAATATTCGTTCACGTACCAGAAAGTACAATCGTCGATGGGGTCCACGGTCATGCTGTTGTAGCCGCCCCAGTGATAGGCATTCTCCTCGTCGGCTTTGCCGGCGAGGATGTTGAACTCGACAGGCGTGCTCGAACCACCACGTAGGTTGAGATACGAAGCTCGAATCGACGGGCTGAGCGCGGTTCCAGAAACGCTGTAGCCGATAGCCATATTTCCCATCTGATCCTGGGCAGCGCTGGGCACGAAGCGGAAATTCGCGTCGCTGGGATTGATCGTACCCGACTTGAGCAGAGTCGCGGGAGCGCTGAATTCATACCATCGGACAGCAGTCTTCGTCAGGCTTCCCGACCCTGCCTGCACAGCTTGCGTCACCACCCACGTTTGCGACGGCGCCGAAGGAAAGCGGCGATACGCGAAACGGTGCATCAGCCGGTCTCCCAACGAGTCGATAAAGTTGTTCGTTGTCTTTGTGCTCGGCTCAGGCACGCAGACCGTGTTTGTAGGTTGGGAAACGTCATAGCAGCCGGGAATATAAGAGGTGACAGTAGTGGGCGTCGGTCCGGTGAACGTAGATTTTGACGGCGAGGTCCAGTTCACATGAAACTGCCAGAAGTTGAGCGTAGTTGAAGAACTTCCCGACGATGGATTCTCGATGCTGACGAAACTTTCCGGCGTTCCAGCCACCGGGCCCGTCGTGCCTTCCACATCGGCCGGAAGCAGGCTATGGCCAAGGAACAGTGGACCAAGAGTAGCGGGATACTGGAAGCACTGCGGCGGGCGCATCGTCGTCCCCTTGAGCATGTTAGAACGGTCGAAAGCGCAGGCGACCACTCCCACTTCCTGATAACCATTGTCGGGATCTTCTAGATCGATGGTCACGTAGTAAGCATCGTCCCAGGTGGCGATCTTCGGGTAGTCGGGAAAATAGGTGTGCCCATGGGAGTTGGTGCCAAGGATGCTGTCCAGCAATTGCGAGTACGCGAACCACTTGAAGGTCGCAGACGTAAAATCGTCCGTGTTTGAGACAGCGATACAGAAATAGTACGTGCGAGTGGTAGTGCTGCCTTGACGAACTGCCATGATCCAACGTTGGGCAAGGTGGTCAAACAACGCCACACCGTTGCCGGCAGTTCCTACGCAATTTGGTTCGCCATTTTGCACCCACGGCGTGTCTCCTGCCGGCAGCGGAGAAAATATCGGCTTGAACGTGGTTTTGTCGAAGGCTTGGTAAGCCGTGTCGATCCATTCCAGATACTGTTTGGTGCCAACCGCGCCGTTGGGGTCAACCACGCGCAACGTCGCCATATTGCCTGGCGTCGATGCGTCGATTCCCTCGAAGGATTTGACGGTAACTTGGGAAACGGCGAAGCTCGACAACAAGATCGGGAGCAGGAATGAACGGAGGGAGAACTTCATGAGAAAACTCCTTCTTAGGCTAGCGACGAAGGGAGTAGAGGGAAAACGCCTGGGCCTCCTTGCGGAGGCCCAGACATCGCATGATTTAATTTGTGCAGCTTGGGAAGCGGAAGGATGTGATGATCGTGCTCCAGCCTTCCAGCGAGCTCGTCTTGTAATACGGCCCTGTATACCAGAAAGTGCAATCGTCCACCGGGTCCACGGTCATGCTGGTGTACGAGCTCCAGTTTTGATTCGTGGCCTGCTGAGCGCCACCACCGACCACCAGGCTGATTTCCGGTAATTCGAGGGTGTTGAGCTTGTCTGTGAGCTGGCGTCCCGCATAAGACAGGCCAGGATACACGGTCGAACTCGTAACGCCATATCCGACTGCAATGTCGCCGAACTGATCTTGCGCAGCCGAAGGTATCCAGCGCCAAGTAGTCTTATCCGGCGAATACGTCTGCGACTGGTAAATCGTCGGCGTCAATGGCGTGCGGAATTCGTACCACCGAATCGCTCCGTGTCCCGCAGTGCCAGTTCCTTGAGTGACGCTATGCGTCATCACGATGGATTCATAGGTGCCGAAGTTGCGATAGGTGATCCGGTACATCAAACGGTCGCCCCATCCTTGCACGATGTTGGTAGTTCCCGGTTGGGGAATGCAGGGCTTCAGATTCGGACAGGTATCGGTATAGGGCGGCAGGGCGACGGTGACTGGGCCGGTAAATGTGTTGTTCGCCAGGGTGGTCCAGTCGGTATGAAACTGGAATGCGTTCAAGGTGTTCCGTCCCTGGTTCGGCCGCTGATCGAGTTGCCAGAAGAAAGCTACTTCTCCCGCGGGCGGCGGCGCTTGCCCATCCCAGTTTGTAACCACGAACGTAGGCAAGCTGATGCTGCCCTGGAAGCAAACCGTGTTGGCGAAGGTGCCCGCGATCATGGCGCTGCGTTCCAGCGCGCAGGCCTGAGAACGCACAAAGTCCTTGGTGGTCGTGGTCAATATGTCTTGCGAGACGTAATAAGCGTCAGGCCAAACGCCGATTTTCGGTTTGTCGGGCCACTGCTGGGTCAACTGGAAGGCGTAGAGGTAATACGTGCCGGTGGCATCGGGGCTCGTCGAAACGGCGACGCAATTCAGGTACGGGCCGCCGGCCGGCACCGCGTGGTGCGAAAAAACCCAAACATTAGCTGCCTGATCGTAGTCCACGGTGCCGTCGCCATTATTCGCGGTCTGGCACGAACTGCCAAACGTAGACCACAACGAATTTTCCGCGATCGGTCCGGCGATTACTGCGCCAGTCGTCTTGTTGTAGATCGTGTACGCATTGTTCACCAACTGAACGTACTGCGTCTGGCCCACAGCGCCGATGGCATCGGGATACAACTGGCCCTTGGTCGCCTGCCCAGCAAAGGTGAGTACGCTGGAGATGCCTTTGGTTACCGCCGCTTTTTCCGCTTGCGCTACTTCCGGCTGAACCACGCGAGCCGGCGCATAGTCGCGCATCGGACGGGAAATTGTATGGTTGACTTCGCCCTTCATAATCGGGCCTTCGACTTCGCCAGCCACCGCAAACGAGCAAGCCAACAGAGCCGTAATCGCTACCGCCGCAACAAAACAACTCTTCCGGAATATCATTGAACAGCCTCCAGATGCCCTGTTGCGAAGATGAGAGCCCTCCCGGCTCCTGTATCCCCGAACGGGCATTCTTTAAAGTGACTTGGACAGCAAAGCCTGGCCCTTGCCGAGCGAAATTCTTCCCGCAGACGAAGCGACGGAAGAGGAATCTGTGGCTCGGCACTCACAGAAACTCGCTAGGGAGAGTACTAGTAAGAACAGCAGATTCGCCCGCCGCGAATCCACTTGGGGAAGAGGCAACCTAGTATGACAGTATGAACTGGTGCGGTCAAGATGCAAAAAGTAATATTTTAAGAAAGACACGCCACCCCATGCAGGTCAAGCACTTAGCGCCATATGCGGGGTTATTTTTCGCGGCTGCAACCGGGCGCGGTAGAATCGATTGTGGAAAACATCGGTCCGGTTAGAATTTGGCCAACGCCTAAGGTTGGCTCGGTTCCAAGGGACACAGGGAGTAAGGGACGCTGAGATGAAGTGGCTGCGATGGGATTTATCGCTCGAAATCGACAGGATCGCAAAGATACTGTTTTTCTTACTAGCGCTCGCGGTTATTCGCTCCACTGCTAACGCACAAAGCGGCCCCCCAAGTAAGGAAAAAACGGCCATGCGTGAAGCCTCGCCAAAGTGCTCCGATAGCGCGCCGGGCACGAGCGTCGAAATGCCGAATGCGCCCCACGGACTGTTCGTGATTTTGTTCCCAGGAGCGAAGGTCAATGCGCGCGCCAGCGTTCTGTTGCACAACCCAGCCGTCTGCGGCGCTAATTTTTATCTAGTGTGGAATCAGATAGACCGCGGTCCACAGGCTAATCCACGCTATGACTGGTCTTCGATCGAAGGGCAAATCGCACCCTGGGTCAAGGCAGGGAAAAAAGTCAATCTGATTGTCTGGGCTACCACTTACAGCAAGAACGCGAGCGCTACACCCGAATGGGTCTTCGCCAAGGTGCCGTCCGTGAATTGCCCGGCCTTCGGACACGTGCCGGTCTTTTGGAATTCTGAGTTCATGACCAGTTATCAATCGTTCATGAGCGCCGTCGTCGAGCATTTCGGATCGAATCCCGCGGTCGGCTACATTCGTTTTGGTCTCGGCGCCGGCGGCGAGATTTTCCCCGCCTGCATGTACTTCATGAGAGACCAGGGATTTTCCGACGACACCTGGCGAAAATATATCTTCGCCATGCTCGACTATCAGAAGTCGCTGAACTCGCCGAAGCAACTCGCGGTGGGATTGAACGCTTATGGCGAACCGCCCAAGCTGGATTTTTCCGCCGCTGTGGCGGAACGCGCTGTGAAAGATGGAATCGCCATCGGCAATCAGGGGCTCTCCGCGGATGACGCGCGCAACGATGCCGCGGGGAAGCCCTGCATGGCCGATTGGTGCCGCATCTTCCGCCAGGCGCGCGGCAAGGTTCCCCTGATTCTGCAAACGCTCGGACCGACGCGACCGGATCACTCCGGTGACGTAGGGTCGCTAGTCGATATGCTGCCCTTCGCCGTCAGCCAGCGCGTACAGATCTTCGAAATCTATGTGCAGGATTGGCTGGTGGCTTATGATCCCGGCTCTCCGGGCTACGCGCAATACCACGCGGAGTATCAGAAAGCATTGGAAGACGCGGCCAAGGAATTGGGTGGGAACTGACAAGTGAGAGACTGCGGTTTAGTCTCTGCCGAAGTACCGCGCGGATATTCGTTGTAAGACCAGACGTGTATGCCTGTGACCTTCGAGACCGTTCGTAAGACCGCGCTTTCGCTAGACAACGTCAAAGAATGCTCATCCTACGGCACGCCTGGGTTCAAAGTGGGGGGCGCATTGTTTCTGCGGTTTCATCAGGATGGCGAATCACTGGTCGTTCGTACGGATGCTGAGAGGCGCGCTGAGATGATGGCGGCCGACCCTTCGACGTACTACATCACCGATCACTACCTCAACTATCCGTGGATTCTGGCTCGCTTGTCCCGCATCCATGCCGACGCTTTGCGGGGGCTCATTCGAATGGCCTGGCAAGAGGCGAGGGCTAATCCAGTCCTAACGGATCCTGTTATTTCAGATAAGAGGAGTTCAAGCGATCGAATTCTTCCGCTGCCATTTGAACAATCGCTTTGCCAATCATGAGCGAGGCAGTAGCCGCAGGCGAGGGAACGTTTAGCACGTGCAGCATTCGGTCGGAATGGACGAAGCTGAAGTCGTCGACTAAGGTGCCGTCGCGTTGCAGAGCTTGGGCACGAACGCCGGACTTTCCGGGAACGAGGTCTTCTTCTCGAATCGAGGGCACGAGCCGTTGCAGCGCTCGCGTAAAAGCCCGTTTCGAAAATGATCGGCGAAATTCGTCGAGCCCGTTGCGCCAGTGTTTCGACGCCATGCGCCAGAATCCCGGAAATGAAAATGCATCAGCGAGATCGCGCACGCTGATATCGGCGTGACCATATCCTTCGCGCTTCAACGCCAGCACCGCATTTGGCCCGGCATCGACGGTGTCATTAATGCGGCGCGTGAAGTGTACGCCGAGAAAAGGAAATCGAGGATCGGGCACAGGATAAATCAGTGCCCGCACCAGCGGTGCGCGCTCGGGAACCAAGTCGTAGTACTCGCCACGGAAGGGAACAATCGTGATTCCGGGATCATCGCCGGCCATTCGGCTGATGCGGTCGCTGAACAATCCCGCACAGTTGATAACAAAGTCCGCAGACAAAACTTTGCCTGGAGTTTCCACAACGATTTCGTTGGGCATGCGCCGGATCGCCGTCACCGGCGACGAAGTAAGAATCGTGCTTCCCCCTGCCGAGATCATCTCTGCATATTTTTCGCAGACTGCTGCGTAATTTGTGATCCCCGTCGAAGGTACGACCAACGCTCGCAAGCCGCTTGCGTAAGGTTCAATTTCGCGCAGTTCGCCGGCTCCGGCCATGCGTAGCCCAGCGAGCCCGTTGGCTTCCCCGCGCTGGCGCAATTCCTCCAGTCGCGGCAACTCACTTTCGTCAGTGGCCACGATCACTTTACCGCAGATATTGTGCGGGATGCCGTGTTCGCGGCAGAACTCGACCATGGCCGCCGCGCCGGCGACACAGAGCCGCGCTTTCTGCGAGCCGGGCTTGTAGTAAACACCGGAGTGTATGACTCCGCTGTTGTGTCCGCTTTGGTGGCGCGCCACGCGGTCTTCTTTTTCCAGCACCAGCAGACTTAAGTGAGGAAAGCGGCGCGTGACTTCCAGCGCGGTAGCGAGACCAACAACGCCTGCGCCAACGATAACCAGATTGAAGTGGGAATCGGGCATCAGCCGGCAACGCCCGCAGCAAGAATTAGACGTCTAAGGTGCTTCGACGACCAGGCCGACATTGGTGCTGCTACTAAGCGCTCCCGAGGTTCCAGTGACTGTGATCGTATAGTTTCCGGACGTGGTTTGCTGACCGCTCGTCGTACTGCTGTTCGTACTCGTAGGTCCACTGCCACAGGATGTCCAACCGATCACCAGCAAAAACAGTATCGCAAGGAAAATGGCTTTCCGCGAGTGACTCCGGTTTCGCTTTGGCGAGCCCCAAGCGAGCAAGATTCCCGGCAGCATCAGACTGACGCCATAAAAATACCCGCGGCGTTCGACAGGCATTCGCAATTCGCTGGTAGCCGCAGTGGTGGAGATCGTCATCACGGCGTTTTGAGCGCTGCTTCCCGGAGTGATCGGCGTGGACGGACTGAAAATGCACTGCGCTCCTTGCGGAAGGCCAAAGCCGCAAGAAAGCGTTACTGCGCCGGAGAACGACGACCCCGGCGGATTTGGCGCGACAGTTAGCTGATATGCGCCTGTGGTTTGCCCTGTTGTGATGGTTTGCGTGGGAGTTGCGTTCGTGACGGAGAAAGTGGGAACGATCTGGAGCGTGAACGTGACAGCCTGGCTTCCGGTTGCATCCTGGGCGCTGAAGACGATGTTGTAATTTTGTGGTGTCGCGTTGTTCGGAACGTTGATGGTTGCGCTCACCGATACGGAAGCTTCGGGGTTCACGCTAATCGGACTCAGAGGGGCCAGCAGTGAGCAGCTTTGCGCGCCGGGCAGCGAACTATCGTCGCAAGTTACCGAGACTTGAATGGCACTTGAGGCCATCGAAGTTAACGTCAATGAAACCGTGGCCGGGGTTCCCGCTTCGCTGCTGCCGGAAGCCGGATTTGCCACCAACTTGAAATCGAGCGCTGCGGCTGCTGTCACAATCAGGACCGCGCTGACGGAGTGTGCGAGCGTGCCCGAGGTCGCTGTGATCGTCAACGGATAAGTTCCCGGCGAAGTCGTGGCAGTCGTGGAGACCGTCATGACGACATTCGCCGGGGCGTTACCCAGAGTGATCGGCATTGATGGATTAAACGCACATTGCGCCCCAGATGGAAGGTGAGGACAAGTCAACGAGATAGACCCTGGGAATGACGATCCACTCGGGTTTGGCGCGACAATGAAGTTGTAAACAGCTCCAGTCGTCCGGCCGGCAACGACTGTCTGACTTTGGGTCGAAGGGCTGAGACTGAAATCCGCGGGCGGAACGGTTACGGCAATTGACAAGTTGTGAACTGGCTGACCGTTATTGTCCTGTAAGTCCAGCGTGTTGATGTTGACGTCGTAAGTGCCCGGGGTGGTCGCGCCGACGCCGATGGTCGCTGCCAGTGGGATGGAATATCCGCCGCTTACAATGATTGGATTTCCCAGGCTGAAGGAACAAGTTGCCAGCGACAAGGCGGAGACATTGCAAGTTGCCTGGAGTTCGCCACTGTAAGAGTTCAAGGAAGTGATGGTCAGGTTGGCTGTTCCCTGTGTGCCCGGCGCAATTGTGAGAGATTGAGTCCCCGCAAGTTGGTAGTCGCTGACATTGAACGGCACGGTCAGCGTGTGAGTCGTCGAACCGGACGTTCCTTGCACGGTCAGTTGATAGCTTCCGGCGCTCACTCCGGTGGCGTTCACCGTAACAACGACGGAGTTGGGGAAGGTGCTGACTTGCGTAGGGAAAACGTTGCAGTTTCCGCCCCCAGCCGAAACCGAACAAGATAGCGCCACGGTTCCGGCGAAGTTATTGACTGCGGCTACGTTTGTGACTGCGCCGGTGATGACGCTACCCGCCTTAACGAGGGGAAAATTCGAAGGTTCGCTCAGTACGAAGTCTGGGACGCTGCTAAGGATCTGCAACGTTACCGGCGCCTGATGCGTAATATTGCTGGGATCGGAACCGACGCCTTGGATGTTAAAGCTGTAAACTCCGGCTGCATCACTTGCGGCTACCGTGAAGCCCGTTGTTCCCGGCTGAACGACAGACGGCGTCGGGACACAACTCCTCGGCGGCAATGTTGTTCCCGCTACGCAGCTCAGCGTGATTGAGTTGCTGTAGCCGTTGAGCGGATTGGCGGAGCCGTTGAATGTGGCTGTTTGACCCAATAAAACCGTCTGCGAAGGATTGGAGATAGTCAACGCGAAATCCGCCGCTGGATTCAAGTCAAATTGCCACATGCCTCGCCCATAGGTCGAAGCGCGCAAGAGTTTCTGACTGCCAGCGTCGAAGATGGCAAGCGCGGTAACCGCGACATTGGGCAGAAAGCCGGATTGTCCGCCGCTCAAATTCGGCCCCATCTCGCTCCAACTCGGGGCCACAGTGCTGCTGGCAAATACCCCTACGTCTGTTCCTACGAAAACTGTGCTCGTGCTTGCATCGACCACGATAGCATTCGCCGGCACGTCGGGCAGACCGGTACTGCCTTGGCCAGTGAAGTCCGTCCAAGTCGCACCGGCGCTTGTGGTTTTCCAAAAATGTCCGGTAGTGCCGGTGAAACCCATTATCGTGACGTAGGCAGTATTTCCCGTGGGATCGGACGGATCAATCGCTACACCGGAAACCGGAAACTGGTTGGGATTGATATTCTGTGTCACTTCGGCGAATGTGCCGGCCGTAGCGTTCGTAGTGATCCAAACATTTCCGCCAGCGGGCGACCCTGCGTTTAGTGGTCCCGAGCCATCAGTCGTCGCGTAAATCACTTCGGAACCGTTGCTGTCAGTCGGTCCGCCGGCAGCAAGCGCCCGTACCAGGTTGATCTCATTTCCCGAACAACTGCCAGAGCCCAAAGTTTCAAAGTTCGGACTCAGCACCGAGTACGACCCGCCTAGCCGAGGCCCGCGCCACACGCGGCACGTGCCCACCACGAGAGTGGTTGAAGATTGCGGATCGAGCACATATGGAACGTAAAACGCTCCATCGTCGCCACCCACGTCATTGCTGCCTACCACAACACTGAAGTTCTGCGCATGGCAATCGACGCCGCTGGAGCATTCCTGAATGCTCAGACCTCCCGGAGGAACATCGGCGATGGAAGTAAACCAGTTCGAAGTTGCGTTGGGATCGATGGCATTGAAGCCTCCATCGCCTCCGTTAACATTTCCCCAACCTAAGCTGGTGAGAGCTGTTGCTGTTGCTGGCGAGCCGTCGCCCTGAACTCCGCCCAGCAACGTTCCGGAGTTCATAGGATCTTGGGAGAAGCTGACAAATTGCGTCATCGATCCCAGATTTTGATTTAAATCGTCGAATTGATTCGTGCCCGAACACGAACCATCGCTCAACCCTGTAAACGCATTGAGCGCGCGGTAGATTCCACCGTCATTGGCAAAATAAATCAGTCCGCCTCCGTTGTCGCTGCCTCCAGTCGGAATCATAGAAGCCAGCGCATGCTGATCGGGATGCACATGAGACGGCGCGGCTATCGGGTCGCAGCCATACACGTGCGTGAGATTCAAAAAACCGGTTGTGTTGCACGTGGGGTTGAGAGAGCTGATGGAACATTTATAGAGGTTGATGGTGCCCGCATAAAGATCGGTCGCAGACCCGTTGGGCATTGCCATGAGTTCCAGGTTGTAGTATCCCTGCTCCACGCCACAGCCTTCGCTGTCGCCGCAAGTGGTGATGCCGCCGTCGTTGATTTGAGTCCACGAACCGCCGCCGTTGAGACTTTGCCAGACGCCGCCATCTACCGCGTTTCCATTCGCATCGAGCGAGATAATCCATGCGTACATTTCGTTTCGGGCGGGAACCGCCGTGATTTCGGCGCGATAAATAGGACAGGCAAAGTTATTCGAAGATGAAACCGCCGGGCACGCGGTGGTGCTCAAAACAGCGCCCCCCGGCTGGTTCGTCAGCCGCGTCCAATTCACGCCGTCCGGAGAAGAATAAAATCCGTGATAACGAACCGCAGCCAGAAACATTTCGGCTCCGCTGTTATAGACAACAGACGTAGCCGACGTTCCGTCGGTTGGCTGGTTGCCGGGATCTAGCAATGCATCATAGGTCCAGCTTTGTCCGGCGTCGGCAGACGTATACAAACCAGGCATTGTGTTAGTAGTCGCGGCCCCGCTAACAACTCCTTCTGTCGACGTACCCATTGCCGAGACGACCGTGTTCGTTTGCGTGCTACTGAACGCCATGCACGTTCCACCCAGACCGCTAAACGAAAGCGCCCCGCCATTTGCGGACGAAATTAGCGTCCACGAATTCCCCGCGTCGGCGGAACGAAGAATTCCGAGGCCATAATAAGAATCGCTCGAGTCATTTGCCTCGCCTGTGCCCACAAGAATCACGCTCTGCGCGGGATTGGTGTTGCCGGGCTGTATGGCAATCGAGCCGGTGGAAAGCGTCGCTTGATCGTCCGTCAAAGGGGTCCAGGTTATGCTGTTAGCGGTAGGGTTGGCGGCGTTCGTCGATTTCCACACACCGCCTTGCGCGCCTCCAACGTAGACCGTGTTGCCGCTCGGGTCGGCAGGATCGATGGCGACAGCAGTCGCGCGCCCGGAAACCTGATGATAATCCTGAATGCCAATTCCGCTAGCGTCTGATGTTAGCGGCACCGGACCAAGCGGCGTCCACGTGCCGGTGAACGATACAGGCACACCGGCACCAACGACTCTCGGCGCCGCGGCCCGTCGTTTTCGCAGTTCCATCTTCGTCTGGAAAGCGCGACGCCGAAGCTCGGCGGAATTCGCTCCCGGCACCACGCGCCCGCGATAGAACCATGCATCCTTTTCTTTCGTATGATCAGCGAGCGGGTTGGCGGCGCGAATTCCGGTATCTGTGTACTTCACGCCCTGGCCCTCCGCGTGAGAGAACACCAAGAAGAAGCACAGCAGCAAGAACAAACAGCGAACGAAGTGCCGCGAACAAGAATTCATCATGACAACGCTTGGCTGCCAGTATCGAGAGACGACCGGCACGGGTCAACGCAAAAGCGCAATAATCATGCATGGTTGGCCCACTTCGGGAAAAATGTGAACACCGTTGCGGTCCTGAGTCTCGGGATTGGCTTGTACAATCTAGTTCGATCATCGCGGTGGTTCAGGAAGACGGGACTGGCTGCCTGCAAATCTTTGCGAAAGGATTGAGGATTGGAAATGAAAGCTAGTGTGCGTCGTGTTGCGGTATTTGTTCTCGCGTGTACATTGACTGTCTCGGCCGCGGGCCAGGAAAGAGTAATCAACGTTGCGGCTGCCGCAGATCTGAGCGCGGCTCTGAAAGACATCGCCGCGAGCTTCGAAAAGCAGACGAGAATTGAAGTGAAGCTTTCTTTTGGCGCATCTGGCGCGCTCACTCAGCAAATCGAGAATGGTGCCCCGTTCGATGCATTCTTCTCCGCCGACATGGGATATCCCGAGCAACTCATCAAAGAAGGCCACGCTTCTTCTGCCACGCTCTATCGTTATGCGGTTGGAAAATTAGTGCTATGGGCAACGACAAACTCGCCACTAGATTTCGAGCGCGATGGAATGAATGCCATACTCGATCCATTCGTGCAGAAGATTGCCATCGCCAACCCGCAGCATGCCCCTTATGGGCGCGCCGCAGTGGCGGCGTTGAAGCACGGTGGCTTGTATGATCGCGTATCCGCCCGCTTGGTGATGGGCGAGAACATCTCCCAGGCCGCACAATTTGTGGAATCCGGCAATGCGCAGGTCGGCTTTGTAGCGCTGGCTCACGTCAAGGCGCCAGAAATGAACGGGAAAGGGAAGTACTGGCTTGTCCCAGCCGACGCCTACCCGCCAATCGATCAGGGCGCGGTTGTGCTTTCGCATTCGCAGCACAGTAAAGAGGCAGCGGAGTTTATCGAGTTCATGAAAACAAAAGAAACAGGTGCGATATTGCAGCGCTACGGATTTACATTGCCCGAAGCGAAATA
Organism: Candidatus Sulfotelmatobacter sp.; assembly: GCA_036513255.1. Lineage (GTDB taxonomy): Bacteria > Acidobacteriota > Terriglobia > Terriglobales > Acidobacteriaceae > Sulfotelmatobacter. The sequence goes on along the minus strand of DATBZH010000070.1, from coordinate 4,099 downwards.
GTGAAGGAAACATGTCGATTGATTGGCAAGCATTCGGCCTCACCGTAGAACTCGCGCTCATCGTGTCCGCAATCCTGCTGGCGCTCGGCCTGCCTCTCGCCTGCTGGATTGCTTTCTCCCACTGGCGCTGGAAGTTTTTTGTCGAAGCCGTAGTCGCACTGCCCATCGTTCTTCCGCCCACCGTACTTGGCTTCTATGTTTTGGTAGCGCTCGGTTCGCGCAGTCCGCTGGGCCGCTTGTGGATCGCTCGTACAGGCCACACCCTGGCCTTCACTTTCACTGGCCTCGTGATCGGTTCCATTCTTTACAGTCTCCCATTTGCCGTGCAGCCGTTTGCCGCTTCATTCGCTGCCATCGACCGCAAACTGATTGCAGCATCCGCCACGCTGGGCGCTTCGCCCTTACGGACTTTTTTTCGCGTGATCGTTCCACTCTCTGTGCCCGGCCTCGTCACCGGCATTGTTCTCACATTTGCTCATACCATGGGCGAGTTCGGAGTCGTGCTGATGGTAGGCGGCAATATTCCCGGCGTTACCCGCACCGTCTCCATCGATATCTACGACCAGGTGCAGGCCTCGAATTATGCCGCCGCCCATGAAACTTCGCTGCTGCTGCTGGTATTTTGTTTTGCCGTGCTGTCCGTGGTTTATGGGCTGAATCGAAGGCCGCATCGGATCGGCCCCGTGATCTGAGATGCGCAAGATCCGCCGGCCTGGTTTACCCTGTGTTCCCCGTGGCCTCTGTGTTAAAGCTTCCGCAAGGCGTGTTACAACAACGGCAACGAATGACCTCCACGCTCACCGTTCAGCTTCACAAGCAGTTCGGCCAAGCTCGCGATGCCTTCTCGCTCGATCTCGAGTTCCATGCAGCACCGGGCTTCACGATTCTCTTTGGCTCGTCCGGCGCGGGCAAGACCTCGATTCTCGATTGTGTTTCTGGGCTGCTATTGCCCGATGCCGGCCACGTAGCGATCGACGATTGGGTTCTGTTCGATACATCGACATCTGTCAATGTTCCAACTGCAAAGCGCCAGATCGGATACGTGTTTCAGGACCTGGCTCTCTTCCCGCATTTAACCGTGTGGGAGAACATCGAGTACGGCCTGAGTCACCTGTTGCGCGGCCAACGTCGCGACCGTTGTGCGTCAATCCTCGACGCGTTTCGCGTAAGTGGATTGGGGACACGCAAAATCAGCGAAGTCTCCGGGGGTGAGCGTCAGCGCGTTGCCTTGGCGCGTACTCTCGTGACCGATCCCGCAGTTCTGCTTCTGGACGAGCCACTAGCTGCTCTTGATGCAGCTACGAAGGCGAAGATTATTTCCGATCTGCGCTCCTGGAACGCAGCTCACGGCATTCCGATTCTCTATGTGACTCACAGCCGCGAAGAAGTCTTTGCTCTGGGAGAGCGTGTCGTTGCGATCGAGGCAGGGCGTATCGTCTCCCAGGGCACGCCGCACGAAGTTCTTGATGCGCCGCGCCAGGAGACCATCGCGCAACTCGCTGGTTTCGAGAATATCTTCGACGCCACGGTGGAATCAACGAACCCTGATCGCGGGACCATGACATGCAAGTTGTTTGCCGAAGGTCAAAACTCCGTGACGTTCGAGACGCCGCTAATCCGAGCGGAAGTTGGCACGCAACTCCGAGTCGGGATTTACGCCGGGGACATTCTATTGGCGATAGTCCCACCGGTTGGCCTTAGTGCGAGAAACGTGATCGAAGGAAATATCGTGTCGCTGGAGCAGCGCGACGTAGTCGTCTCCGCTCGCGTGAACTGCGGCGTGGAGATGGAAGTTCACTTTACTCTTGCGGCGCGTGACGCTCTGCAACTCGCTTCCGGTAGGCAAGTGTGGCTGGTGATCAAAACTCATTCCTGCCGGTTGATGCAGCGCCAGATGTGAGGAATGAGGCCCTCGGCTACCGCTTCGCAATTGTCATCCTACTAGTGCTGTCCGGCCTCCGCGCATTCTCAATATTCTCCACCGTAATCACCGCAATCCACTGCCCCTTGCGTTCTTCCTCAAACACAATGCGCCCGCCGAGCATCTGCGCAATCGCTGCTGGCGGCAAGTCGCGGTGAAAGCCGAAATAGCGAGTTTTCAAAGCCTCCCATGTTTGCCACCGGTCGAGCGTTCCATGTGGCGGCTGATACTTTGTCGAGAAAACCAGTGCTACATCGAAGTTCGTGCGAAAATCCGCCGCCGACAAAATCTGTTCGAGCGAAAAATCTTCGATACGCACCACCTGCACCGGTCGCGTAATGTATCCCAGCCACGGCCGCGATAGTTCATCCGAGGCCGGCCACGCCGTCAGCGCCTGCGACATGGGATAACGCGCTTCCAAAAACTGCTCACCATCTTGATGGAGCTTGACGTAGTCGCGGTATGCCAAATTGTCTTCTGGGGAAAAGCCATACGGCGGATTCACAAACCACGCCAGCACGAATCCCGCGACCACAACAGCAACGAATATCGGCCAGTAGGGCACGCGCCGCCACAAGGTTGAGACCGCAGCGATAATCACCAGCGGAACCGCGGGAAGCATATACCGCGCCAGCACCGCTCCACCAATCAAAGCCATGGCAATTACATAGCTGGCGATCACGACAAGGAAAACAAGCTGCACAGAAATCGCGATTCGCCGCCGCGGCGCACCATCGTGTTCCAGTGGCGGCAGCCACATTGCAAGAACCATCGCCAGCGTCAATACCCAAAGATGCTGATACGCGAACACCTGCCATAGCCGCAGGCCCAGCGCCAGCACAAAGCGCGGAAGGCTTAGCGTGGCAGCGACGTTGTAACGAAAGAACTCCGGATTGCCAAACACATATCCCGTCTTCGCATAGTGATAGCCATACCACGCGATCAACGGCAGCACAGGAAGTAGCAACGCCAGTGTTCGTTGGATGGAGGCTTGCGGAACTCCTTCGTTCTCGCACGCACTGCCGGAAGATGCAGTTGTCGTCTCGGTAGGAGGATTCGTATCAAGGCACGTCTTCAGGCGTGCCGAAAAAAGCCCCGAATGAATCGCGCCTTTAGGCGCTGCGGTTTTGGAAGCATACAGGCGCAAGACTTCCCAACCCGCCAATCCCAGCGGCGCGATAATCGCCGTCTCTTTCGTCAGCGCAGCCAGCGAGAACCAAATCGCGGTCGCCACAGGCCTATCGTCGAGATAAGCCACTAGCGCCCAGAAGATCAGCCCCGCCGCAGCCAGATCTACCTGCGCCAGCGAACTCTGCGCAAAGAAGACTGGATACATTGCGACACAAAGTGTGGAAGCGATCGCGACCTGCGCATTCGCAACACGCTCTGCCAAACGAAACACTCCCAGCAAAGAAAACGCGGCGAGCATCAGCATCGCCGTACGCGTCACCAGAGGCGCGTATCCGGCACACTTCCACCACAGCGCAATCCATGCCAGCACCAGCGGCGGATGCGCATTGGACACGGTCGTGTGCGGAATCAAACTTCCGGTAAGCAGAATATCGCGCGCAGCAGGAACGTAATATCCAGCCTCATCCCAAAAGTAAGGGAGCGACAGCAGAGGAACGTGCAGCAGAAAAATTCCGAAAAAAACAACGGTAAACACCAACGCAGGGTGCAAGCGAGCTTGTCGCATCAGCCCCGTATTCTACCGGACCCGCGGCTACCCTTGACCTAAACGGGGCGACTTCCGTTCACGTCGACAGTCTTCAGTTCACCTGGCCGGGTGCGGCCATCCGCGGATCCAATTTGATTTCGCCAAAAGCGCTTTCGTATCCCGCCACGTTTTGCTGCAATAACCCCAGAAGCGCTTTCGCTTGTTGCGGGCTCACATAAATTCCCTGGAAGTTCTTTATCTCCACCTGCGTTTCGCTCTGCTGCTGCAAAGTGCCGAAAGCCAAAAAGAAGTCCCAGATGTTCACGCGCATCTGCACGCTGTTGGCATAATTCTCGCGATAAGAAGGATCGTTAACCAGCTTGAGGTTGGGTTGAGTAGGAAGATTCATACAGTGAAAGTGTAATGACTTTGAGGCGAGGAAGGGAAGCGAACCATGAAGATTCTCCGCAGCGATGTCCGATCATCCGGCAAAAGCAAAACGGCCTCGCCATCAGACGAGG
>DATBZH010000069.1:0-3320 GCA_036513255.1 Candidatus Sulfotelmatobacter sp. | reverse complement strand
TTCCGCAAAATCGTTGCTGGGGGACATTCTTATGTCCACAAGATTCGCAAGCGATCAATGGCTGCTCGACCACGGGCTGCTCGAAAATGTCGTTCGAAATCGGTGACCGAGCCTCTTCCACTCTTCCCCAGATCGGTTCATCGTCATCTCTGCCGCGGTCACTCCTAGGACTTGGGGACGAAATACGTTCTGACATGGAATTGTTCGAAAGCTCTCGAACCAGGTCAGAGACCGCTTGTGCGCGCTTGGCGGGTGGGGTGGTGAAATACACCTCCGCCCATCGTCCCATGTGAGCCCCCAAGAGCGGGTTCTGCAGCGGATTCAGATCCGACTCGGGCAAAATGCTCGTTTTCGACTCGTCCGTCGGCTGAGCCACTATATTCTCCTGAGAAAGACGATAGGGACGGTAGGTATGATTGCACTCCCACCGAACAAGGTTGTCAATTCGGCTCCGGAAAAGAAGGCTGGAAATGCCATAACTGTCAGTTACAGGCCCTTCGGGATGCTGGTTCGAACTGGTCTAGCTGGGCATCCTGCTGACTGGCAAACTTGCCTTTCGGAGTCTTGCCATAGAGTTCAGAGCCCGGGCAATAGTAGAGGGCTGTGTGAGGGTCGATCCACACTTGCGCGCTGGGATTTCCTTTGTATTTATATTCTGGAGCCTCGGGCGCCTCCGCCAATCCGAGACTGATCAGGACTTTGTCAAACACGGAAAGATCTGCATCCGCCTGCGACTTGCGCCGGGCCGCGCTGGAGGAAGCTGTACCTCCGCCGCCGCTGGCACCAACGGAACGGTTGGACAGGATTCCCCAGCGAACGACAACTAATACCAGAATGACCGCGACGACCAGATAAAAATCCCCGCGACGCGCGCGCCAGAAGCGCGCCAGAGCTCCGGGGGAACTAGTCTTGGCCAGACTCTCCAGAAACTCCCGGGCCCTCGATGCGGAACTCCAGATGATCTCCTGTTGGCGCGCCCGCACGAGCGCACCGGGATAAGCTTCCAAATTGTTTTTCCCTGCCTGCGACCCAACGGACAGGGTCTCGGCACTGTCTTCTTCGGGGGCATGGGAGACGAATGATTCCGACGGGGATGAATCCTCCTGTTCCAGTCCGGCAATCGAGAACGGTTGAAGCACGCCAACCTCATGCTGCTCCTCGGTTACATCGTTTGCTGTGTCTGCGCCGTGCTCCTCAAGCTGCGGGACGGTCTCGTTGAAAGGCGCGAAGGGAAGCTCCCGGCTTGCCTGGTGCATGTGCAAGGCCGATGCCAGTTTGCTCTGGATGCTGGCAGTATCGACATCACCAATGCGCGGAGCCCCACACTTCCCGCAGAACTGTTCTTCTTCGATGAGCGGGCCTCCGCACTTCCAGCACGCACAAGGCTCCGCCATGCTCAGGGTCGGCTCGGCAACATTCTTGCCGGACTTCGTAGCCGGCGAAGCTTCGGCGCGGGGGCCGGCCAAAGCCGCCAGACTGGGCTTGATTTTCTCGATCGCGGCCAACATCGAGGACCGTTCCGCCGCCATCGACTTCTTCAGCGCCGAACCTGCGTCTCGGCTGATTGCTTCTGTCACCAGACCGGCCATGAGTTGGCAGGTGTGAATGTCCTGTTCAATGAAGCCGTTCAATCGATCAAAGTAAAGCTCCAGAGCTCCTGCGATGTTCCCATCGTGATAGATGGGGACAGCGACCAGAGATTTAATACCACGCTCGATGCACACCGCAGGATCGGAGATCAGCGCGGAGTTCACGTCCGGCGCGCGCAGGACTTTTCCGGTTTGCACGGTGTCGGCGCAAATGGCCGTTTCCAGTGTAACCTCGCTCCCCGAGGGCGGTGCGGCACCGGCACCGGCACGGTAGCTGATAATGTTTCCTTCTAGAATTCCAATGGCGGCTCCGCTTGCCTTGGTGATACGTGCAATGCTCTCGGCGACCAGTGCCATTGACCGGTCAGATTCAAGATGGCGTATCTGAATCTGATGCTGTACTTCAACGATCTCGGCGAGAGTGAGCGAGTAGTCTGGAGTGGTCCGTGTGTCTTCTTCTGCAGGCGGAGTACCTTTTCGAAGTGCATCTTGAGTGGCTGGCGCCTGCGCTCGGAATTGCTCTGGGTGTGGTTCCGGGCTCACGGCCGTCTTACGGATTCCGCGATTGTGCTCCTGGAGCACACTTGCGGCTTCCAGCAGTCTTTGAAAAGTCTGCTCGTCGAGACCTGATTTTTTTTCCTGGTCGGTCACAGTTTTTCTTGGAGCTTGCATCCGGCTCGTGAGACGGAGCCGGATGAAGACCAAGATGATTCTAGTGCAATTCCTCTGGCAAAAAAACGTCAACCTCACGGTTGCCCGGCTCGTCTGTCCGACCGGACATTTGCCTGCCGCTCCGCTGGCGGGGAGAAGAGGAGACTTCGCCAAGTTACAGAGATTTCAGGAGTTGTACGCAGGTCCACATGAGACTTGGCTCTCAAGCGCGGTCGAGCACGACGTCGGCTAGACCACAGCGTCCTTATGCGCGTTCTTTCCACTCAAGAAGAAATGCACCGCGGGCGTGATAAGCAAGGACAGTACCATGGAAATCAGAACGCCGCCGATCACCGCGATGGCCAGCGGTTGCAGCATTTGAGATCCAGCGCCAATGGCGAACGCGAGGGGCAACATGCCCGCGACCGTAGCCAGGGCCGTCATCACAATCGGTCGCAAGCGGCGTCGTCCGGCTTGCAGTATCGCATCTTCGTCGTTGATGCCAAGTGCGCGTAATCGTTGATCAGCATCGAGCAGAAGAATACCGTTCTTGGCAACAATTCCGATCACCATGATCATGCCCATGAAGGACGAGATGTTGAATGTCGTGCCAGTAATCAGCAGCGCGATAAAGACCCCAGAGGTGGAGAGCAGCGCTGACGAAAGAATCGCTACGGGCGCAGCGAAGGTTCCGAATTCAAACAGCAGCACAATGAATAGCAGAAGAATAGCCAGAATCAGCACAACGACCAGATCGTGGAACGAGCGTTGTTGCTCCTGATAAGTTCCACCGTATTCCACTCGAATGCTCGAAGGGATGTGCAGTCCGGCGACAGTTTTTTGCACGGCAGCCATCCCGCTGCCCAGATTGGTCCCCTCAAGACGGGCGGTTACTGCAACCTGGCGCTGCAGGTTTTCCCGGCGGATCTCAGTCTGGCCGGGAGTTTCGACCACCGTTGCCAGCGCTCCCAAAGTGGCGGTGTGTCCGGTGCTGCTAATCAACAGAGTATCGCGCATGGCCTCGAGCGAGGCACGATTCGCTGGAGGAAAGCGCACGCGCAAGGTGTAGGCGCGACCGTT